>CAZHPY010000017.1:0-26038 GCA_964534705.1 uncultured Planctomycetia bacterium | reverse complement strand
GTACCCGGATTATAAGACAGATGCATACATTTCCATATTCAACTATATAAGAGAACTTTACAAAAGCGAACTGAAGAACAGGACAGAATAATGCTTATAAAGAAAAAGAGCCTTATTGTCGCGTTGGTTTCGAGCCTGGTATTGGCGCTCGTGCTCGTTCTTACGCTTGTAGGTTATTTTATCTATCTTGAATTTAAGGCCGATGAATTTAAGAGGCGCTACCAGGACCTCCTGGGCAAGACCAAAGCCAAGGTTTATTCAAAGTATGTGGCCATAGAAAAAGTCGATGCAAGGATAGAGAACACCGGAGCGCTTAAAGGGAAACCAATCATAGAAGGCGTTGTGACCAATAAGGGCCCCAAGGATATATTGGACCTTTCCATAAAGGTCCGCTTCATGGATAAGGATAATGCCGTTATCTATGAAACAGAGCTCCACCCCCAGGAACCGTCTATCGGGACACAGCCTCTTCCGCATGTCGCAATACCATACATATTGTCCTCTGCCAGGACCGTATTAAGATCCAATGGATCGTTCGCGTTCAAAAAAATAATATCTAACTGCCCGACCGAAATATTCCTTGAATTGAGAGAAGGGGAGAAGCCCAGGAAAAATTTTGGAAGATGGTCCGGCAAGCTTACCGCTGACGCAGCGTCATTGGATTTTTAAATATGAGAAAAGTTTATATTACGGTATTCGTGATCCTGGTAGCAAGCGTCCTGCTATTCATAGCCTCGCTATTTTACCTTGATAAAGAGAAGCACCGGCAATACTATTTTACGGTCAGCCTTTCCAACCACGATATAGGGACAATAAAAGTCGACAAATTCGTTACCGATGAGAACCTGCTGTATAAATCCCAGGCATCGATGCCGTTCATGCCGCTCCTGACAGAAAGAAGATCGCGCCTGGAGCTGGACAGGAAATATGGCCTTATAAATTACCTGCGGGAAGAGACCGGGGGCGGGGACGTAAAAAAGGTGTTTATCGAGAAGAACGATGAGAACATCTCTTTTGTCGGCACGGCCTCCTCGGAGTTCGCATATCTGGAAAAACTCCCCGTCAGGCGCAAGATCTACGTGTTTGAAGAGCATTCCCCTATGACATATTTGCCGATATTGGAAAATTATGACTTTTCGATCGGCCGGGCCCAGGCATTTAACGTCATAACAAGCTATTCTCCGCTCCTGCCTCCTATGAAGAGGCGGCTCACCCTGACTTCGATCAGGGACGAATATATCAAGGTAGGTAAGAGGAAAACAAAAGTAGAATGCCTGCTGGTAAGAATGAAAAATCTCCCCCAAGGTATCCTGTATGTGACAAAAACAGGCAGGAGCCTTGTCAGCATAGAGTTCCCTGAAAAGAACATCAAAATAATCCGGACATTCGTTCCAAAAAATATTAATAAGGCCGGAAGGTTCTCTTTTAAACCGGATGATTATACCGAAGAAGAGGTAAAGTTTAACAATAAAAAAATAAGCATTGCAGGAACAGTGACTGCGCCAAAGAAGGAAGGGGCGCATCCCGCGGTGCTATTGCTGGGTGGATGCGAAGATTGTGACCGCGATGAAAAAGGATTATTTGTTTACATTGCCGATAAGCTCTCAAAAAACGGATTTTTAACCTTACGTTTTGACGGACGCGGTATAGGAGCAAGCGGGGGAGACAATAGGTCTGTTACTGATGAAGAGGGGTTCAACGACGCAAAGGCCGCGCTGGCTTACCTTTCCAGCAGGAAAGACATAGATGCAGGACAGATAAGCATTGTAGGACACGACAAAGGCGCTTTTTATGCGGCTAAAATAGCTGCTGAAGATAAAAACGTCAAATCCTTAGTTCTTATGGCTCCTCTGATAACCCTGGCCGGCCAAACAGACCTGAATTTTGACAATCTTAATGAAATGGCGGTTAAGTACAAATGGGATGAACAATACCTCAAATTGGCGATTAAATCCCGCATGGAGACAATAGAGAAGGTTAAAAATTCGAGGAGAAACTGGATCTCCATATTAAGGACAAGATGTTTTGTGAAAAAATTGAAGGATAGCCTTGAAGAAAACCCTATAGATATCATAAGGAAGGTCGAATGCCCGGTCCTTATATTGCATGGAAACGATGATGAACTTATCCCAGCCGAAGATGCGGCGAATCTTGACAAGGCCCTGGAAGACAGCGGGAATAAAAATCATAAGTTGATATATTATGGGTACTTAGGCCATTTCATGGGTAAATTAATAAATGATGGGGCACACATGCTATATTATGAGACAGATCCTGCGATCCTTGATGCGACATTAAAATGGCTGGAAGGAGTAGCTCAGATAGATTTGACTTTACAGCAAACATATGATATACTCGCTAAATAAATAAACCTAAAAAGGAGGTGAATAAATGAAAAAGTTATTTTGTGTAGCAATTATAATTCTATTGGCATTGTCTTTTGCAGGAATATCGTACGCGGCTGAAGCTAGCGGCTGTAAGGATATGGTCGGCGGAGCGATGAGTAAAGCCGGAAGAGGATTGAAAAATCTTTGTCTAGGTTGGACCGACATACCGCTCTCTATATATAACACGACCAACGATACAAAGAACGCGGCTTTAGGCTTAACCGTAGGGGCATGGGATGGATTTAAAAAGGCGTTCCCGAGAACTATCTCCGGAGCGGTCGATTTAGTCACTTTCCCGATACCTGACTATGAAAAGAGCCCGGTAAGCGCGGAGCCTCTTATGGAGCCAGCCACAGCGAAGGCTACAAAATAATATAGTATTTTTAACATTAAGCAGGGCTATTTGTTCCAAAACGAATAGCCCTGTTTTTATGATGAAGGTTGTTGACGCAGAAGGTGTTATGTGTTATTATTCCTAATCAACGTTTTTATAACTTATCCATATGAAGATCAATGACCGGCTGATAGAGAGAAGAAGGTATATAAGGCTTAGGACGCCTATATCCCTGGAATATACCATCCAGGGCGCCGAAGGCGTTTATAAAGCCATTACAAAAGATATATCTGCCGATGGATTGAGATTCGAATCCCACGCAAAGGAACTGAAGGTGGACTGCATTATAGCCTTCAGCCTGGACATATCCGGAGCTCATAACCCTGTTCACGCAAAGGGTAAGGTCGTATGGAAGAAAAAACTCAGCCTTGAAGATAAGGCCCCTTACGATGTAGGCGTGGAATTCACTGAGATCGAAGAGGATAATAAAAATACGTTCCTGAAATTTTTATGCGACATTATTTATAATCTACCAAAGGAGAGCAAAGATGCTTAACAGTCCTCTTAAATTGTTCCTTATCATTGCTGCGTTTGCTGTGACGGCTTATGGATGCACTCTCATAGAGGCCGTTCCCAAACCGGATGAGGTCTTAAAGTATCCTTTAGGCAAAACAGACCTGAAGATAGGCATGACAAAGCATCAAGTGGAATCAAAATGGGGCAAACCGGACGAAATACGCACAGTTGAAGACGCAAAGAGGTGGAAAGACCCGCGGGAGCTATGGGTCTACCGCGCCCAGACGGGGCTGCCTATAGACGCAGATTATCTTTCACAGGCAAGAAAACTATATTTTGACGGAAATTACCTGACAGACATAGACGAGTTATAGTTTAAAACGGCACGACATAAAATGCATATGACAAGATTAATGTGTAAATCCAAAATACACAGGGCAAGGATAACAAAGATCGACCTTCATTACGAAGGGAGCATCGGCATAGACAAGACCCTGCTTAAAGCCGCAAATATATACCCCGGAGAAATAGTCCAGGTTGTCAACGTGGATAACGGCTCGCGCTTCGAAACATATGCTATAGAAGAAGCTGCGGGATCAGGCGTCATAGGCCTGTATGGCGCAGCTGCCCATCTTGGGAAAGTAGGGGAGATCGTTATAATCTTATCGAATTGCCTTGTTAGCGACAAAGACGCCAAAAAGCTCAAGCTTATAGCGGTCAAGGTTGATAATAAAAACCACATAAAAAGCGTAAAATAAGCACGGAAATGATCATGGATATAGTCTGCCTTCCAAATGTCTCCCTCAGAAAGAAAGCCCTTAAAGTCCTTAAGATATCCGATGAAGAAAAGAGGATATTGGATGAAATGGCGGAAACCATGTACGTAAAAGGCGGCGTAGGCCTTGCCGCCTGCCAGGTAGGAATAGATAAACAGCTTGTTGTAGTTGATATAGGTGATGGCCTTATGAAGCTGGCAAATCCCGTTATAATCAAAAAAGAAGGCTGTGAAGCGCTGGAAGAAGGATGTCTTAGCGTTCCGGAAGCGGTTATAAAGGTAAAAAGGGCCAAAAAGATAACCGTCGAGTACCTGAATGAAAAAGGCGAAGCCATGACCATGACCGCTGAAGGCCTTTTGGCGCGTGTGATCCAGCACGAGGTAGATCATTTACTGGGAAAGCTCATAGTAGACTACCTTAGCCCCATAAAAAAGCTATTTTTCTCTAACCGCTTGACAATACGTAAATTATGATATATACTTTACATATAGTTTAAGTGAGTATTTAGTGCATAATAACCAATATTAATAACACAAGCGCCATTTAGGGCTGATCCTCAATAAGCCTTAAATGGTTTTTTTATAAAAAGGGGGTGAAAAGAGTAATGGCACAGGGAACAGTAAAGTGGTTCAACGATAAGAAGGGTTTTGGATTCATAGTTGCTGATACAGGTAAGGATGTCTTTGTTCATCATTCCGCAATTGAAGGCGAAGGTTTCAAAAGCCTTAAGGAAGGCGACAAGGTCCAGTTCGAAATCGTTCAAGGCCCTAAAGGCGATCAGGCGACCAAAGTTGTAAAGATTTAAGGCCGATTTCCTTCCTAAAAAGTAGTTTAGATCTTAGAATCTCTCTTTTCCTCAAATAAAGGTGATTTGAAGGGAGTGTTTTTTTCATAAGGACAGGAGTTGCGATGGACTTATACCAGACGATCGATTCCGAAATAAAAGATTCCATGCGAAATAAGGATAGCTTGAGATTATCCGTTATGCGCATGCTTTTGGCAGCGGTAAAGAATACTGAGATATTAAAGAAAGTCAACAAACTGGAAGATCCGGACATCATATCGGTTATCCAGAGAATGATAAAGGAGCACAGGGAATCCATTGCGCAGTTCGAAAAAGGCAACAGGATGGACCTGGTAGATAAAGAAAAGGCCGAATTGGACATACTACAGAAATATGTCCCTGCCCAGATGGGCGAAAGCGAGCTGCTTCCGGTCGTTAAGGCCGTGATCCAGGAGATGGGGATCACCTCTAAGGCAGATACCGGAAAAGCGATGAAGGCCGTAATGGAAAAAGTAAAAGGAAAGGCCGACGGCAAACTGGTAAACCAGATAGTAATGTCTTTATTGAAATAGCGGCCGGTCGTTTTTGCTTGAAAATCAGGAAATTATGGTATATAGTGTCTTATTGAAGGTAACTAAAAAGGAGGGTTGCATGAAACGAAGAGTATTTGTAGCGCTTGCCGTCATGCTGGCTGTTTCTATCCTGTTTGCCTCAGCATCTATGGCAGCCGAGAAAGAAACTTTCGGGACAAAGGTGAAGAATTTCTGGAAAAACCTGTTGGGATATCCTGCAAAAGTAACTGAAGAATCGGCCTCTGTCGTAGCGGATACCACAAAGAACAGCGCAAGCGTCGTAAGCAATACGGTTAAAAGGGTCGGAGAAGTCACAACCGGAGATGTGGCGAAGACAAAAGAGCTGATAACCGAACCAATAGCAGGGACTACTGAAACAGTCGTAAAAGCCGGCGAAGGTACGATAAAGGTACCGTCCGAAGCATTAAAAGAAAAAGCCCAGGAGCCCGCGCAGACAGCGCAGACTGCTACTAAATAGATCGACACACACCTGAAGAAGCCATATTTTCTAAGGTTATTGGAAGTATGGCTTCTTCTGTAATATAAAGAGTATCATGAAAAAAGACTTGATCATTGTCCTGACAACCATTGTCATATCAACAACGGCTACGATATTGGCCTATAAGCCGGTATCATTGATAGTATTCAACATAAGAGAGCCTTATTTTATCCGGCCAATACACACCCGGTCCGCTAATATTATAGTGCGCAACGACTCGCATGGAGACGGGGAATTCGGGTCTAAAAGACGTAATGGCCGTTCACATAGCGGCATAGACATACTTGCTCCCGTAGGAACCCCGGTTTATGCGGCAAAAAGCGGCATGGCGTTCAAGGCGGAAGTCCCGACAGGTTATGGGAAATACGTTATGATATACCATCCCGGCGGGTACCAAACCTACTATGGGCACTTATCTGAGTGGGCGATCAAGCCTGTCCAGCACGTGAAACGCGGCGACCTGATAGGCTACGTCGGAAAAACGGGCAACGCTGCCTCGAAAGCGATGCAGCCTCATCTTCATTTTGAAATACGTAAGAACGGGAACCCCCAGGATCCCAGAAGGTATATGCGATGAATGAAGGAGAAACAAAATGAAAAAAATGGTATTATTTTTATTGTTAATCAGCACAATGTTATCATTGATGGGCTGCGGAGAGACTGTTTCCGGAGTCGGCAAGGATGTTAACAGGATGGGAAGAGGCGTAAATACATTTTTCTTCCGTCAATGATCCTGGTACCCGGGGATATACGGCAATGCCTTTAAGATTCAGGGAAAGCGGCAACATAACCATCATGGATATCGATGGCAACATAGATATCAATTCTTCCGATATCATCGAATCGATAGGATATTTTGTCAATTCCGGGAAGATAAACTTCATCATCAATTTCGAGAACGTGAACATGGTCGATTACAGCGGCCTTTCCGTTCTCGCAATTATTTATAAGAACATATTGAACCACAAGGGAAAGCTTAAATTTCTCCACGTTGCCCCGCAGATAATAGAACTTTTTAAGATGGTCAAGCTGGAAAATGTATTCGAGGTATATTACGATGAGGAGTCGGCCGTAAAGAGTTTTTATGAAGCAGATGCGTCAGTGCCTCCTTTAAGGCGCAGGTTCAAACGGCTGGACATAAACCTTGCCGTAAAGTACTGGCTGGTAGGCGGCAGCCAGCGGCACCCGAAGGTTTTCGACGGGGAAATACTGAATCTTAGCGCCGCCGGCTTGTATATATTCTCTAAATATACGTTCCCTATAAACAGCCAGATGGAAATAGAGCTTAACCTTCCCGGTAAGATCAAATTCATAGACGCTACCGTAAGGGTCATATGGCTTGCCGACAAAGAACTGCAGCCGCACTATTTTCCCGGCATGGGAGCGGCTTTTGTCCAGCTTACGCCGGACAAGGAAAAAGCCATAATAGATTTTATAGATAAAAACATAACCAATAGGTCAGACCCTTAAAATCAAAGGAAGAATATTTCTCGAGGCAAAAGTCCTGCCATGGATACAAATAACCGGTCAAACAAGATCCGTACCGCTGTCGATCTATTTAAAAATTCAATGGAAAAATGCGTTATATGCCCGCGCCGCTGCGGAGCTAACAGGGCCGGCGGTAAGACGGGCTACTGCAGGGCGCCGCTCAACCCGGTCATATACAGCTATATAGTCCATCGCGGAGAGGAACCGGCGTTATCGGGCACAAAAGGCTCCGGCACCATATTCTTTACGCACTGCAATATGAAATGCGTATATTGCCAGAATTACATTTTCAGCCAACTCGACAACGGAGAAATGGTATCCATAGAAAGGCTTGCGGCCATAATGCTTGAGCTGCAGAAAAAGGGATGCCATAACATAAATCTTGTAAGCCCTACGCATTTTGTCCCGCAGATAACCGCTGCGCTCGGCCAGGCAACTGAAAGAGGCTTGGACATACCAATAGTTTATAATACCAGCGGATATGATTCCCTGGAGACCATAAAAATGCTTGATGGGATAATTGACGTTTATATGCCTGACATGCGCTACTCGGATAATAAAAACGCCGCGGCTTATTCGGATGCGCCGGATTACGTCGAACACAACAGGCGGTGCCTTAAAGAGATGCACAGGCAAGCCGGGGACCTTGAGTTGGACAAGAAGGGGATAGCGATAAAAGGCCTGATCGTAAGGCTCCTTGCGCTGCCGGGAGGCATTTCGGGCACGGTAGAAAGCCTTAGGTTCATTAAGGAAGAAATATCTAAAAATACCTATATTAGCGTCATGAGCCAGTATTATCCGACCTTCAAGTCTTATAATTTTAAGGAGTTATCCAGCGGCATAACAAAAGAGGAGTATCAGAATGTTGTTGACGAAGCCCATCGATTGGAGTTAAATAATGGCTGGATACAGGAAATGCCGGAACCAGCGGACACGAAATTTATGGGGACCAACATAACACCTAAACAAGGGAAAGAGAAATAGGACTTATGGCAAAAAAAGCAAGTAAAGGCGCTTCACACGCAAAACAGCTGGAGGCAATATCCAAGGTAAGCAAGATGATAATATCCAACCTTTACCTTGAGGACATCCTGAAGCTTATCGTTAACGTAACCGCGGAAACAATGAACTCAAAGATATGTTCTTTGAGCCTTATAGACGAAAAAACAAAGACACTCGTACTTAAGGCCACCCAATCCATGAGCGATCTTTACAATAAAAAACCCCCTCTCAATATAGGTGAAGGCATAGCGGGCAAGGTAGCCCTGGAAAACAAGCCTCTGTCCGTTTACGACATTTCCAAGGAACCTGAATATAAGTATAAGGACATAGCTAGAAAAGAAGGCTTAAGAAGCCTTCTCTCCGTTCCGCTTTCGGTCAAAGGAAGAGTTATAGGGGTATTGAACAATTACACTTCGAAACCCCATAAATTTACAAAAGAAGAGATAGATATCCTCACATCGGTTGCGAACCAGGCTGCTATAGTGATCGAAAATGCGGAACTGATGGTAAAGACCAAGATAATACAGGGCGAGCTTGAGACAAGGAAACTGGTAGAAAAGGCGAAGGGCATACTAATGAGGCAGCACGGCCTTTCTGAGGATGAAGCATTCAAAAAGATACAGAAACAAAGCATGGACACAAGGCGTTCCATGCGCGATATTGCAGAGGCGATAATCCTCATAGATTCGATGAAGAAGTAGTTAGATATCAAAAAAGCGGGAATATATTCATTGACAAGTCTTTTAATTATGCTATACTATATATGTTCACAGACAATGATGTCTTTTGGCGCGGTAGCCAAAAGATTTTTTGTTTTAAGACGGACCGTGACGTCCTTATCCTGATGTAGAGGGAAGGACGCTTTTTTATTAATATAAGGTGAACAAATGGAAAAATACATCAGGCTGGCCTTGGCGCAGGTCAATTGCACCGTAGGTGACCTGTATTTCAATGCCGGCAAGATAACTGACTATATAGAGAAGGCCCAAAAGGCCGGCGCGGACATAGTATCGTTCCCGGAGCTTGCCATAACCGGATATCCCCCGGAAGACCTTCTCCTCAAGCAACATTTTATCGAGCGCAACATGGAGATCCTGAAGGGCCTGGCGAGATCCGTGGGGGACATCATAGTGATAGCCGGTTTTGCGGATAAAAAAAGTTCCGGCGTATATAACGCCGCCGCGGTCATGTATAAAGGTAAAGTGCTTGGCGCATACCATAAGATCCTTCTGCCTAATTACGGGGTGTTCGATGAAGTACGGTACTTCAGGCCCGGCAAATCACCTTTTATTTTCAAGGTAGACGATATAGTCTTCGGGATCAATATATGTGAAGACTTATGGCAGAAAGACGGCCCGGTAAAAGTAAGCGCGCAGGCAGGGGCGCAGGTAATATTAACCATTAACTCTTCTCCTTATCATATAGGTAAAATAAAAGAGAGGGAGCGGATCATACAAAAAGCCGCAAGGGAAAACAAGGTCTTTATTTCTTATACGAACCTGGTAGGAGGCCAGGACGAGCTTATATTTGACGGACGAAGCATGGTAGTAAACGCCAGCGGCAGGGTGATCTCACGGGCTGCTGCATTCGAAGAAGACATGCTGATCACGGATATTGCATTAAGCTCTGCTCGTAAAAAAACCGGTAAAGAGCTATTGACCATCGATAGGCGCTTGCTAAAGAAACACGCACGGTTAAAAAACAAGATCGCGCCCGTGCTGGAAAATTCAGAAGAAGTATACAGGGCGCTTTTGCTGGGACTAAAGGATTATATAAATAAAAACGGCTTCAAAAAGGTCGTGATCGGTTTAAGCGGCGGCATAGATTCCGCTATCGTCGCTGCGCTGGCAGTAGACGTCCTTGGTAAGGATAATGTGGTAGGCGTATTTATGCCTTCACGTTATTCCTCAGACGAATCGGCGCATGACGCAAAACAGATTGCTTTAAATCTGGGCATAAAATATGAGGTAATAGCGATCGAACCTATATATAAGCTATACCTTCTTACATTAGCGTCATTATTCGCAGGCACTGAAAAAAATATAGCGGAAGAGAACCTGCAGGCGCGCATAAGAGGCAATATATTGATGGCCCTGTCCAACAAATTCGGCTGGCTGGTGCTTACAACGGGCAATAAATCCGAAATGAGCACCGGATATGCCACGCTTTATGGAGACATGGCAGGCGGATTCGCCGTGATAAAGGACGTGCCGAAAACCCTTGTATATAAACTGGCAAGGTACAGGAACTCCATTGTACACGTAATACCGGATAATGTCCTCACGAAAGAGCCTACGGCGGAGCTGAAGCCGGACCAGAAAGACAGTGACAGCCTGCCCGTCTATGCTAAACTTGACCCGATACTCAAGGCTTATGTAGAAGATGACCGCGATATTAAAAAGATGATATCCGTGGGCTGCAATAAAGAAGACGTCCTGAAGGTAGTGGCCATGGTGGATAAAAGCGAATACAAAAGAAGGCAATCGCCTCCGGGCATCAGGATAACGCCCAGGGCGTTCGGCAAGGACAGGAGAATGCCGATCACGAACAGGTATAAAGAGTACTAAATAACTGTCTCGCTGACGAGACAATACAAATAAGGCGCAAGGAAGCCCTTTAGATGCGGTGACAAGCATCCAGAGGGCTATTTTTTTATGAAAAATAACTTTGAACAGATAATTGCAAGGCTTACACCTACGCTAAAGAGGATAACTCATAAGCTGAACGGCCATTTCGCGTTCTTTAACGATGACGACCTGTGCCAGGAAGCGCTTATCCACCTGTGGGCCCGGTTCCGGGAAGGAAAGCTTTGTGACAAGACGGACAGCTATATACTGCAGGGGTGTTACTACCACTTAAAGAATTATATAAGGGTGGCCATGGATAAAACAAAGACCTTAAGCCTGGAAAACCCTATAGATGATGACGGGACCATGCTGGGGGAGGTCATCCCGGCAGATGGCAGATCTCCGGCAGAACTGGCGGAGAAAGAGACATTATCTGAAGAGCTTGGCAGAATCGGGCTTGAGAAACGCGAACTAGAAGTCATAGAGATGTTCATGACCGGCCTTACCACAAGAGAAATAGGGGTAAGACTGGGCATTTCGCATGTTGCGGTAGTAAAATTAAGGCATAAAATACAGAAAAAATGCAGATGCCTGGAAAAAGAGATCGGAGGAGGTTACCAAAATTAAAAGATTTTTACTTGTATACATGGTACCAAAACACATAGAAGTGTTAATAGACAAAGGCGTTCTCCGTAAGAGAACGCTTATTTATTTTAAGACGGAGGCGTCTTTTCATTCCAAGTGGATTAAAAGACGCTTTTTTATTTTATAAAAACGGGGGGAGTATGAGATTAATTAAAGTGGGCGCCTCATTAATATTGGCATTTTTACTTATATATTCGCAATGCCCTTATCTGCATGCCGATGAGATCGGCGATCTAAAGGCTGAGGTTGCGGCATTGAAAGACAGGCTGATCGCCTTGGAGTCAAGATTGCAGGAGAAGGAAGCCGGGCCAGTGACGGCGGAAAAGCCATCGATAGAAACCGGTATACCACAAGCCATAACTGCCATCGCTAAAGGGATCGAAGTCCACGGCTACGTTGACACATCCTACACGTTCAATACCAATACGCCGGTCGCGCCAAACCCGAGGACAAATAACCTTAGATTATTCGATAATGATGCGAACGGATTTTTACTTAACATGGCACAGCTGAGCCTCGAAAAGCCGGTAAGCAAAGATTCGCCTATCGGATTCAGGGTTAAGCTTGACGCGGGCAATGACGCAAAATTCATTCATGCGAATGGCCTGGGGAACGCAGGGGATGAATTTGACCTGGAAGAGGCATTCGCACAGCTCTATGTCCCATTAACTCTGCCTTTTATGAACGATCTCAAAATATACGCCGGTAAATATGTTACTATGCACGGAGCTGAAGTCATTGAGTCTCCATACAACTGGAACTTCTCAAGATCTTTTCTTTTTACTTATGCCATACCGTTCACGCACACAGGTGTAAAGGTATACTGGAAGCCGTTTGAAAATATCCCGGTTGACGGATATATAGGTATAGTAAACGGGTGGGATAACGCGGTTGATAATAATAGAGGTAAGAGCGTTGAGGCAGAGATCAATTATTATCCGACTGATAAGCTGGCATTTACTATAAACGGTATGTTTGGGCCCGAAAGGTTCGATTCTAACAACGATTTCAGGAATCTTATAGATATCGTGGTTAGTTACCAGGCTACGGACAAATTGGCTTTAAAGGCAAACTATGACTATGGATGGGAAAAGAACGGCGCTATGTATCTGCCCAGCAGCGGAGATACAGCAACGGCTACCGGGTTGGATGACAAGGATGCGTCGTGGCAGGGGCTTGCCGTATATGCTAAGTACGACATATACGACTGGTGGTCCTTGGCCGCAAGAGCCGAATACTTCTATGATGCGCAAGGCGTAAGAACAGGCGTGTTTGTGAATAATGGAGGGATAGACCATCTCGGACTATTTGAATATACATTTACAAGTGAGTTCAAGGTATTTAAAAATATGATCGCAAGATTGGAGTATAGATATGACAAGGCCAGCGATCAGGTGTTCTTCAAGGATAAGACGACCGCTAATAATCAAAGCACCCTCATGGCGGAGATCATTTACAAGTTTTAACAATAGGCAAAGGAGGCGGTTCTATGGATACAAAAATTGTTCTTGATACGTTATGGGTTTTAATTACAGCGATGCTCGTCTTTTTTATGAATATGGGATTCGCGATGGTCGAGGCCGGTTTTGCGAGAGTTAAGAACTGCGTAAACATCCTATCGAAAAATTTTGTAGTATTCGCGGTAGCCTCTATAGGATTTCTGGCTCTTGGTTACGGCCTGATGTTTGGTGACGGAAATCCCTTTATAGGCTTGAAAGGCTTGTTTTTCCTTGGCGGAGCGGATAATTCCCCGGCTACCGGGGAGGCTTACAAGGGGGTTTACTCCGCCCTATCATGGACCGGAGTTCCTTTGATGGCAAAATTTTTCTTTCAACTCGTATTTGCCGGTACTGCGGCCACTATCGTTTCAGGCGCGGTTGCGGAAAGGATAAAGTACGCTTCATTCATCGTATTTTCGTTTATCATGACCATGTTTATCTATCCTATAGTAGGGCACTGGATATGGGGCGGCGGTTTTCTGTCCAAATTGGGCATGTTCGACTTTGCCGGTTCTACTGTTGTGCACTCTGTCGGCGGGTGGGCGGCGCTGGCTGGAGTTATGATCCTTGGCCCAAGATTCGGAAAATATTCTGCAAATGGAAAAATAAATCCGATCCCCGGGCATAACATACCTATAGCAACGATAGGAACGTTCGTCCTATGGCTTGGATGGTTCGGTTTTAACCCTGGATCTACGATGGCAGCCGATCCCGTAGCCATAGCGCATGTTGCCATAACAACAAATACGGCCGCAGCGGCCGCTATATTAAGCGCGACCATAATATCATGGATATTATTAGGTAAGCCCGATCTTGGCATGACATTGAACGGCTGCCTCGCGGGATTAGTGGCAATAACAGCTCCATGCGCCTTTGTCAGCGTTACCAGCTCTATTTTGATCGGCCTGGTCGCTGGCATCCTTGTGGTATTGGCAGTTATCGGGTTTGACAGGCTAAAATTAGACGACCCGGTAGGCGCCTTGTCCGTTCATTTAGTCAATGGCGTGTTTGGCACCTTATGTGTCGGGCTTTTTGCTCAAGACAAAATTACCGGTACGGCTACCGGGAACGGGGTATTTTTTGGCGGAGGGACAAAGCTGCTTATGGCACAGGTCAGCGGTGTCCTTGCGACAGGAATGTTTGTTTTCACAATATCAATGGTAACGTGGACAGTTATAAAATACGTGATGGGTCTCAGGGTAAGCCTACAGGAAGAGATAGAAGGGTTGGACATCGGCGAACATGGTAACTCGGCTTATCCGGAATTCATTAGCCGCAAGCCTTCTTATTCATTCTCAGGGATAAATAGTGATAATTCTTAGTTATCATTTGTGCAGCCTTACAAGGAGGTAGTTATATGAAAAAAATAGAAGCTATAGTCCGTCCTGAAAAACTTGATGTTGTCCGCAATGCCCTGGAAAAAGCGGGCTGCGGCGGATTAATGATAAGTGAGATCGAAGGGCATGGAAAACAGAAAGGGGTAGTACAGCAATGGAGAGGCGAAAAATACAGGTTAGAATTGCTGCCGAAAATAAAGATCGAAGTTATTGTTAAGGATAAGGACCTTGATCGTATAGTAAAAACCATACTGAACGAGGCTAAGACAGGCGATATCGGCGACGGAAAGATATTTATTTCTAACATAGAAGACGTGGTGCGTATACGTACCGGAGAAAAAGGGGAGATAGCGATCTAGATGATAGACACAGATCTTATCATGAAACTTCAAAGGTTAAAGGATGAGAACAAATATACGCTGCACGACCTTTCAAAAAGGCTGGATATTCATATATCTACGCTGGAAAGATGGCTTAAGACAGGCCATATAAATAAAGTATACGCAAAAGTAGTAAGGGAAAAATTGGGCATATTATAAAGGAGGAGTTGGCTATGATCAATTCTGGCGACACCGCATGGGTTCTGATGTCAACCGCGCTTGTCATGCTGATGACATTTCCGGGGCTCGCGTTATTCTATGGAGGGTTGGTAAGGCGTAAAAATGTCCTGGCTACCATAATGCAATCTTTTTTTGTGCTGTGCCTTATAAGCATACAGTGGGTGCTTTTCGGATACAGCCTGGCTTTTGGACCTGATAAGGGCCACCTTATCGGCAGCTTTGCGTGGATAGGGTTAAAAGGTGTCGGTATGGCGCCAAACCCTGATTATGCGTCAACGATCCCGCATCTTTTGTTCATGGCATACCAGATGATGTTCGCTGTTATTACTCCCGGCTTGATAACAGGCGCTTTCGCGGAGAGGATGAAGTTTTCAACCTACTGCGTATTTACATTATTGTGGGCAACTCTTGTTTATGACCCGGTCTGCCATTGGGTTTGGGGGGCGGGTGGGTGGTTAAGAAATCTAGGCGCGTTGGATTTCGCGGGCGGTACGGTTGTCCATGTTTCTTCAGGTATTTCAGCGTTGGTGTGCGCGCTCTATATTGGAAAAAGAAGAGGGTACGGCCATGAACCGATGTCTCCGCATAACCTTCCTTTGTGTTTAATAGGAGCGGCGCTGCTTTGGTTCGGCTGGTTTGGATTTAATGCCGGAAGCGCTTTAGGGGCAAATGAACTCGCAGTCGCGGCATTCATTGCCACTAATACTGCCGCAGCCGCAGCGGCGCTTACCTGGATGATCATAGAATGGAAAATTACAGGTAAACCGACAATATTAGGCGGAGCGACAGGCGCCGTAGCAGGATTGGTCGCGATCACTCCCGCGGCAGGTTTTGTTACGCCATTGTCATCGATCCTTATAGGTATTCTTGTCGGTATGGTCTGCTATGCGTCTGTAGCTGTAATAAAATTAAAATTCGGGTATGATGACTCCCTTGACGCCTTCGGCGTGCATGGCGTAGGCGGGACCCTGGGCGCGTTAGCGACGGGGCTTTTCGCGCAGAAAATAGTAAATGCGGCGGGCAATAACGGCCTATTTTTCGGCAACCCCGGCCAATTTATTACGCAGGCAACGGGTGTTATCGTTACGATCGCATATGCTGTGACCGTTACATTTATCTTACTCAAAGTACTTGATGCAGTCATGGGCCTGAGAGTGCAGGATGAGGAAGAGGTCATAGGGCTTGATATAACACAGCATGAGGAGAGCGCGTACACATTGCTGGATTAAGGAGGAGACAATGAAACTGGTTATAGCTGTGATCCAACCGCATAAGCTTGAAGATGTGCTCCAGGAATTGGATAAGTCCGAAATTTATCTGAAGACTGTCACTAATGTGCTTGGTTGCGGAAGACAAAAAGGTAAGACCGAGATATATCGCGGCAAAAAAGAAACCGGCAACTTGTTAAAGAAGGTACGTCTCGAGATCGCTGTAAATGAAAAATTTGTCGAGCCAACGCTTGCTGCCATCTCAAAAGGGGCACGGACAGGCAATATCGGCGATGGAAAGATATTCGTACTGGATCTTGCAGAATGTGTAAGGATAAGGACCGGTGAAAGAGACGGGATAGCAATAGGATAGAACATAGGTTACCAGCCTGCCGCTGTTTTTACTTGTAGTAAGAACAGTGGCAGGCACAATGCGGTGCTGATAGACCCAAAATGGAACACAGGCGTTCATATTGGAAAAATCTTACCAAAATGAGCGCATTTTTTTTGCATATGTTTTACACAGTTAGTTACGCAATTGAACAAAGGAGGATCCTTTATGATTAATTCCGGCGATACGGCTTGGATACTTACATCGACGGCGCTGGTTATGCTGATGACCATACCGGGATTGGCGCTTTTTTACGGTGGCCTCGTCAGAAGAAAAAATGTTCTTGCGACAATGATGCAGTCATTTTTTGTTTTGTGCCTTATCAGCATACAATGGATGCTGTGTGGATACAGCCTGAGCTTTGGGCCCGACAAGGGACATTTGATCGGCAGCTTGGCATGGATGGGCCTTAAAGGGGTTGGCATAGAGCCTAATCCCGTTTATTCGGCAACGATCCCGCATCTTCTATTTATGGCGTACCAGATGATGTTTGCGGTAATCACTCCGGGGCTCATAACAGGCGCGTTCGCGGAAAGGATGAAGTTTTCTACATATGTAGTGTTTACCTTATTATGGGCTACTCTAGTATATGACCCGGTCTGCCATTGGGTTTGGGGAGACGGCGGCTGGTTAAAAAATCGCGGTATATTGGATTTCGCTGGCGGGATAGTCGTACATGTTTCGTCAGGGATCTCTGCCCTGGTATGCGCTTTCTTTCTCGGGAAAAGACGCGGTTATGGCCGTGAGCCTATGCCGCCTCATAACCTGCCCCTTACAATAATAGGAGCAGGCTTGCTCTGGTTTGGATGGTTCGGATTTAATGCCGGCAGTTCATTAGCCGCAAACGGTTTGGCTGTTTACGCGTTCGTGGCAACTAATGCCGCGGCTTCAGCCGCAGCTCTTACATGGATGGCGATAGAATGGAAGGTTACGGGTAAACCCACTTTATTAGGAGGCGCCACCGGCGCTGTTGCGGGCCTCGCGACGATAACCCCGGCATCAGGATTTGTTTCGCCTGTATCGGCAATATTGATAGGTATTGCTGCCGCGCTGTTCTGCTATACCGCTGTAGCTATTATAAAGCTTAAATTCTCATACGACGATTCTCTCGATGCTTTCGGCGTACATGGCGTAGGCGGAGCGGTAGGGGCGCTGGCAACAGGATTATTTGCACAAAAGATAATAAATCCGGCCGGCAATAATGGCCTATTTTTTGGAAATCAGGGTCAATTTATGATACAATCAACTGGTGTTATAGCGGTAATGGCTTATTCGATCGCCGTCACGTTCATATTGTTAAAAGCGCTTGATGCTATTATGGGCTTGCACGTTGAAGATGAAGAAGAAGTGATCGGTCTGGATATAACGCAGCATGAGGAGACCGCATATACATTATTAGATTAAGGAGGGGCAATGAAACTGATCATAGCAATAATCCAACCGCACAAACTGGAAGACGTTCTCCGGGAACTTGACAAAGACGAAATATACCTGAAAACCGTTTCTAATGTCCTTGGTTGTGGACGGCAGAAAGGAATAACCCAGGTATACAGGGGTAGGAAGGAAACGGGTAATCTGCTAAAAAAGGTACGGCTTGAGATAGCGGTAAATGAAAAATTTGTCGAACCGGCCGTTTCAGCGATCATGAAAGGCGCGAAGACAGGCAATATAGGAGATGGCAAGATATTCGTATTGGACCTTGAAGAGTGTGTCAGGATAAGGACCGGTGAAAGGGGCCACGAAGCCATAGGATAGTTACCAAAATAGCGTTGTTTTTACTTGTATGTGTGTAATAATAAAGCACGAGGCAGTGCCAGGACATTAAAGTAGAACACGGACGTTCATTTTGGAAATGGCTTACCAAGGTGAACGTTTTTGTGTTATAATATTTACATTTAAATAAAATATGAAAGGGAATAACATGGCGATAAGGCAGGAAGCATTATTCAGGGTAAAAAGCATTGATTTGGAGAAAAAAGGGGTCCATAAAAAGGTTTCCAGCTATTTTGGAGAGAATACTTTTAATATCGAGACCATGGAGAAACATATCTCCAAAAAAACATTCGACGCTTTCAAGCGCTGGATGAATGAAGGCGCAATAATAACTCTCGAACAGGCGAATGAGATAGCTAACGCAATGAAGGAATGGGCTATCGCAAAAGGCGCTACCTACTACACCCACTGGTTCCAGCCCATGACAGGACTTACCGCGGAAAAACACGATAGCTTTATATCCATAGTTAAACCCGGAAAGGTCATAGAAAAATTCTCCGGTTCAAAACTGATACAGGGTGAGCCGGACGCAAGCAGTTTTCCTTCGGGCGGTATCCGCGCAACGTTTGAAGCGCGCGGATATACGGCATGGGACCCGTCAAGCCCGGCATTCATAATAGAGTCTAAGCTGGGCAACACGCTTTGCATACCCACAATATTCATATCCTATCACGGAGAAGCTCTCGATAAAAAACTGCCCCTTCTGCGTTCCGATGAAGCGCTTAGCAAAGCGGCGATCAATCTGCTGAAGCTTTTTGGCCATAAGGACATAAAGAAGGTCGTGTCTACGTGCGGGCCGGAACAGGAGTATTTCCTGATCGATAAAAATTACTACAATTTAAGGCAGGACCTGCTATTAACGGGAAGGACCCTTATAGGTGCGCCATCCCCAAAGGGGCAACAGCTGGAGGACCAGTATTTTGGCGCCATCAAAGAGCGCGTTATAAACTTCATGTTCGAAGTCGCTGAAGAAGCATACAAATTAGGCATACCGGTAATGACAAGACACAATGAAGTTGCGCCTCATCAGTATGAGTTCGCTCCGGTATTCGAAGAATCCAATATAGCCGCTGACCATAACCAGCTTCTCATGGAAATCATGAAAAAAGTGGCATTGCGGCATAATATGGTCTGCCTGCTTCACGAAAAACCGTTTGCCGGAATAAACGGAAGCGGCAAGCATCTCAACTGGTCACTCGCGGATGACAAAGGCAACAACCTTCTGAACCCTGGAGATACGCCGGAAGGCAATCTCCAGTTCCTGACCGTCCTCGTAGCAGTTTTAAGGGCCGTCTACCTGCACGCTGACCTGTTACGCGCCAGCGTAGCCATGGCGGGAAACGAACATCGCCTTGGCGCCAACGAAGCGCCTCCGGCGATTATAAGCGCTTTCCTGGGAGAGCAATTGACGGGCATTCTCGATATGATAGAAAAGGGAGCTAAAAATAAAATTTCTAAGCATGCTATAATAGACCTTGGTATTGCGCGGCTTCCAAGGTTCAATAAAGACACTACGGACAGGAACCGTACCTCACCATTCGCTTTTACAGGGAATAAATTTGAGTTCAGGGCCGTGGGTTCGTCTCAAAACATTTCCACACCTATAGCTGTGATAAATACGATAATCGCTGATTCCCTTGATTATGTTGCGGAACAGATCAAAAAAGAGACCAAAGGAAAAGATTTTAACACGGCCGCTCTACAGGTAATAGCGCGCCTGGCTAAGGAAACCAAAAATATCAGGTTTGAAGGCAACAACTACTCGCCTGAATGGCTTAAGGAAGCAAAAAAGAGGGGGCTGCCAAATATAGCGTCCACATACGAATCGCTTGAGGCGCTTATCGATAAGGATAATATTGCGCTATTTGAAAAGTACAAAGTATTTTCAAAGGAAGAGATCGTAGCCCGGTATCACATATGGGTGCATACCTATAATACGACGATCGAGATCGAGGCGCAGACGCTGAATGAAATGGTAAATGCAAGCGTTGTACCGGCAGGTTATGAATATGAAAAACTGCTTGCTGATAATCTCAACAGGCTAGTGACACTATCAAAACAGGGCAAGGTAAAACTGGATCCAAAGGCTGTTGATGACCAAAAAAAGCACCTGGCCGATATTGCCCAGAAGATATACTATGTACGCCGCAATCTTCATGAGATGACAGACCTTCTTGACCAGGCGCAGAAAATGCATCATGAGAAGCGCGCTAAGGTATATTTCGAAGAATTAAAACCCCTGATGGAGCACATCAGGAAACATGCCGATGCGCTTGAATGCGTGGTTTCCGATGAACATTGGGACCTGCCGAAATACAGGGAAATGCTCTTTATTAAATAATAGTTACCAAAAAAGTTGATTTCTTACTTGTAATATTGTATACTATATAGGCACATTGTAGTGCTTATATAGCGATCAGCAAAAAAGAACATAGGCGTTCGATTTTAGGTTAAAACGAATTAACCTGGATTGGACGCTTATTTTTTTTATTTATATGTGCTTAAAACTTATGCAAAAGGAGGCCTGAAAATGATCAAAGTCATGATATCCGATGAATCGGTGAAGAAAAACAGTGCAGGCGAGCTCTACAAATCTGTTATCCAGGCTATCGAAAAACCGCTGATAGAGCATACTCTTCAACGGACAGAAGGCAACCAGATAAGGGCGGCTAAGATACTCGGCATTAACCGCAACACCATACGTTCAAAGATAAAGAAGCTGGGAATAGACCCAAAAAGGTGGAAAGTACATTTATGAACTATCATGATCTGCCGGTAAAACAGGGACTTTATGATCCCGCATTTGAGCATGACTCATGCGGCGTAGGGTTCGTCTGTAATATCAAGGGCAGCGCATCCCATGACATAGTCGCGCAGGGGCTGGAAGTATTGCGGCGTTTGGCCCATCGCGGCGCAACCGGTTCTGACCCTAAAACCGGTGATGGGGCAGGTATACTCATACAGACCCCGCATAAATTTTTCCAGAGGATATGTAAGGAACTTAATATAGGCCTGCCTGATAAAGGCGAATATGGGACAGGATTGGTATTTCTACCTACCGATACGAAGGAACGCTCTTTCTGCAAGGACACCTTGGCCCAGATCGTCAAAAAAGAGGGCCTGGTACTGGCAGGATGGAGAAGCGTCCCTGTAGATGACTCTGACATAGGAGTATCGGCAAGAAAAACCCAGCCTGTAATAGAACAACCTTTTATAAAAAGAAATGACGCAAAGCCGGCTGACAGCCTTGAACTTGAGAGAAAGCTATATATTATAAGGAAGAAGACGGAAAATATGATCCGTAACTCCAATATCAGCCAGAGATCGTTCTTTTATATAACAAACCTTTCCAGCAGGACATTCTCCTATAAAGGGCTGCTTATGCCTTACCAGGTAGAAGTATTTTTTCGCGATCTACAGGATAGCGATCTTGAAAGCGCCATATGCCTTGTACATTCACGGTACAGCACTAACACTTTCCCTACATGGAATCTGGCGCAGCCTTTCAGGTTCCTTGCCCACAATGGCGAGATCAATACGCTGAGAGGCAACATAAACTGGATGCGCGCAAGGGAAGGGCTGTTAAAAACAGCCGCCTTCGACTGCAATATAAAAGACATATTCCCGGTAATAGTTCCCGGCGGAAGCGATTCCGCGGCAATAGATAACGTATTCGAACTGTTGGTCCTGGCAGGAAGGCCGATACAGCATGCTATGATGATGCTGATACCGGGCGCATGGGAACAAAACTATCAATTGGATAAAAAACTCAGGGATTTTTATAAGTACCATGCATGCCTGATGGAACCGTGGGATGGACCTGCAGCCATAGCATTTACCGACGGCATAAGCGTGGGCGCAGTCCTTGACAGGAACGGTTTGCGTCCCGCGCGCTACATAATAACAAAAAAAGGCCTGGTCGTAATGGCATCCGAGGTCGGCGTCCTCGACATAAAACCTTCCGACATACTGACTTCGGGAAGGCTTGAACCCGGCAAGATGTTCTATATAGACACGAAAGAAGGCAGGATCGTAGAAGACAGCCAGATCAAGAAGGCCGCTTCTTCAAGGCAGCCTTATGGAGCATGGTTAAAGAAATATCTCGTAGAATTTGACAGGGTCCCGGCAGTAAAAAAGACAAAAAAGGCCGGTGATCTGCTTGCCCAGATGAAGGCGTTCGGATACACAAGAGAGGACCTGAAGAATATCATTAAACCCATGGCGGAAAAGGCTCAGGAGCCTACAGGTTCGATGGGCAACGATACGCCTCATGCGGTCCTGTCAGGCCGGCCGCAGCTTCTTTACACTTATTTCAAACAACTGTTCGCCCAGGTAACCAACCCTGCGATAGATCCCATACGGGAAGAGCTGGTAATGAGCATCGAGAGTTATCTCGGGCCTGAAAGGAACTTACTGGATGAGACGGCCGAACATTGCCATAAGTTAAGGCTGAAGAAACCCATACTTACCAACGAAGGCCTCCTGAGGATACAGCATATTAAGATCAACCACTTTAAGGCCAGGGAGATATCGCTCCTATTCAAGGCAACCGGTGAGAAGGAGCTTAAGAAGCGCCTGGACGAGATCTGCAACGAAGCTGTCCGCGCGATAAAGGATGGCTATACCTTCATTGTTTTGAGCGACCGCGGCGTTAGTAAAGGCCTCGCCAGCATTCCTGCGCTTCTGGCAACATCGGCAGTACATCATCATCTCATAGAAAAGTCCCTCCGGACGCAGATAGGCATCATCGTTGAAAGCGCGGAACCCAGGGAAGTGCATCATTTTGCCCTTTTATTTGCTTATGGAGCAGAGTGCATAAACCCATACCTTGCTTATGAAATAATCGAGCATCTCATAAATGAAGGCGAGCTTGATATTAGTTACAAAGACGGCCAACATAACTACATAAAGGCCGTCGAAAAAGGCATTTTGAAGATACTTTCCAAGATGGGGATATCAAAACTGCAAAGCTACAGGGGCGCGCAGATATTCGAAGCTCTCGGGCTTAGCAATGAGGTCATCAATACCTGTTTTACCGGGACCGTTTCCAGGATAGGCGGAATAGGGTTTGATACCATAGGTAAAGAGTCCCTGCTCAGGCACAAAGACGCTTTTGCCAAAAACATAGAAGAGCCATATTTAAAAACAGGCGGCCTGTACCAGTGGAAAAAAGACGGCGAATTCCACCTCTGGAATCCTGAATCGATCTCCAAACTGCAGGATGCCGCATGGAGCGGTGATTATGCCGCATATAAGGAATTTGCCGCGCTCATTAACGACCAATCCAAAAATCCGTGTACTCTCAGGGGCCTTTTAAAATTCAAGGGCGGCAATGCCATACCCCTCAAAGACGTAGAACCGGTGGAGGCCATAGTAAAACGCTTCGCGACAGGCGCCATGAGCTTCGGTTCCATAAGTAAGGAGACCCATGAAGCAATAGCGATAGCCATGAACAGGCTGGGCGCCAGGTCAAACACCGGAGAAGGCGGTGAGGACCCTGCGCGATTTGCTCCTTTACCGAACGGTGATTCGGTCCGCAGCTCGATAAAACAAGTCGCGTCCGGAAGGTTCGGCGTGACTACAAACTATCTTGTTAATGCCGATGAATTACAGATCAAAATAGCCCAGGGCGCAAAACCTGGTGAAGGCGGACAATTGCCGGGGCACAAGGTAAGCGTGACTATTGCCAAGACAAGATATACCACGCCAGGCGTTACCCTGATATCACCGCCGCCGCATCATGATATTTATTCGATAGAAGACCTTGCCCAGCTGATATTTGACCTTAAGAACGCCAACCCGCGCGCAAGAATAAGCGTAAAACTTGTGTCCGAAGCAGGCGTAGGCACCATTGCGGCAGGCGTAGCAAAAGGGCATGCGGACATGATACTTATATCCGGCGGGGACGGCGGGACAGGCGCATCACCCTTAAGTTCGATAAAACATGCAGGGCTCCCATGGGAACTTGGAATATCTGAAACACACCAGACCCTGGTACTAAACGACCTCAGAAGCAGGGTCAGGCTGCAGACCGACGGGCAGATACGCACAGGCCGGGACGTGGCGATCGCAGCCATGCTGGGAGCGGAAGAATACGGATTTGCCACCGCCGCCCTGATAGTCCTCGGGTGTGTCATGCTTAGGCATTGCAACCTTAATAATTGTTCGGTAGGTATCGCTACCCAGGATGAGATATTAAGAAAAAAATTCAGGGGTAAGCCGGAATACCTCATTAATTATTTCAGGTTCGTGGCGGAAGAATTACGCGAGATAATGGCCGGCCTTGGCGTCAAGACTATAGATGAACTCATCGGCAGGACAGACTTATTGGAAGCGAATGAAGCCATACTGCCATGGAAAGGAAAAGGGCTCGATTTTTCAAAGATGCTCTTCAAGCCGGATGCCCCTCAGAATGTAAGCACGTATTGCACCACAAAACAGGACCATGGCATTGACGACATCCTGGACCTGAAGCTCATCGAACTTTGCAATGACGCATTGTATGAAAAGCAACCCGTAAAGATAACGTTACCGATCAAAAATACCAACCGCACCGTCGGTGCCATGCTAAGCGGAGAAGTTTGCAGGTGGTACGGCGAAGAGGGGCTGCAGGACGACACCATACACTGTAAATTCAAAGGGATCGCCGGGCAGAGCTTCGGGGCATTCCTGGTAAAAGGCGCGACTTTTGAACTTGAGGGCATGGCGAACGATTACGTAGGTAAAGGCATTTCCGGCGGGAAGATCATCATCTACCCGGACGCAAAAACCGATTATAAAGCCGAAGAAAATATAATTATCGGCAATACCACTTTCTATGGCGCCATCGACGGAGAAGCGTATATCAGGGGCGTTTCAGGAGAAAGGTTCTGTATAAGGAATTCCGGCCTGAACGCCGTGATCGAAGGTGTTGGCGACCACGGCTGCGAATATATGACAGGCGGCAGGGTGGTTATATTAGGAAGGACCGGGAGGAACTTCGGCGCGGGCATGTCAGGCGGCATAGCATATGTCTATGATAAGGACGGTTCTTTTAAGGATAAATGCAACATGAGCATGGTTGACCTGGAAAGACTGGAAGCTGACGATGAACTGACTATTAATAAGCTCCTGGTAAATCATTCGAGATATACAAAAAGCCATGTTGCAAAAAGGATACTTGATAATTTCTACAAGGAAAAGAAACACTTCGTGAAAGTAATGCCGTTGGAGTATAAACGCATCCTTGAGACAAAAGTCGTGGAAGAGAAGATGGATCTGGTGGAGGTGTCGGATGGGTGATCCGAAAGGTTTTTTAAAAGTCAAAAGAGACGGCCTGCAATACCGCCCTGTATGCGAAAGGGTGAAGGATTTTGAATGGGTATCCAAGCTGCGGACTGAAAAAGATTCCGAAGAGCAGTCATCGCGCTGCATGGATTGCGGAACGCCCTTCTGCCATTGGGGCTGCCCGATAGGTAATTATATACCTGAATGGAACGACCTTGTTTTCCACGGAGAATGGAAAAAGGCATTTGAACTGCTCAATGCAACGAATAACCTGCCCGAGATAACAGGCAGGATATGCCCGGCTCTTTGCGAATATGCATGCGTCCTTGGCATCAATGATGACCCCGTAACAATAAGAGATAACGAGCTATCCATAGCGGAATGGGCCTTCAACTCGAAGTACGTACACCCCAAAACCAAACACACCCAACACA
>CAZHPY010000016.1:0-27321 GCA_964534705.1 uncultured Planctomycetia bacterium | reverse complement strand
TCAAGAAGCACCGATCCTGATGACTTAATGAGATTATTTAAAAGGTAAATAAATATGACACCAATAAGGCGTCTTATAACAAAACAATTAGGCGAACTCCTGTGTGAAAAGGGCGTGATAAATGAGGCCCAGCTGGAAAAGGCGCTTAAGATACAAACTGAAAAAGGCGGGCTGATCGGCCAGATCCTGGTAATGTTGGGATACGCAAAGGAGGAGGAGATAGCGCAAGTCCTGACCGTACAGTACGGATATCCGTATTTGCCTCTTCAAAGTTATGAGATCGGCGATGAGATAATAAAGATGGTCCCGGAAAACGTATGTAAACAATATAACCTTATTGCCATAGACAGGATCGGTAATCTGCTTACCATAACCATGTCGAATCCGCTGAATGTCCAGGCAGTAGAGGACGTCGAGATGCTTACAAGCTGTAAGGTCCAGATATTCATAAGTACTATGACCGACATAAATAACGCAATAAGCAAATATTACGGGAAAAAATAAAGATGATATTACCGCTGAAGGAAAAAATATTAAAGATATTCGTAGAGAAAAAGCGTATCAAAGAGGCAGACCTTGAGAAGGCCTTAAAGATACAACGCGAAAAAGGCGGCTCTCTGAGCGATATTCTCGTCGATCTGGGGTGCATATCAAAAAGCGATCTCATGGAGGCCTTAAGCAATGAGCTCAGCATCCCGCCCATAAATCTTTCTAGGTATAAGATAGACCCTAATGTCATAAAATTAATACCGAAAAAGATCGCTAAGCGATACCAGATAATACCTGTATCTAAGATGGGGAATACCCTGGTCGTAGCCATGGTAGATCCCCTGAATATATTTGCTATAGATGATATAAAGGCAATAACCGGGTTTAGCATAAGCCCTATCATAACAGCCGATAGGGATATCAAGGACGCGCTGAACCAGTATTATGAGGAGAGCGCTTTTACAGCTATTGAAAAGATCGTTGGTGATATGGAGGAATCCGCCGATATCAATATGGTCGAGGAGCGCACCGCGCAGGAAACGCAGGATTCAACTGACCTATTTAGGATGACCCAGGATGCCCCGGTTGTAAAGATCACGAACCTTATCCTTGCCGAAGGTGTAAACGCCAGGGCTAGCGATATACTTATAGAACCTCTTGAACATGAAGTACGGGTCCGGTTCAGGGTCGACGGTATTTTACAGGACATCAAGCGGCCGCCAAAGGCGCTGCATAATGCCATCATATCCAGGCTGAAGGTCATGTCCAATCTGGACATAGCGGAGCGCAGGCTTCCGCAGGACGGCAGGTTTAAGGTAAGGCTCCATAACAGGGAGGTGGATTTCAGGATCTCAGTTTTACCCTCGAGTAAGGGTGAAAAGGTTGCGCTAAGGATCCTGGATAAATCACAGGCCATGCTGGACTTGGAAAAATTAGGGTTTGATAAGAAATCGATGGATGAAGTAAGGCAGGGAGCCATGAAGCCGCACGGTATGATATTGGTATGCGGCCCGACAGGCTGTGGAAAGACTACAACGTTGTACTCAGTGCTTGAGTATATAAATTCTCCCGAAGACAACGTTATTACGGTAGAAGATCCCGTCGAATACGTTATAGAAGGTTTGAACCAGGTTACGTCGCGTCCTGATATAGGCCTGACGTTCGCCGCCGCGCTCAGATCGATATTAAGGCAGGACCCCGACATAATAATGATAGGTGAAATACGCGATTTTGAAACCGCAGATATCGCGATCAAGGCGGCTCTTACCGGGCATATGGTGTTAAGCACTTTGCATACTACGACAGCCCCCGGGTCCATAACGAGGCTTTTAAATATGGGGGTGGAACCTTTTCTGATAACTTCGTCGGTGATCCTGGTAGCCGCCCAGCGGCTCGTAAGGAAGATCTGTCCGAACTGCAAAGAATCGTATGAGCTGGATGCGGATATCGCCGAAAAATATAATATAAAGTCAAACGGTAAAAAAGTAACCTTATATCGCGGTAAAGGTTGTGATGTATGCCGCAAAACCGGTTATAAGGGCAGGGTAGGATTGATAGAAGTACTTACTTTAACGCCGAAGATCAAGGCGCTTATATTGGAAAGGGCGCAGGAGTACAGGGTAAGGGACCAGGGAAGGCTGGAAGGGATGTCAACGCTCCGGGAAAACGGGGTGGCTTTGGCCCTGAGCGGCGTGACTACGCTCGATGAGATCGTAAGGGTAACGGTCGGAGACCAGGACCTGGAAGTGGATTGATCCATTTTTTACGGAGTTATATATGGCAGAATCTTTAAAAGACAGGCTTACAGATATTCTCATAAAAGGGAACCTGCTCAAGAAGAAAGACCTCGATAAAGCGCTTGAGACACAGAAAAAATCCGGCGGCAGCCTTGGTAAGATCCTCGTAGAGCAGGGGTATATATCCCAGAAGAACCTGGTCGTCGCGATCAGCAGCCAGCTCGATATCCCTCCTATAGATCTTGCTAAATATAAAATAGACAAAGAACTGGTAAAGGTCATACCTGAGAAGATAGCCAGGCAATATATACTGCTGCCTCTTTCAAAAATAGGGAACGTCCTCACTATAGTCATGTCGGACCCTTTGAATGTTTTTGCGATCGATGACGTAAAGATGCTCACTCATTTTAAGATAGACCTTGCCATAGCTCCGGAGAACGAGATAAGAGACGCTATTAATTCTTATTATGGGACGTCGGCGCAGACCCAGGAAATAACAAAAATACTCGAGGAAGTAAAGCCCGGCGATGATGTAGAGTTTGTAGAAGAAGAGAGGATAGATGTAAGCGAGGTAACTGAAGAGAGCCAGAAGGCCCCCATAGTAAAGGTGGTAAGCCTTATCCTGAATGAGGCTATAAAAAAGAGGGCCAGTGACATACATATCGAACCATGTGAAAAATTCCTGAGGGTAAGGTACAGGATCGACGGCAGCCTCCATGATATTTTTACGCTGCCTAAAAAGAACCAGAATGCCGTCCTTGCGCGTTTAAAAATAATGTCAAGGCTTGACATAACGGAAACCCGTATGCCCCAGGACGGACGTTTTAAGATCAGCTTTGAAGGAAAGGAAATAGATTTCAGGGTATCGGTGCTTCCCATAACTTTCGGGGGCAAGGTCGTATTAAGGATACTGGATAAATCAAGTATAAATATAGGCCTGGAAAAACTGGGTTTTTTGCCGGAGCCGTTAAAGACTTTTAGAACAGCCCTTGCAAGGCCGTACGGGATGTTGCTGGTTACAGGGCCGACAGGAAGCGGTAAATCGACCACGTTGTACTCAATAATAAGCCAGCTTAATACGCCTGAGCGTAATATCATAACACTGGAAGACCCGGTAGAGTATGAGACCGAGGGCATTACACAGATCCCTGCCAGGCCGGAGATCGGACTGACGTTCGCAACGGGCCTGAAAAGCGTATTAAGGCAGACGCCGGACATAATAATGGTCGGGGAGATACGCGATTTCGAGACCGCGGACATCGCCATTAAGGCATCGCTTACCGGACAGCTTATATTAAGTACGCTGCATACGAATGATTCGGCCGGCGCGATCACGAGGCTGATAGATATGGGGGTTGAACCGTTCCTGGTAGCGTCAAGCCTTGTTTTGGCCTCAGCACAGCGCTTGATGAGAAAGATATGCGAGAATTGCAAAGAAGAAATGCCTGCGCCCGCGGAAGTCCTTGAAAGACTGGGGCTGGAATCCGCAGAGATCAAAAAAAAGAACATCAAGGCTTTGTATAAAGGCAGGGGCTGTAAGCGTTGCAATGATACGGGCTACTATGGAAGGGTAGCCATACTGGAGGCGCTTCTTATAGATGACCAGGTCAGGAGCATGATAATGAGAAAGGCATCAAGTGATGAGATAAAGGACTACGCCGTCAAGCAAACAAAAATGCTGACCCTTAGGGATAACGCGATACAGAACTGCATAATGGGTGTCACGACCCTGGAAGAGGTTTTAAGAGTTACGTCGGAGGATTAAAAGTGCCTAACTTTAAGTATTCAGCAAAAGACAATTCCGGAAAAACCGCCAGCGGATTTTTTGAAGCGCCTGATCGCGCCCAGGCGATCGATATTTTGCGGAAAAAAGGCCTTATAATAGTTTCGGTAAAAGAGGCGCTCCCTAAAATGAGCATGTCTATCTTTTCATTTGGCGGCAAAAAAGTAAAGATAGACGACCTTGTTGTTTTTTCAAGGCAGCTTGCGACTATGGTGGATGCAGGTATCCCTTTGGTAGGCGCCCTGGATATATTGGGGGAACAGGTAGAGAATAAGACATTCGGCAGCGTAATATTAAAGATACGAAATGATATCGAAACGGGATCAAGCCTTTCAGATGCGTTGGGAAGGCATAAAAAGATATTTTCAGCTTTATTTGTCAGCATGGTTAAAGCGGGAGAATCCAGCGGTATGCTTGATGATATTCTGGATCGCCTTGCGGCATATCTTGAAAAAACCAGCGCATTGCAGAAGAAAGTAGGTTCGGCGCTTATATATCCCGCAGTAGTAAGCAGCATGGCCATAGCCATAACACTACTGTTACTTCTAAAGGTAATCCCGATATTCAAGGACATTTTTGCGGGATTCGGGTCAGAACTACCGAAACCCACAATGGTTTTGATAGCCATAAGCGATGCCCTGCGGAAATATTTTCTGTTATTGGCAATAATCGCCGGGGGCATAGTCTTCTCTGTAGCCAGGTATGTAAAGACAGAAAAAGGCCGGCTCGCATATGATACATTATTGTTAAAAATGCCCATATTCGGTATTTTACTTAAGAAAGTAGCCATAAGTAAATTTACCAGGACTCTTTCTACATTGATCAAGAGCGGCGTTCCCATATTGAATTCTCTTGATATAGTGGGTAAAACAGCCGGTAACAAAGCTATAGAAATAGCCGTAGAAACGGTAAGGGCCAATGTAAGGGAAGGCGAGAGCGTAGCAGAGCCGCTTGCAAGGTCAAAATTATTTCCTCTTATGGTCGTAAGGATGATCTCGGTCGGCGAACAATCCGGCCAACTCGAAAAAATGCTTTCAAAAATAGCGGATTTTTATGATGAGCAGGTAGATGCCGCAGTTAGCGGACTGACAAGCCTTATAGAGCCTCTGATTATAGCGTTTTTGGGTATAGTCATAGGTACAGTAGTTATTTGTATGTTCCTGCCGATATTTAAGATAGCCACTGTTATGAGCGGATAGCGGCCGGTTTGCGGGGTTTACCCCCACGGAAGCGGGGGTTGACAAAGCTGTATTTATAGGGTATACTTGTAATGTAAGGTCTTGAAGGGGAAGTAGTAGCAAGAATGCCATAATATATATTTGCTAAGTAGAGATCTCCAAATAGACCTAAGAGAACAAAAAGAAAGCTTTGAAAAGGGTCTTTTTGGAGATTTTTTTTCATTTAATTTGGTCCCAAATTCATCCTTATATAAAAAATACGAGGAAGGGAGGTGAGTAACATGTTAAGAAAAAAAGGCTTCACACTAGTAGAAATAATGATAGTAGTTGCAATTATAGGTTTATTGGCAGCAATAGCCATACCGAACTTCGTAAGAGCCAGGACACAGGCCCAAACGCAGGCTTGCATAGCAAACCTTAAGCAGATAGAAGGGGCTAAGCAGGTATATGCGCTTGATACGGGAGTGGCTAGCACTGTCACGCCTGCAATGACTGATCTGGTGCCTACTTATATAAAGAGGACACCGGCATGCCCAGCAGCCGGCACCTATACAATGGGTAATATTGATACGGCGCCAAGTTGCGGTGCGGCAGGACACGTTCTACCGTAATACGTCCTGTAGGCAGTAGAATTATCCCGCGCATCTTTAGAAATGAGGATGTGCGGGATTTTTTATTTATATTTTCCATGCTATTGACTTTATAATAATATTATGATAAATTTGTTTAAATATTAAATATATAAAATGGATAATAATATAAAGGAAGGTTTTACTATCATCGAGCTGATGATCGCGCTCGCTATCATAACTATCATACTTTCTGTCGCCATTCCCAATTATGCCAGATCGCGATCCGAATCCCAGAAGAATGCATGCATAGCGAATTTGAGGCAGATCAATTCAGCGGTAGACCAGTGGGTCATGGAAAATAAGATCGCAACCGGAACAGTTCCTTCTGAGTCGGACGACGAAGGAATATATTCGTATTTAAAAAGCTCCAGGCCCAGATGCCCGGGCGCAGGTGTTTATACTATACATGCAGTAGGAAGTGCCGAGCAGGTTACCTGCGGTTTGAGCAGTAAAGGGCACATCCTTTAAACTATCTCACTAAACTATGTTCGATCTTGATTTCAAAAAAAAGTTCCAGCCAAAGACAAAATACAGGACAGGGCTCGATATAGGGAGTTCTGCGGTAAAGATCCTGGAAATAGAAGACCTGGATGACAAGCCCGCCCTGACGCATATAGGACTTAAAGCACTTCCTGATGTATCCAAAGCAACGCTGGCGGGAACGATCAAATCGCTCGTGGAGGAACTGAAGTTATCGACAAGGGAAGTAAACATATCCGTGTCCGGGCCTTCAACGATAGTGCGGTTCGTTTCCATGCCGAAAATGAGAGAAGATGAGTTAAGGGGAGCCATAAAATTCGAAGCGGAAAAATATATACCATTTGCGATCGACGATTGCATAATAGATTACCAGGTTTTAAAAAAGGACGACAAGGAGAATAAGCTCGAAACCCTTCTAGTCGCGGTCAAGAAAGAGCTTGTGCTGGAAAAAATAGCTGTGGCCGAAGAGAGCGGTTTAAACGTCGTGGTTGTCGATGTGGATACATTCGCAGTGGCAAATTCATTTTTGAGGAACTTTGGCGGCCGCGATCAAAGCAAAACGGCAGCGCTACTCAATGTAGGGGCCAACATCACAAATGTCAGCATAGTCCGCGACGGCATATTGTATTTTTCAAGGGATGTAGCCATAGGAGGATCGGATTTTACCACTGCTATAGCAAAAGGCCTTAATATCGATAAGGCGGATGCGGAAAAACTAAAAATATTTCCCCAGGACAAAGAGCAGGAAGTGCTGAAATACACAAAGAATGCAACAAATAATCTTGTAGACGAAACGAGGCTCTCGTTCAGTTATTATGAAAATCAATCGGGCAGGGGAATAGATGAGATCTATATTTCGGGGGGTGCATCAGGTTTGGCAGGACTGGAAAATATTTTTAATGAAGCATTTGAGTCAAAGCCATTTTTCTGGGACCCTTTTCAGTTCCTGGACAAGTCTAAGTTATCCCAAAACACGGAGCTATTAAAGAACATGAGCAGGTCTTTTGCCGTTGCGGCAGGGCTTGCGCTAAGGTGATCCGATAATGCTGGAAATAAATCTACTGCCGGAAGAACTAAAAAAGAGGAAGCGCGCCGCGCCGAAGATCGATGTAAAAAACATTAACCTGGAAAAACTGCCTTTATTCAACATATTCCTGATCGCCGCAGGTATTTTCGTCGCTGTCCAGATAGCTGTGTTTGGAATGGGTATGCTGGGCGATACCGTGCTTCGTTCGCTTGAGAAAAAGTACAAAGAAATATTGCCGGCTAAAACTGAAGCGGACAAATTAAGCGCCCAGGCATCGGTGATGAGCAATAAAGTGAAGGCGATCGATGAACTGATGGTGAAGCGTTTCAGCTGGGCAAAGAAGCTCGGCAGCATGAATGACGCAATAACGCCCGGCGTATGGCTGACCCAGCTTGAGTATGACGAAAAGCTGGTCGAAAGGCCGCGGGCCGGCGCTTCCAACGCGCAGAAGGCAAGAGAGGCCCAGGGTAAGCCGGCGATGGAAAAGGTCCTCGAAAGGTACCTTATCATATCGGGCGCAGCATCAAGTATGGGGGAAGAAGGTACCGCGTTGATAGGACGGTTCATAAAGAGCCTGAAGGAAAACCCGTCGTTCTATTCAGATTTTGGTGACATCGAGCTGGGTAACATAAAAAGAGAGCAGGTTTCCGGGCAGGAAGTAATGAATTTTAAGATAACGTGCCTTTTTAAAACGAAATAGAATATGGCCTTTGACCTGAAAAGCATAGACTTCAAAAATATAGACTTTAAGGATGCCAAGACCCAGAGATACATCCTTTTTGGCGTGTTGGGCATATTGCTGTTCGTCGTTTATATATATTTTATATTCCTGCCGCAGCTTACAAAAGACGTAGTTGTTACAGGGAAGGTGCTGACCCTTAGCAAGGACCTGAAAGAAGGAAAAGGTCTGATAGGGCAGACGGACGCCTTCAAGAAAAAGGTCGACGAATACAAAGATAAGATAGAATTGTATGAGAAAAAACTTCCCGCGCAGCAGGAAATACCCAGTCTCCTTGAGAACCTTTCTAAAATGGCAAGGAATGCCAATATAAGCATTATCGGCATAACGCCGGTGGTCTTAAAATCCCAAAAGGAAAAAAAGAGCCTGGTTTATGAGGAAATACCGATCCTTATTACGGCAAAATCCGGTTATCATGAGCTTGGCCGTTTTTTAAGTAACCTGGAGACCGGCGACAGGTTCATGAAGGTAGTTGATGTAAGCATCAAGGCAAATTCAACTATGCCGAAAAGGCATGATGTGGAGCTCATGGTTTATACATATATATTGCCCAATGAATAAATCTAATAATAAGAATGCAATGTTTAAGATAATAGTGTATACTTTTATATTAATGATGTGCCTGTGTTTTGGCGCGTCTGTGTGTTATTGCGCAGATCTGTCGGATCCACCGGAGAGCGTGTTTGATTACGACTCCAAGGGCAAGCGCGACCCATTCGTTCCCTTGATCGGGCAGGAAAGGGCCATGAGCGCCAGTCTTGACAAGATAGTTTCTCCGGAAGACCTTAAGCTGGAAGGGATAGCCACTGTAGCTGGCGCAAAACGGATCGCGATAATAAACGGGCAGATGGTTAAGGACAACGATAAGTTCGGCGCAATAATAATAAAGAGCGTATTGCGTGATCGCGTGGAGCTTTCGATAGAGGGCGCGGATTACACGTTAACTTTGCAGGAATCTGAAAAAACTAATGCGGACGATAAAAAGTAAGATATTCTGGGCAGCGTTTATATTTATCTGGACGATAGGCATATCCGGTTTATCAGCAGAAGATAAACCTCAGGCCGTATCTTCTGAAGCAGGGGTGCAGAAGGCGCAGCCGGAGGCACAAAACACGGAAGAGAGCGAGGGGCCGGAGGATGTTGTAAAGATGGAACCGGGCAATGTAACCGTTAATTTTAAAGGGGCTGACATCAAGACCGTCCTTGCGTATATATCTGAGGTGGCGGGTATAGACATAGTAGCGGCGCCCGACGTCAAAGGCGTAATAGACCTCAGGCTCAATAACAAGCCATGGAAGGTGGCATTGGACATTATCGTAAGGAATTATGGTTTTGCTTATGAAAGAGAAGGGGACTTGATCCGCGTTGTAACGCTCGATAAATTAAAGCAGGAAGAGGTTGTAACGCATGCCGTCAAGGTAAATTACGGAAAAGCAAAAGACATAGCCAGTTCAGTCGAAGATATAGTAGGGGAAAGAGGCAGCGTTATGTATGATGACAGGACCAATACGGTCCTTGTAACGGATATCCCTACCAATACCTATAAAATAAGCCAGATCATAGAAAGGCTCGATAAAGAGACCAGCCAGGTGCTCATTGAAGCGCGTGTCCTTGAGACTGTTTTAGGCGATGATGAGAGACTTGGCATCGACTGGAACATAAAGATCACGGCCAGCGGAGCAAAGAGGCCGATAACGGCGCCGTTCGATTATTACAACGACGACGCCCCTTTCTTGAAAAGTTATTACCCGCTGGTACAGGCAGGCTCTGACAGCACGGTTACTACGACCAGCGGCGCATCCGGCTCAAACACTACGCCTCCTTATCCGATTGCCTCCGCCGGCAGCAAAGGATTTCCTTACGTAGATTTTACCCAGGATATATTCAGCGATACTTTTAAATTCGGGACGCTGGATTTTACGCAGTTTACCGCGATGCTGGAAATGATCAAGAGTAGGTCCGACACAAATATAGTTTCTAACCCGCGCATAACCACACTTAATAATAACCCCGCTAATATAATAGTGGGGCAGACGATCAACCTTCCAAAGTATGAAAGAAATACGACTACCGGTAAGATGGAGATCGCGGGATATGAAGCGAAGGACCTTGGGATAAAACTAAAAGTAACACCGCATATCAATGAAAAAGAGGAGATAGTCGTTGATCTTGCTCCGGAAATAAGCGACTTTGTGAGGTACGATACGCTTGATGCGTCAAGCGGTATAGTAGCCCCGGTGTTTTCTTCTAGACAGGCCAATACCAAGGTTATGGTGAATAACGGCGATACTATATTCATAGGCGGCATGATAAAAGAGAATATCATAGATTCAAAAAAGAAGCTTCCGCTTCTGGGGGATATAGCCGGTGATCTGCCTTACATAGGGCTGTTGTTCACGAAAAAAGTAAAGGTAAAACAGAAAGTCGAATTGATATTTTTTATAACGGTCAGGCTTGTGAAGCCAGGGGAAGAACTTAAAGGTACGCCAAATCCGGAAAATACGTATAAACCGGTTTATGAACAGAGCGTGGATAAAACGAAGATACTTTCGAAGAAGAGACAGATTAAATAGTTGAGAGTTGGGAGTTTGGAGTGAATAGAAAAATAAAAATCATATTAACGGCGTTTTTAGTGATATTTATGGCTAATTTGTCGTCGGCGCAGGAAAAGCCTAAGGAAGAGCAGGCTAAGACAGCGGTTGAACAGCAGGCCAAACCTGAGACCAGGACAGAAGCGCAGCCTCAACCAGCCGCAGTTGCCCAACAAAAAACCGAAGAGCAAAAAGAAGCGGAGGCGTCGCAAGAAGAACAAATAAAGCTGGATCCAGGAAATGTAACTGTAAATTTTAAGGGAGCCGATATAAAGACAGTTTTGGCGTATATTTCGGAAGTCTCGGGAGTCGACATAGTCGCCGCGCCCGATGTTAAGGGCATAATAGACCTTAAGCTGACAAATAAGCCATGGAAGGTGGCTCTTGATATCATAACAAGGAACTATGGTTTTGCTTACGAAAGGGAAGGGGACATAATCCGCGTAGTAACGCTCGATAGATTAAAGCAGGAAGAGGTTGTGACGCAGACTTTCAGCTTAAATTACGGAAAAGCCAAGGATGCGGTCAGTTCGTTAAAAAAGATCGTTGGGGCCAGGGGGAAGGTCCGGTTCGATGAAAGGACGAATACGGTCATAGTTACGGATATTCCTACGAATGTTTATAAGATAGGAGAGATCATCCAGAAACTTGATAAAGAAACAGACCAGGTCATGATAGAAGCGCGTGTCATCGAAACGATCTTAGGCGACGATGAAAAGCTCGGCATAGACTGGAACATTAAATTTTCCGCCAGCGGCGCCAAGAGGCCGATAACGTTCCCATTTAATTATTTTGGTACCGGGACCGGCATGGGATGGCTGAACCAGTATACTCCATTGGTGCAAACCGGCAATACCGTAACAACTACTGCGGGCGGCGTTACAACATCGACCACGCCGGCAGCCTATCCTGGAACGCCGGGGACAGCCACGGCTCCGCCAGGCACTAATTATGCCAAAGGGTTTCCTTTTATAGATTTTACCCAGGATATATTCCAGGATACTTTTAAATTCGGGACGCTGGATTTTTCGCAGTTCCAGGCAGTTTTAGAATTCTTAAAACAGCGTTCTGACACAGAGGTCATATCGAATCCCCGCATAGCGACTCTTGATAATACGGAAGCCAATATCCTGGTCGGACAGACCCTTAATATGCCTAAATATGAAAGAAACGCGATAACAGGTAAAATGGAGATTACGGGCTATGAAGCAAAAGATCTTGGGGTCAAACTTAAGGTCACGCCGCATATAAATGAAAAAGGGCAGATAGTCGTGGATGTCATCCCTGAGATCAGCGACCTGGTCAAGTACGATACTATAGATGCGGCAAGCGGCATTGTCGCGCCGGTTTTTTCATCAAGGCAGGCCAATACGAAAATAATGATAAAGAATAATGATACCATATTCATAGGCGGGCTTATAAAGGAAAATATCATCGACGTAAAAAAGCCCATCCCGTTCATAGGCGACGTGCTTGGGGACGTGCCATTCATAGGGCTGCTTGTATCAAAGAAAGAAAAGACGAAGCAGAAGAGCGAGTTGATATTTTTTGTTACCGTCAGGCTTATTAACAAGGAAAAACGCCTGGAAGGAGAGCCGACTGCGGAAAATACATATGTGCCCAATTACAATCTTACGCAGGAAGGCTGGCAGGATACCATTAAGAAGAGAAAAATAAAATAAATCGGAATAGCTTGACGGACAAGGTATATCAAAAAAAGGCCGGTGCCAATAACGGTACCGGCGATAGTGTTTTATGAAGATAAAAGCGGTATTCTCCAAGACCGGCGATATCCGTTTTATTTCTCATCTGGACCTTATGAGATTGTTCCAAAGGGTTATTCGCAGGGCAGATCTGCCGGTAGTAATAACGCAAGGTTTCAGCCCTCATCTTAAAATAAGCATTACCAGGGCATTAAAATTGGGGATAGAAAGCGGATCCGAGGAACTGGTCATGAGCATGCGCGAAGCAGTTGCTCCCGACGTCATCATCCGGTCCATGAATTCAAAGTTGCCGGGCGGGATACGGATCAAAGAGATCAAGGAGTTTTAAAACTTACATATGGCAAAAGAAATATACGTTAATGTAGATCATAATGAAAAACGGCTTGTTGTCATGGACAACAGGAAGGTGGAAGAGTTTTATATAGAGGGCCAGAATTCGGTAAACCTTGTGGGCAACATCTATAAGGGGAGGGTCGACTCTGTGCTGCCGAGCATTGATGCGGCATTTGTCAATATAGGCCTTGAAAAGAACGGGTTCCTTTATGTTTCTGACGTAGAGAGGGATGCCTCGGATTTTGACAGGCTGCTCGACGAGGAGGCAGGGGTATACCAGGAAAAGAAGGAAGGCAAGAAGCAATCCATCAGCGCTGTCCTGAAAAAAGGCGATGAAGTCCTTGTCCAGATAGTAAAGGAGCCGATAAGCACAAAAGGCGCGCGGCTAACCACCCATATATCGATCCCCGGCAGGTTCCTGGTAATGATGCCTTTCGATAACCGAATAGGCTTATCAAAGAGGATCGAAGACCCTAAAGAGCGGGACAGGATACGCAAGATCATAGAAGAGCTAAAACTGCCGCCGGATGTAGGTTTTATCGTAAGAACGGCGGCGATAGGGGCAAGCCAGAAGGACTTTTTCCGGCAGACACGCTACCTGATAAGGTTATGGCAGCACATAAAATACCGGGCCAAGAAGGCAAAACCGACCCAGTTGATCTATGAAGAACACGATATCATTTTAAGGGCCGCGCGGGACATATTTACGGATGAAGTTGCCAAGTTCGAGATAGATTCAAGGAACGATTTTAAGAGAGTATCGAAATTTTTAGCGCAATCTTCCCCGCAATTAAGGCAGCGCCTAAAATTTTATAATGACAGGGTGCCGATGTTCGAAAAATATGATATCGAAAAACATATAGAAAAAATATATTCCAGGATAGTCCACCTGAAAAGCGGCGGCTACCTGGTGTTCGATGAAACGGAAAGCCTTGTGGCCATAGATGTCAATTCAGGGAAATCCGTAGGCCACAGGAACCTGGAAGAAACGGCGTACAGGACGAATCTGGAGGCGGCGGAGGAAGTAACGCGCCAGCTAAAGCTGCGGGATCTGGGCGGTATAATAATAATCGATTTTATCGATATGGAATCGCATGGCCATAGGAAGTCGGTATTCAAAGCTCTGGAGAATGCCCTTGAGAAAGATAAGGCAAAAACGAAGATATTGAATATTTCAAGCATAGGCCTGGTAGAGATGACAAGGCAGCGCGCCAGGCGCAGCATAGAAGGCAAGAGTTACCAAAAGTGCCCTTATTGTAATGGCCGCGGTACGGTAAAGTCGGCTGCGACAGTCGCCGCTGATCTTACAAGGCAGCTGGCAAGGGTATTGTCGCAGACAAGGGCAAGGGAGGTATTCGTATCTCTTCATCCCACAGTCGCTTCCTATGTTTTAATGCCTGATAAGAACATGACAAGGCCCCTGGAGAGGCGCTTCAGAAAGCGTATCCGCATCATAGAAGACCCTAATCAGCACATGGAAGAGATCCGTATAGACGAGAAGAAGTAGGCCTTGACGATTGAGGCGCGTTGTGTTATATTATACCGTCTAACTTATGGAGGTATTAGATGTACGCTGTAATAGAAACAGGTTCAAAACAATATAAAGTAGCCAAAGACGACATAATCCTGGTAGAAAAGCTTGATGTAAAGGAAGGCAGCCCGGTAAAGCTGGATAAGGTATTGCTTGCCAAAGATGGCAACACGATACACGTGGGCACGCCATACCTGAAAGGCGCGCACGTTACGTGCGAATTGCTCGGCCTGGTCAGGGGAGATAAGGTGATAGCCTTCAAATACAAAAAGCGTAAATCAGAGAAGAAGAAGATAGGCCACCGTCAGGACCTTTTAAAGCTTAAAGTAAGATCCATAGACATAAAGGAAGGATAAGGATACAAATGGCACACGTAGTCAACGGCCGCGACGGCCAACCTAAAAGACTCGGCGTAAAAAAATACGAAGGCCAGCTTATTAAAGCGGGCGGTATAATCCTTAAACAGAGGGGCTTGAGTTTCAAGCCCGGAATAAACGTCGGTGTTTCGACGGACCACACACTTTTCGCTCTTACCGATGGTCGCGTTAAATTTGACCCGAGAAGGATCGTGAGCGTAATAGCAACTCCTCGAGAAGCTCGGGCCTAACGGATAAAACCAAGTGTTCGTAGATGAAGCAAAGATCTATGTCAAGGCCGGCGACGGCGGAGACGGCTGTAACAGTATGTATCGTGACCGATACCACAGATATGGCCGTCCTGACGGCGGAGACGGCGGTAAGGGTTCGGATATAGTATTCGAAGCCGACCTCAATATACATACGCTTCTGGACTTTCAATATCGCCAGCATTTCAAGGCCGATTCCGGCCATCATGGCAGCTCAAACCACAAAAACGGCAGATCCGGTGAAGACCAGCATGTCAAAGTGCCTCCGGGAACAATAATAAAAGACGCGCATAGCGGCCTTGTATTAAGAGAGCTTTTGCAGGCGGGCGACCATGTAATTATTGCTAAAGGCGGCGCAGGAGGTAAGGGGAATTCCCGTCACAGGATCGCTGAAGCCGGCGCTCTTGGCGAAGAGAAAACCGTAATATTGGAGCTTAAGCTTATTGCAGATGCGGGTATCGTTGGTTACCCCAATGCAGGCAAATCCACCCTTATATCGACTATATCAAGCGCAAGGCCCAAGATAGCGGGTTATCCTTTTACTACAACGGCGCCCGTTCTTGGCGTAGTAAAAGTACATGAGGGCGCCAGCCTTGTTGTTGCGGAGATACCCGGTCTTATAGAAGGGGCCCATAAAGGCAAAGGCCTGGGGGACAGGTTCCTAAGGCATATAGAGAGGACCAAGGTGCTCATACACCTTGTTGATATTGCGGCGTGCGACTGCAGGGACCCATATAAGGATTACGTAAAATTAAATAAGGAATTGAAATTGTATAGCAAAGAGCTTATCACGAAGCCGCAGTTCGTAGCATTAAATAAAACAGACATAGAAGGCGCAAAGGAGAATATCAGGAAATTCAGGAAACATCTGAAAGGCGTTAAGGCATTTCCGATATCCGCGGTTACGGGAGAAGGCGTCAGGGAGCTGTTAAGCGCTGTATATAAGAAAGTGGCAAGCATAAAAAAACATGAGCAAGCATAAATTAGCGGTAATAAAAATAGGAACGAAGGTCATTACGGGATCCGATAAGTCTCTGGATAAAGAGATGCTCAGGGCCATCATAGGCCAGATCGCCGATATTCTTGGCAGGGGATACCGGGTAATAGTCGTGACTTCAGGCGCTATAGGCGCAGGTATGGGCCTGTTGGGCTTAAAGAAAAGGCCTGTGAAGCTGGAAGAGCTTCAGGCGTCAGCTTCGATCGGACAGAGCCATTTGATGCAATTGTACAGCTCTTATTTTAAAGAGCGCGGCTATCTTGTAGGGCAGATCCTGCTGACCCAGGAAGATTTTAACGACAGGAAAAGATATCTTAATATTAAATATACCATACAGACGCTACTGCGCCATGCGGTCGTTCCCGTTATAAATGAAAATGACACTATATCCACAGAAGAGATAAAATGCGGCGATAATGACAGGCTCTCGAGCCTTGTAAGCGACCTTTGCCACGCCGACATCCTTATATTGTTAAGCGATGTTGACGGGCTACTCGACGAAAAGTGCAACGTTGTAAATTTTGTCGATGAGATCACGCCCAGGGTATCGAAACTTACGCGTTCCAGCAAGTGTGACCTTGGTACGGGCGGCATGGCTTCAAAGCTCGATGCCATACGTAAGGCCGCGGCGTCCGGCATAGAATGCGTCATAGCTAACGGTAAGGCTAAAAGGATACTCATAGACATAATCGAAGGTAAAAGCGCAGGCACCAGGTTCAAGGCATCCGTTTCCAAAATGCTTGCCAGGAAAAGATGGATAGCGTTCACTTCAAGGGCCAGGGGGACGATAGTCGTGGATGCCGGCGCGAGGGAAGCATTGTCAAATAAAAATAAGAGCCTGCTTTCTTCCGGTATTATTGAGGTGGACGGGAATTTTACATCCGGAGACGTGGTCAAAGTGACCGATAAAGCGTTTAAGGAATTCGCCAAGGGCCTGACCAATTATTCTTCGTCGGAGCTGCTAAAGATAAAGGGCCTTAAGACAGGTGAAATAAAAGGGGCGCTGGGTTATAAGGGCGCGGATGAGGTAATACATAAGGATAACCTGGTGATACTATGACGATAGATGTGAAGGGGATATGCAATAAAGCAAAATATGCTTCACGCAGGCTGGCCCTGGTCGATACGGCAATTAAAGACAAGGCGTTGGTCTCGATGGCAAAGGCCTTGCTGGATAATGCCGCTTTTATAATGGGAGAGAATGAGAAGGATGTCAGGGCGGCGCAGGAAGTGAACCTTTCATCCGCAATTATCGATAGGTTAGAGCTGAGTGAAAAACGCATAAAGTCGATGTCGGAATCTTTGGTCGAGATATCTAAGTTAAGCGATCCGGTAGGAGAGGTCCTGGAAAAAAGAAAAAGGCCCAACGGCCTTCTTATAAATAAGATAAGGGTCCCCATAGGCGTAGTGCTGGTAATTTATGAATCCCGGCCTAATGTTACAAGCGACTGCATAGGGCTTTGCCTGAAGTCCGGCAACGCTTCCATTTTAAGAGGGGGCAGCGAAGCCATAAATTCAAATGCGGCTATATTCGACGTCCTGAATAAGGAGGCATTGAATATCGGCCTGCCCGACGGTTCCATGGCTATGATACGCCATACCGACAGAAGCATCGTTAATGAGCTGCTTGCGCAGGAAGGTTTGATAGACCTCGTGATGCCCCGGGGAGGGGAATCGCTTATACGGGAAGTTGCCAGGAATTCCAGGATACCGGTAATGAAACATTATAAGGGTGTATGCCATACTTATGTAGATGAGTCTGCCGATCTTGATATGGCGTATGAAATTTGCTTTAATGCAAAGGTCCAACGATCCGGTGTATGCAATGCAATGGAGACGATGCTTGTGAGCTCAAAGATAGCGGCCAAATTCCTGCCTGAAATGATCAGGAGGTTCAAGGAAGCCGGTGTGGAGATAAGGGGATGTGACAAGACAAGGCAGCTCATCAATGATGTGGAGCCGGCTACGGAAGAAGATTGGTATACCGAATACCTTGATCTTATTTTGTCGGTAAAGATCGTTGAGAATGTCGATGAGGCCATAGACCACATAATGAAGTACGGTTCGTATCATTCAGATGCAATAGTGGCCAAAGACAAAAATAATGCGGAAAAGTTCTTAAAAGAGGTGGACTCCGCCTGCGTGTACGTCAATGCATCGACGCGTTTTACCGATGGAGGGGAGTTCGGCAAGGGCGCAGAGATAGGTATATCGACCGATAAGATCCATGCGCGCGGCCCGATAGGGGTCGAAGAGCTTACTTCTTATAAGTATATAATACACGGAAAAGGACAGGTCAGGAGTTAAAGAACGTATGCGCATAGGAATACTGGGCGGGACATTCAATCCGATACACATAGGGCACCTCATCCTGGCGGAAGAAGCGCATTTTAAGCTCAAACTTGATAAGCTGATATTCGTACCCGCTTTCATCCCTCCGCACAAAAGCGCGCAGGATGTGATAAGCGCCAGGGACAGGCTGGCCATGGTAAAGCTTGCCATTGAGGATAATCCCGCATTCGACGTTTCTACGTATGAAATAGATGCCAAAAAGAAATCGTATTCGATAGATACGCTGAGGGAATTCCGTTCGGTCTATGGCAACGAAGCCCAGCTGTGTTTTATTACAGGATCCGATTCTTTGAAGGACCTGTTTTCCTGGAAGAATATCAACGATATATTCAAGATATCCAAATTTATAGTTGCGCCCAGGCCCGGGTACCCGATCAAGGAGATACCAAAAGAGGCCGATACGGTTGTTATAACCCCGATAGAGGTATCTTCGGAGGATATAAGGAAACGCCTCAAGGAAGGCAGGTCTATAAGGTATATTGTCCCGGAAAAGGTCAGGAAGTATATACTGGATAACAACCTTTATAGATGATGCCCTTGACCGCACCGTATTTGTGGTGTATAATCTTATACAAATTAGAACATTAAGGGAGGTGAATTGAATGGCAGAAATAGGATATTGTGTAAAGTGCAAATCAAAGAAAGAGATGAAGGACACCCAGAAAGTTACGATGAAAAACAAGCGTCAGGCGATGAAGGGGAAATGTACTACTTGCGGCACCGGAATGTATAAGATAATGAAGTAGTCTTTGTTGCAGAAAGAGGTGAAGTTTTATAGAATCAAGGTCTAAGGCCTTGACCATAGCCAAGGCTGCTTCGGACAAAAAGGCGCTCGATATTTCAATATTGGACATGAGAAAAATACCGAGCGTCTGTGACTTTTTTTTGATCGCAAGCGGCACTTCGACAACGCAGGTCAGGGCGATATCCGATAATATTATCGAAAAACTTAGCTTAAAGGGTGAGCGCGTTTGGCACACAGAAGGGGAGCGCGAGGCCCTTTGGGTATTACTTGACTACGGTGATGTCGTAGCTCACATATTTCAAGAGGATACAAGGCGCTTTTACGAACTTGAAAGGCTATGGGGCGATGTCCCCGTAAAGAAGTTTAAGGAAGAGATCCATAGTAAGCACGTAAAGCGCTCTCGCGGCAGATCAAGCTCTCCCAAACGCAGTAAAAAAAAGAGAAAAAGCGCTAAATAATCCAGATAGAGATTAAGACGAGATTGCTCCTTGTGTTCCGGGGCGATCTCGCCTTATTAAAAAAAGGTATATTATGTATTATGGCGACATTGAAAGAAAAATAATATCTTTCATTGAAGGCTCCGTTAAAGAGGTGCTGAAAGACCTTAAGAGGCCGCTGGACAAGACAGCGAGCGTCATGCCCGGGCTGGAGATACCAAAAGACAAGGCCCATGGGGATCTGGCCACTAACGTCGCCATGAAGGCGTCTAAATTTGCCGCTATGCCGCCTCTGGGGTTTGCGGGGCTCATCGCGAACAAAATGAACGGATCGCTATCCGGCAATATCCTGAAGGCCTACATAGAGAAGATAGAGGTCAAGGCCCCGGGATTTGTTAATATATTTTTAAGTAAGTCATATTTATACCAGATAATACTGATAATACAGCGCGAAAAAAATAATTACGGCAGGATAAGCGTATGCCGCAGTAAAAAAATAAATGTAGAATTCGTAAGCGCTAATCCTACGGGGCCGCTCACTATAGCCCACGGCAGGCAAGCAGCCATCGGCGACAGTCTCTCGAGGATCCTCCGGTTCTCCGGTTGTAATGTCAAGACCGAGTATTATGTTAACGATGAAGGTACGCAGATGAATATACTCGGCAATTCCATAAGGATAAGGTACCGTGAGTTATTCAATAAAAAAGAGGAATTCCCGCAGGACGGGTACCAAGGGCGATACATATATGATATAGCCGGCGATTTCAAGAAGAAATATGGAAGCAAATACGTCGATGAGACGGATCTGGCGCCATTCCGTGAATTCGGCCTTAAATGGATATCGAACGGCATAAAAAAGGACCTTAAAGATTTTGGGGTAGAGTTCGATGTGTGGTACAGCCAGAGATCCCTGCGAAAATCGGACAAAATAGGAAAGGCCCTCACGATAATAGACAATAAAGGTTATATATTCAAGGAGGATGGCGCTACATGGTTCCGTTCCACCGATTTCGGCGATGATAAGAACAGGGTCCTCATAAAATCCGATGGTTCCTACACTTATCTGGCGCCGGATATAGCCTATCATCTTGATAAATACAGGAGGGGTTTTAAAAGGCTCGTGGACATATGGGGGCCGGACCATCATGGTTATATACCGCGCATAACCGCTTCGATCCAGGCTTTGGGTTATGACAAGAAAACCCTCTCAGTTATCATAGCTCAGCTGGCAACCCTTTATAGGAGCGGCAAGATAGTCCCGATGTCAACAAGGGCAGGCGAGTTCATAACGTTGCGTGAAGTTATGACCGAAGTAGGAAAAGACGTTGCGCGTTTCTGCTTTATCATGAGGAGGGTTTCGAGCCATCTTGATTTTGACCTTGAGAAGGCCAAGGAACAATCTATGGAAAACCCTGTTTATTATATCCAGTATGCCCACGCAAGGATATGGTCAATACTTAAATACAGCAAAAGTTCGCATATTTCTTCCAAGTTTGATTCAAGCCTGCTCACTGAAAAAGAGGAACTGGACATATTGCGCACCCTGCGCGAGTTCCCCCTGGTGGTTTCTTTAAGCGCCGACGAGCTCGAACCATACGTAATACTGCAGTATTTGCAGGACCTTGCTAAGTCGTTCCATTCTTTTTATACCAAGCACAGGGTGGTCTGCCCGGATCCGGCGCTGACAAAGGCAAGGCTCGTGCTGGTTGATTGTGTCCGGATAATCCTGGCCAACGGCATCAACCTTCTCGGTGTTTCTCTCCCCAAGAAAATGTAGTATAATAGTATTAAATCCGGGGCCTTTCCATGTTTGAGACGATAAAGATATACCTCAAAGAAGAATTGGACATTGAAAAGCTGTCGTTCGATCTTGTCGAATACGGATATCACGCATGCAAGCGTGTTTCCGAAGAAGGCGATTTTGCAAGACTGGGCGACTCGATCACAATATACCCGCTGACGTTCGCCTATCCATTGAGAATAGAGCTCGAAGGCTCTACTGTGACCAGGATACGCAGCCTTGACCCCGTAACATATGACCCTATCGAAGACCATCAGGCAGTTATAATACTTCCCATAAAAGGGATCGCAAAGAAGAAGCTGCAGAAAAGGCTGCTCGAAGCCGGGGAAGATTCTCCGATCGATAACTTCATCGACATAGAGGCAGGAGATTACGTTGTCCATGTCGATCATGGGATAGGCGCATATAAAGGCATAGAAAGGATCAAGATCGACAAGAAATTTGTCGAACACTATGTCGTAGAATATGCAGATGGCGATAAACTTTATGTCCCTTACGAAGATCTTAATAAAATACAAAAATATGTAGGGCTCGAAAGGAAGCCTCCAAAGCTCTACAAATTAGGTTCAAAGCTCTGGAAGAGCGTAAAGGAACGGGTAAAGGACGGCGTAAACGTTGTGGCCATAGAATTGCTCGAGCTGCAGGCAAAGCGCTTTGCCGTAGAAGGTTTTAAGTATTCCCCCGACAAGGATTGGCAAAAAGATTTCGAGAAAGAGTTCCCATACAAAGAAACGCCCGACCAGGCGAGGGCAAGTATTGACGTTAAAAAAGATATGGAATCCCAAAGGCCCATGGACCGCCTTTTGTGCGGGGATGTCGGATACGGTAAGACAGAGGTCGCGCTGCGAGCTGCTTTTAAGGCGGTAATGGATAATAAACAAGTCGCTATACTTGTTCCTACAACGATATTGGCGGAGCAACACTATAATACGTTTTCAATGAGGATGAAGAAATATCCCATACGCATAGAGATGCTCTCACGTTTCAAGACAAAGTCGGAGCAGGACAATATAATAAAAGGGATCGCGCAAGGGGCAGTCGACATAGTCATAGGTACGCACCGGCTGGTATCAGGCGACATAAAATTTAAGGACCTCGGCCTGGTGGTCATAGACGAAGAACAACGCTTCGGGGTACGCCATAAGGAATATTTAAAAAGGTTGCGTTTCAGCACGGACGTCCTTACCTTAACGGCAACGCCTATTCCGAGGACGTTATATCTTGCCCTTATGGGAGGACGTGATATCTCTGTAATAAATACCCCGCCTTCGGACAGGCTCCCCGTTGAAACGTACGTTACCTATTACGACGACAATCTTATAAAAAACGCTATCCTGAAAGAGAAGAAAAGGAACGGCCAGGTATTTTTTGTCCATAACAGGATAGAGGACATCGCGAAGATAGCAAAGAAAGTGTCCGAGCTTGTCCCGCAGATAAGGATCGCGGTTGCGCACGGCAGGATGCATGAAAAGTACCTTGAAGAGACGATGATGAAATTCATAAAGGGCGAAATAGATTGCCTAATATCGACCACTATAATTGAATCGGGTATAGACATCCCTAACGCGAATACGCTTATAATAAACAGGGCCGATACGTTCGGGCTTGCGGACCTGTACCAGCTAAGAGGGCGCGTAGGGCGGTTTACGCGCGCGGCATATGCGTACCTGCTTATTCCGCGGCAATTTGTACTGACATCCGATTCCCAAAAGCGGTTGCAGGCCATAATGAAATTCAAGGAACTTGGGTCAGGTTTTAAGCTTGCAATGGAAGACCTTGAATTGAGGGGCGCCGGTAATCTGCTTGGGACAGAACAGAGCGGATACATTTCTTCGGTAGGATTCGATCTTTACTGCCGGTTGCTGAAAAGCGCCGTAGAAACTTACAGGACAAAGAAAAAGGCAAACTAAAGAAATTTGCAAAGAATCATTTTAATATGATATAATATACTAAAATTTATGCATATAATGACTTATATAGCCTCATTACTGGTACTGGCATCGATATTTTTGAGCGGATGCGAGTCGAAGCCTGCAGGACAAGATAAGATCTTAGCTACCGTAGGGAATAAGTTCATCACTCTCCATGATTTTAAGCAAAAGCTCTCCAAGCTGCCGTCCTATTACCAGGGGATGGCCGAAAAGAACAAAAAGACCCTTTTTGAAGACATGATAGTCGAGTCCCTTTTTCTCGAAGATGCCGTGAGGAAAGGCATAGACAGGGACAGGGAAGTACGGGATATACTCAATGAGGCAAGAAAGAAGATCATAATAGCAAAATTCGTTAAAACAGAGGTCGATGACAAGATAAAGATCTCCGAAGAAGAAATGAAAAAGTATTACGAAGAGCACAAAGATGAATTCAGGAAACCTGAGATGTGGAGGGCATCGCACATATTGGTAGCTAGCGAAGGCGAGGCAAAGGATGTGCAGGCAGCGCTCGCAGGCGGAAAGAATTTCCAGGACCTGGCCAGGGAAAAGTCTATAGACGCCACTGCTTCAAGAGGCGGCGATGTAGGCTATTTCAGGAAAGGCCAGGTAGTCCCTGAGTTTGAGAACGCCTGCTTTGAGCTGAAAATGGGCGATGTCAGCCCGATCGTGCATACCCAGTTCGGATATCACATAATAAAGCTTACGGATAAAAAACCGGAAACCGTGCGGCCATTCGAAGAAGCAAAGCCCATGCTTGAAAACGAGCTAAGGATCAAAGAGAGGAACGATCTTTTTGACAAGCTGGTTATTGACCTCAAAGATAAATATCGTGTCAGGGTAGAAGATGACGCGATCAAGGCCATCGAAGCTTCCGTGCCGAAAAAAGAAGACCAGAGTAAATAATTGAAGATTAAAAAGATCATATACATATGCGCCCTGTCTTGCTTGTGCGTATTTTTTGCGGCAGCCCCCGGGGATATCGACGCGGCTGTAATAGATAAGATAGTCGTTGTCGTAAATAGCGAGATCATAACACAGCGGGAAATAGACATAATGCTCGCGCCCATATACAACCAATACAGGACTACTTACCAGGGCGAAGAGCTCATACGGAAGCTCGAAGAGGTGCGTGAAGCCATAATAAAACAATTGATAGAGGACAGGCTGATCTTAAGCGAGGCAAAAAAGCAGAATATCACTGTAGAAGAAAAAGAAATAGACGCAAGGATAAATGACATAAAGAGTAAGGTGGGCGGCGATAAAGAGCTCGACAGCATGCTGCACCAGCAGAACCTTACCGTGAACGAGCTGCGCGCAAGATACAAAGAGAAGCTAATGATACGTAAATTGATAGACCATAAGGTCGGCGCAAAGATCATAATCACGCCTCTGGAAGTGAAGAATTATTACAATGATAACAAAGAGCAGTTCCTTAGCCCGGAAGAGATACAGTTAAGGCAGATACTTATAAAGATCAAACCGGGGCAAGGGGGACAGGAAGAAAGCCTTAGGCGTGCAAGAGAGATAATAAAAAGGATAAAAGAAGGATGTGACTTCGGCGGCCTTGCAAAGGAATATTCTGAAGGGCCTTCTGTAGAGGACGGGGGGATAATGGGTTACGTGAAGAGAGGCGACCTGATGCCCCAGATAGAAGAAATAGTATTTAACCTTAGGGACGGTGAATCTACCGAAATAATCCAGTCTACCCTGGGTTATCATATATTTAAAGTTGAGCAAAGGAAGTTGCGCAGGATAAAAGAACTTCCGGAAGTCCGTCAGGACATAGAGGAATATCTGTACCGCGATAAGGCCGATAAGAGGCTAAGGGGATGGATAGACTCTCTCGCCAAAAGTGCATACATTGAGTTCAAATAAAAGCCGCGTCCTGATAACCATGGGCGATCCTTCCGGCGTGGGTCCGGAAGTAACGATCAAGGCCCTTTCAGACAAGAAGATACAACGCCTTGCCAGTATTACCGTTATCGGGGACCGTTTCGTAATAAACAAATTAAAGAATGCCCTCAGGCTTACCGCCGATTTTCCGCTTATAGACCTTTCAAATGTGCCGCAAAACAAGTTTTCCTATGGCAGGGAAAGACCCTCTTTTGGCAAGGCTTCGATAGAATATGTTGACGCCGCATTGGATATTATCAAAAAAGGCGGCGCCGACTGCATGGTCACTGCGCCTGTCAACAAGGCTTCTGTCCGCGAAGGGCGTGCCAGCGATTTTGAAGGGCATACCGAATATCTGGCGCAAAAGACCGGTTCAAAAGACTTTTCGATGATGTTCGTCGGGAAGTTTTTAAAGGTATGCCTTGTCACCAGGCACCTGGCATTAAGGGATGTCGCGGACGCTATAAGCGCTGATAAGGTTTATAAGACGCTGATCCTTACCGCGGAGTCTTTAAAAAAGTTTTTTGGCATAAAAAACCCGCGGATAGGGGTAGCCGGATTAAACCCGCATGCAGGCGATAACGGCCTTTTTGGCGATGAGGAAAGCCTTAAAATAAAACCGGCTATTAAGAAGGCCGCAAGGTCGATCAGGAATATTTATGGCCCCATACCTGCCGATGTCATATTTTATGAAGCCCTTAACGGAAAATTCGATGCTATTATTTCTATGTATCACGATCAGGCCCTTGCGCCATTCAAGATGCTGTATTTTAAGGACGGCGTCAACCTTACCCTGGGGCTGCCGTTTGTAAGGACTTCGCCTGACCATGGAACTGCTTTTAATATTGCAGGCAAAGGCGTTGCGGATCCGGTGTCTATGGTAGAAGCGATACGCCTTGCCGCTGTCCTTTCCGGGAAGAAATGAGATGCTTACCAGGTCCCAGTTAAAAGATATTTTTTCAACGCGCGGCTTCACGCCTTTAAAGAGGCTCGGGGAAAATTATCTTATAGACGGCAACGTCAAGAACAAGATAATGGGAAGCGCGGGTATCGATAAAGACGACATTATCCTTGAGATAGGCCCCGGTTTTGGAGCGCTTACGGTGGATCTTGCGTCCACGGGCGCCAAGGTTTTTGCCGTCGAGAAAGACAGGAAGGCATGCGAGATACTGAAAGAGATCGTGGGAGGCGATTTTAAATATCTTAAGATCTTTAACGAGGACATACTGGAGTTCAGCATAGAAGAGAAGATATCACCGGCCAGGCGCTTAAAAGTTTTCGGGAACCTCCCATATTATATTACAACCCCCATACTCGAATACCTCATCAGCAATAGAAGGTTTATAACGTTAATACTGATCGTTGTCCAGAAAGAGGTCGCCGACAGGGTCCTCGCAGTAGCAGGGTCAGGGGATTATGGCTCGCTAAGCTGTTTTATACAGTATTATTGCAAAGTTTCCTACCTTCATACTATAAAAAGGACTTCTTTTTATCCGGTCCCGGACGTTGATTCCAGCCTGCTGAAGCTTGAAGTCCTCAATAAGCCGTCCGTTAAAGTAGGTGATGAGCGGCTTCTTTTTAAGGTAATAAGGGGCGCTTTTAACCAAAGGCGCAAAACTATCCTGAATTCGCTTTCAAGGGCAGAGGTTTTAGACCTTCCTAAAGAAAGATTATTGCAGGTCCTTGAGAAAACGGGTATCGACCCGTTATCTCGTCCCGAAGACCTGCCATTATCCTCCTTTGCGAGTTTGACAAATGCTTTAGAGTGTGGTAACTTATATTGAAACAAGGACTTACATAAAGTGAGTATCGATAAAAGAGCCGTTAAACACGTTGCGCTTCTTTCCCGTCTGGAATTGGACGAAAAAGACCTGGATACTTATTCAAAACAATTAGCATCTATATTATCTTATATAAGCAAATTAGAAGAAATAGATACTAATGAGGTGCATCCCACCAGCCATCCCTTGAGCACGCTTAAAAATGTCTTCAGAAAAGATGTATTGAAGGAATCTCTGCCGGTAGAAGATGTCCTTAAGAACGCGCCTGCCAAAGACGGCGATTTTTTCAAGGTTCCGCAAGTCATAGAGGGCAAATAAGTGAACGAGCTCCTAAATTCCGTCTTTCAAAGAATAGACAGCGTCGATAAAAAGATCAAGGCGTTTGTCCTCGTTAACAGGAATGGAAAATGCGAAAATGAGAAAGGCAAATTGGCCGGCATCCCGGTTGCCGTCAAGGATAACATATGCGTCAATGGAGAAGACACAACATGCGGTTCTAAGATACTGAAAGGCTTT
>CAZHPY010000015.1:0-27913 GCA_964534705.1 uncultured Planctomycetia bacterium | reverse complement strand
TAAATGATGATATTAGACATAAGGTAAAATGCAACCACACGGCTACCCATCTTTTGCAGGCTGCATTACGCAAGGTACTGGGTGAGCACGTGCGGCAGACGGGTTCACTGGTCGACCAGGATCATCTGAGGTTTGATTTTGCGCACATGAAAAAAATGGAGCCACGGGAAATAGCGCGCGTGGAAGAGATCGTAAATGAGAATATTAAAAGCGCAATGCCCGTCAGGAAAGAGATAAAGAGTATTGATGACGCAAAGAAGGAAGGGGCTACGGCCCTTTTCGGGGAGAAATACGGGGACAAGGTCCGCGTGGTTTCGGTGGCGGGTATCTCGAAAGAACTGTGCGGCGGAACGCACGTTGATAATACAAAAGAGATAGGATCTTTCAAAATAACGAGCGAAAGCTCCATCGCCTCAGGCGTCCGCAGAATAGAAGCGGTGACAGGCGCTGCGGCGTGCGAATGGGTCCAAAAACAAAAAGAATCGGAAAAGCAAAGACAACTGGCTGAGGGCAGGAAGGAAGAAGAAAAAAAGGCGATAGGCGCGCGCCTTAATGAACAAATAAATAAACTTGATGGCCTTATCGAGAGATCAATTGCAGTTTCGAATACAAAAATAGTGACAGATATCGTCGACGGCGTTAATATCGACGGCTTGAGGATGCTTAGCGATAAAATACGCGCCAAAGCGGTTTCCTGCGCGATTATCCTTGCGATGTCAGAAGGAGAAAAGGCTTCTTTTATCATATCTTTAACTCCGGACCTGATAAAAAAGAGTATAAGGGCCGGTGACCTGGCAAGGGACCTTGCCAGGCTCCTGAACGGGTCGGGCGGCGGAAAGCCGGAATTTGCCCAGGGCGGCGGCAAGGATGTTACTAATTTAGAAATAGCACTTGGTCAAATAAAAGAGACTATAAAGAAAAGGCTTTAAGTTTAAAAGTTTGAGTTTGATATTTGGAATTTTGTATTTATTTTGAATTTAGGATTTCGAATTTAGAATTTATCAATTCCAAGGAGATGCAAAATGAAATTAATAAAGGTTGGCAGTAAGCAATTCCAGAAGCTTTGCGAGCGCGATTCCGGCCGCAATAAACGCGTTACAGAAAGCGTCAGGAATATCCTGGAAAATGTTAAGCTCTACGGCGATGACGCTATTATAAAATACACCAGGAAATTCGATAAAGTAAAGCTGGCGCCTAAAGACCTGAAGGTTTCCGAATGCGAGACATCAGGCGCTTACCAGGACATAAAGCCGGAATTTGTCTCTGACCTCAAGGTTGTAATAGATAATATAACGAAATTTTACAAGAAACATCTTAAGAAGTCCTGGAAGATCAAAGATGCGAACGGGGTGCTTCTTGGCGAGAAGGTGATGGCCATAGAGAAAGTGGGTATATATGTCCCAAGCGGTACTGTCCCGCTGGTTTCCAGCGTTTATATGACCGTTATCCCGGCTAAGATGGCAGGCGTAAAAAAAATAGTGCTTGTTACCCCGCCTAATAAATACAAATCCGTTGACCCGCATATACTCGTAGTGGCTAACCTTCTTAAGGTAGACGAGATATATAAAATAGGCGGCGCGCAGGCCATTGCGGCATTGGCTTTTGGGACAAAAACGGTCCCAAGGGTCGATAAGATAGTAGGGCCGGGCAATGCTTATGTGACAGAGGCCAAGCGGCAGGTTTTCGGCTATTGTGATATCGACATGCTGGCCGGGCCATCCGAGGTTGCGATAATAGCGAACCAGCTGTCCAATATCGATTATATAAGAGCGGACATGGAAGCGCAGGCGGAGCATTTCATGGGATTATCTATGCTGATAACAAATTCCAAAAAAATAGTCAAAGCGCTGAAGAAGGAGACTTTTAAAGGCTATATAATACTCGTGAAGAACATGAAAGAGGCGGCTGAAGTTTCGAATATGATAGCCCCCGAACACTTACAGATACTTACGAATAATCCGAAGAAGATATTGAAGGATATCAAGCATGCCGGCGCAATATTCTTAGGGCCATATTCGCCGGTTGCGGTAGGAGATTATGCTGCAGGCCCCAGCCATGTTTTGCCTACGGGCGGCAGCGCGCGGTTCTTCTCAGGGCTCGGCGCGCAGGATTTCTATAAATGCTCCCATGTCTTGTCATATACCAAGAGCGCGCTCGAAGAAATACGCGGCCCGCTTGAAAAAATAGCGCAGATAGAAGGGCTGAAGAAACATTTGGATTCGGTGAAGGTAAGATTCGAGTAAATGGCATTTTGATTTAGAAAAAAACAGGAGAGGCAGATGGCAAAGAGATCAAGAAGTGCTAAGATAAAAAGAAAAACAACGGAAACAGATATATCCGGCGCCCTTGTAATTGACGGTAAGGGCAAGACGGATATTAAGACAGGCATAGGGTTCCTGGACCACATGCTGACACTTTTTGCTTTTCATGGTTTATTTGACCTCACCCTGAAGGCAAAAGGGGACCTGGACGTAGATAGCCATCATACTAACGAAGATATAGCCATATGCCTGGGGAAGGCATTTAAAGAGGCCCTGGGAGACTGCAAGGGGATAAAGCGCTACGGCTCGAAAGAAGTACCAATGGATAATGCGGCAGCTAAGGTTATGGTAGATATCGGAGGCAGATATGCGTTTGTCTGGAAAATACCCGTTTGTGTACCGGCCGAGATCGTACAAAAAGAAGAAGGTTATTCAATAGCTGAAGGCAAGGATTTTTTTGATACATTCGCAAAAAATGCGGGAATAAACCTGCATGTGGAAATTTATTCAGGCGAGGACATGCACCATATCATGGAAGCCGTGTTCAAGGCATTCGGTATTGCCATGGACGAAGCGACACAGATCGATGTGAGACGCAAGGGAGTGCCTTCGACGAAAGGCAGGATAGATTAAAGCTTATGATCGTAGTGATTGACTATGGTATGGGGAATTTGCACAGCGTTAGGAAGGCCCTTGAGGTCGCTGGCGCCAGGGTAAAAGTATCTTCCAGCCCGGCAGATATAGAGAAAGCGGAAAAGATCGTTTTCCCCGGGGTAGGCGCATTTGGCGAAGCAATGAAAGAATTAGGGCGCAGGAAATTAGCCGGGCCGATCAAAGACTCTATTTCCGCGGGCAAGCCTTTTCTTGGGTTATGTTTAGGTCTCCAGCTTTTATTTGAGAAGAGCGAGGAAGCCCCCGGGATCAAAGGGCTTGGCGTATTGCGTGGAAACGTGAAGAGATTCAGGTTGAAGGGGTTGAAGGTGCCTCATATGGGGTGGAATAATATCAAGAGCACAAGACGCAAGACACAAGACACAAGGATCTTGAAGGGAATACCGGATGACTCATACATGTATTTCGTGCACTCTTATTATGCTGTTCCGGCGGATAAAAAAGACATTCTTGTTACTACCGATTATGGCATGGATTTTACATCCGGTGTTGCCAGGGATAACATATATGCGCTCCAGTTCCATCCTGAAAAGAGCCAGGAGATGGGTTTAAGGATATTGAGGAATTTCGTTAATTTATGATTAGGATAATACCGGCTATAGACATAAAGGGCGGGAAGGTCGTCCGCCTGACGCAAGGAAAGGCTGAAAAACAGACTGTTTACTATGACTCGCCGATCGAAGTCGCAAAGATGTGGGTCGGGTACGGGATAGATCTCCTGCATGTCGTTGACCTGGACGGCGCTATTGAGGGAAGATTCGACAACATGCCGCTGATCAAAGAGATGGTGAAATGCATAGATGCCAAGATAGAGCTCGGCGGCGGCCTGAGAGATGAGGCTGTGATAAAAGACGCTTTCGATGCGGGTGTTGAAAAAGCCGTTGTCGGGACAAGGGCCATTGATACCGAATTCCTTTCCGCAATAGTAAAAAAATTCGACGGTAAGATAGTCGTCAGTATAGACGCCAGGGATGGTATCGTCTATACGAAAGGATGGCTGTCCAAGACTGGGATCAAGGCTGTGGACCTTGCTAAAAAAATGGCCGGCCTGGGAGTAAAGACAATAAATTATACCGACATTGCGCGGGACGGCATGCTCGAAGGCCCTAACATTAAAAGCCTTAAAGAGATGCTGGATGCCGGCTCAGCAGAAATAGTAGCGGCAGGGGGTATTTCTACGTTAGAGGATGTAAGGCGGTTGAAAGCGCTGGAAGGCGAAGGCCTGAAAGGCATGATAATAGGCAAGGCGCTTTACGAAAAGACCATTGACCTGAAAGAAGCTGTTAAAATATGCTCACAAAACGTATAATACCATGCCTGGATATTAAAGACGGGCGCGTAGTAAAAGGCGTCAATTTTTTAAACCTGCGTGACGCAGGAGATGCCGTCGAGAATGCCAGGTTTTATGACAAAGAAGGCGCGGACGAACTTGTTTTCCTTGATATTACGGCAAGTTATGAAAAGCGCAAGACAACTATAAGGCTCGTCGAAAAAGTAGCCGAATCCATATTTTTGCCGTTTACGGTAGGGGGCGGTATAAGCACTATAAATGATATCAGGAACCTCCTGAAAGCAGGGTGCGATAAAGTTTCGATAAATACGGCTGCGGTTAAAGATCCGTTATTTGTAAAAAGATCGTCCGACAGGTTCGGCAGCCAGTGCATAGTGGTGGCGATCGATGCTAAGTGTAAGGTGAAAACCAGGCAAAAACAGTCCTGGGAAGTCTATGTTAACGGTGGCCGTACGCCAACGGGTGTCGACGCTGTTTCATGGGCTAAAAAAGCCGAAAAGCTGGGGGCCGGGGAGATACTTTTAACCAGCATGGATTATGATGGCACCAGGGAAGGTTACGACATAAACCTGACTAGAAAGATAAGCGAATCGGTGAACATCCCTGTGATCGCTTCGGGCGGGGCGGGTACGTTGGAGCACCTTTACGATGCCTTGACTGAAGGTAAGGCGGATGCCGTACTAGCAGCATCTATATTCCATTTCAGGACATATTCGGTACAGGAAACGAAGGATTATATGAGAAAACGAAACGTAAAAGTGAGAGGATAGTCATGGAAAAAATATTGAAACTCCTTAAATTCGATGAAAAAGGGCTTATACCTGCCATTATCCAGGATGAAATATCGGGGGAAGTCCTTACATTATGCTACATGAATAAAGATGCCCTTGGGAAGACCATACAAGAGGGCAAGATCTATGTTTACAGGCGCTCAAAAGGCAAGCTTATGATGAAAGGTGAGACAAGCGGTTGTATCCAGAACGTCAGAAAAATGTGTTTTGATTGTGAAGGTAATTCCTTGCTTTTCGAGGTAGAACAGGTAAAGGCGGGATGCCATGAGGGGTATTTTAGCTGTTACTATAGGGAATTTGATAAGGAAGGGAATGTTAGGATAACTTCTGAGCGCATATTCGACCCAAAGAAAGTATATAAAGAGTAGGGAGTTGAGAGCATAGGAGTAAAGGTATGTATTATCCGTCGAAAAAAGAATTTATAAAACTGGCAAAGAAAGGGAACCTGATACCGGTTTACAGGGAGATATTGGCTGACTTTGAGACGCCTTTATCGGCATTCAGGAAGATCGATAGGAGCAATTATTCATTTCTGCTGGAATCGGTGGAAGGAGGGGAAAGGCTTGCCCGTTATTCAATACTTGGCAGCAACCCGTCGCTCGTATTTTCCAGCAAAGGCAATAAGGTCACTATTAAAGAAGGTAGCGATATAAAGAGTTTCATTGCCGGCTCAGACCCCATAGAGGAATTAAAAAATATATTTAAAAAATATAGATTTGTCGGCGTTAAGGGGCTTCCGCGTTTCTGCGGAGGGTTTGTCGGTTTTCTTGGCTATGATATGGTCAGGTTCATCGAGGACCTTCCGGATAAGAACAGGGATGACCTCAAGCTGCCCGATTCAGTATTCATGCTTACCGACACGCTTCTTATTTTCGACCATGTTGACCATAAGATAAAGATCGTATCTAATGTGCATGTAACGGGTAATGCGGGTGACAAATACGATAAGGCGGTAAAAAAGATCGAAGGGATCGTAAGTCATCTTAAAGGACCGATGCCGGAGATCAGGGAGAGCAAAAGACAGGCGCATAGATCAGAATTAAGGTCCAATTTTACAAAAAAAGAATTCGAGAATGTAGTAAAGAAGATGAAAGAGTATATATGGAAAGGGGATATTATCCAGGGTGTCCCGTCGCAACGGCTTAATGTCGGGATAGCCTGCCAGCCATTCCAGATATACAGGGCGCTAAGATCAATAAACCCTTCGCCTTACATGTATTATCTCAAGCTTGGTAATTTTTTTATCGTCGGTTCTTCGCCGGAGATCATGGTAAGGTCCGAGAATGGCACGGTAGAGGTAAGGCCCATAGCAGGGACAAGGCCGAGAGGCGGCTCGGAAGAAGAGGACAAAAGGCTCGTAAAGGACCTGCTGCAGGACCCGAAGGAAAAGGCCGAACACATAATGCTTGTTGATCTTGGGCGTAATGATATAGGGCGGGTCTGTGAGTTCAAAACAGTTAAGGTGTCTGAATTGATGACAATAGAAAAATATTCTCATGTCATGCATATAGTAAGCGATGTTTCCGGAAAGCTAAAAAGGGGGAAAGACGCGTTTGATGTAGTGCGGGCAACCTTTCCTGCCGGGACAGTTACAGGGGCGCCTAAGGTACGTGCCATGGAGATCATAGAAGAGCTTGAAAGCGTAAGGCGCGGTATATATGCCGGGAGTGTAGGATATTTTAGTTTTTCCGGAAATCTCGATACGTGCATTGCCATACGTACGATCGTAATAAAGGATGGCAGGGCTTATATACAGGTCGGAGCCGGCATCGTGGCGGATTCAAAACCGGCAAAAGAATATCAGGAAACTCTCAATAAGGCAAAAGCTTTATTGAGGGCCATAGACATGGCAGAAGAGGGCCTGGAATGATATTAGTTCTCGATAATTACGATTCTTTTACTTATAATCTGGTCCAATATCTGGGTGAGCTGGGCGCGGATCTTAAGGTATTCCGTAATGACAAAATTACGATAAAAGAAGTGCAAAAGCTTAAGCCGGCGAAAATATTATTGTCTCCCGGTCCGGGCGAACCTAAGGATGCAGGCATATCAGAAGACCTTATAAGGGCAGTGGACGGAAAGATCCCCATATTGGGCGTATGCCTGGGGCATCAATCTATAGGTGAGGCTTTTGGAGGCAAGATAGTATTGGCGAAAAGGATAATGCATGGCAAAACATCTATGATATACCATAATGGGAAGGATATATTTAAAGGCGTTAAGAATCCTTTTGAGGCGACGCGATATCATTCCCTGGTCGTTGAACGTAAGAGCCTGCCGAAACTATTGGCTATCACTGCGGAAACAAAAGATAAAGACAGGGAGATAATGGGGCTTAAACATAAAGCGTATCCTATCTGGGGTGTCCAGTTCCACCCGGAATCTGTTTTGACGGGGGAAGGGAAGAAGATACTGAAGAACTTTCTGGAGCTTTGAGGAATAACATGATAAGGGAAGCGATAGATAAAGTCGTAAAGCATTTAGATCTGACCGAGCCGGAAACTCACGAAGTGTTCGAGGAGATAATGTCGGGCAGGGCTACAGTTGCCCAGATAAGCTCTTTTATAACCGCTCTTAGCATGAAAGGCGAGACTGTCGAAGAGATAACCGGTGCGGCCAGGGTCATGCGTGAGAAGTCCTTAAAGATAAACATTAATAAGGAAGAGGTTGTGGATACGTGCGGGACTGGCGGCAGCGGTATAAATACGTTTAATATATCAACGACAGCCGCTTTTGTAGTTGCCGGCGGCGGCCTTAAGGTCGCCAAGCACGGGAACAGGAGCGCTTTATGCCAGTGCGGCAGCGCAGATGTCCTTGAGGCGTTAGGGGTTAACCTGGATGCCGGCACGGAAGTCGTCGATAAGTGCCTGCGCCAGGTTGGGATAGCGTTCATGTATGCGCCGCTTTTCCATAACGCCATGAAATATGCTGCCCAGCCCAGGAAAGAGATAGGTATAAGGACGATATTTAATTTGTTGGGCCCCTTGTCAAATCCTGCTAATGCAACGAGCCAGGTCGTTGGGGTATACGACGCAGGATTGACAAAGACTATCGCCGAAGTCCTTAAGAAGCTTGGATCGTCGCGCGCATTTGTCGTGTCAGGCATGGACAGGCTTGATGAGATAACGATAACAGGCAAGACAAAAGTAACCGAGTTAAAGGACGCAAGGATCAGGACTTATTATATAACGCCGGAAAAATTCGGATTAAAAAAGGCAAAGATAAAAGATATCAAAGGCGGCGATGCCAAAGAAAATGCAAAGATACTCTTATCCGTGCTGAACGGGGAAATGGGCCCGCGAAGGGACATTGTCCTATTGAATGCAGGCGCTGCTCTTGTGGCAGGTAATAAGGCTAATGATATGGCGCACGGTATTAGTATAGCCGCTGATTCTATAGATTCCGGGATTGCGCTGGATAAGCTTAACCAGCTTATAGCTGTTATGGGTAAAAGATGATTCCCGTTACATCTCATAAAAATAACGATGTAATGGGCAGAATTAGGTATAGAATTGGAGATGTAACGGGATGATCTTATCAAGGATAATAGAAGAAAAGAGAAAAGTGGTCGAAGAGGCAAAGAGGATCAAGCCTCAGGATGAGCTTTTAAAGGAGATAAAGAGCCTGTCGGTAAAAAGCTCATTCAAAAAAAACGTATCACGTCCGCACCACATTAATCTTATAGCGGAGATAAAGAAGGCATCGCCTTCAAAAGGCATCCTTAGGGGGGATTTTAATCCCGTAAAAATAGCTATTACGTACCAGGCCAACGGGGCCAGCGCGATATCCATACTTACCGATGAGAGGTTTTTCGAAGGAAAGCTTGAATACCTTGTTAAGGTGCGCAGCAATGTTTCTATCCCGATATTAAGGAAAGATTTCTTTATCGATGAATACCAGATATATGAAACTGTGGCCGCGGGCGCGGATGCCATACTTCTTATTTGTGATATATTATCGATGGCGGAATTAACCAGGTTTTATAATATTGCCGCAGGATTAGGGCTCGATTGCCTTGTAGAGGTCCACAATGAGGAAGACGTGGAAAAAGCCCTTGCCATAGATGCGGCGATAATCGGTATTAATAACAGGGACCTGCATACTTTCAAAGTGGACCTGAGCGTGACGCAAAGGTTGATCAGGATGGTGCCGCAAAGCAAGGTTATAGTGTCCGAGAGCGGTATAAAGTGTTATGAAGATATAATGTTCTTAAAATCTCTCGGCGTTAATGCCGTTTTGATAGGCGAGGCATTTATGGAAAGCGACGATATAACGGCAAAGATGCGCGAAATAATGCGATATTAATAAAGCCCATGGTTAGAATAAAAATATGCGGTATAACTAACAAACAGGATGCGATAGAGGCGTCAGGCCTTGGCGCCGATATGCTGGGCTTTATACTTTATAGGGATTCAAAGAGATATATCGAGCCTAAAAAGATAAGGGATGTCCTGAACGAGGTGCCGGATACTATTGCAAAGGTAGGCGTTTTTGTGGACGAAAATGCTAAAAAGGTTATCGAAATAGCCCAGGACTGCTCGCTTGACATGTTGCAATTCCATGGGAAAGAAAGCCCGGAGTATTGCGCCCAGTTCAAGGATTCCTATAAGATCATAAAGGCTTTCAGGATACAGGACAAGAAGAGCCTGAAAAGCATCAATGGTTATGACGTAGATTATTATTTACTTGATACCCATATCGACGGATTAAAAGGCGGAACAGGTAAGACTTTTGACTGGAAATTGATAGAAGGATACGAATTGCTGAAGCCGGTCATTTTATCCGGCGGGCTTACGCCGGAAAATGTAGGATCGGCAATACAGAATGTGGCTCCTTATGGCGTAGATGTGTCCTCAGGTGTCGAAGCGTCGCCGGGAAAGAAGGACCTGAAGTTGATGAAGGAATTCGTGGATAATGTAAGGAAGGCAGCATGAAGATACCCGATAAAAAAGGTTATTTTGGGCTGTTCGGCGGAAAATTCGTGCCGGAAACATTGATGGCTGCGCTGGCTGAGCTCGAAAAAGAATATGCAAGAGTAAAATTGGACAGGTCTTTCAAAGGCGAGCTTGAAAGCCTGCTTAAGGAATACGCAGGCCGTCCCACGCCATTATATTATGCCAAAAAATTATCCAGCGCTGCAAGGGGCGCCAGGATCTATCTTAAAAGAGAGGACCTGCTGCATACAGGCGCGCATAAGATAAATAATACCCTTGGGCAGATACTGCTTGCGGCTAAGATGGGCAAAACACGCATAATCGCCGAGACCGGTGCAGGACAGCACGGTGTTGCGACGGCAACCGTGTCCGCATTATTCGGGCTTAAATGCGAGATCTTCATGGGCGAAGAGGATATCAGGCGGCAGTCAGTAAACGTATTCAAAATGAAACTGCTCGGAGCCAAAGTTAATCCTGTCACAAGCGGTTCCAGGACGCTGAAGGACGCAATGAATGAGGCGATAAGGGACTGGGTCACTAATGTAGGGTCAACATATTATGTTATAGGATCGGTCGCCGGCCCGCACCCCTATCCTATGATAGTAAGGGATTTCCAGTCCATAATCGGCAGGGAGACAAGGCAGCAGAGCCTTAAAAAGATCGGGCGGTTGCCTGATTACCTTGTAGCATGCGTAGGAGGCGGCAGCAATGCAATGGGTATATTCTATCCATTTTTGAAAGACAAGGTTAAATTTGTCGGCGTTGAAGCAGCCGGGCTCGGTGTAAATACCGATAAACATGCGGCTACGCTGTGTAAAGGGTCAGTAGGCGTATTGCATGGTTCAAAAAGTTACCTGCTGCAGGATGAGGACGGGCAGATAAAGATAGCGCATTCGATCTCAGCCGGATTAGATTATCCGGGCGTGGGGCCTGAGCATTCATTTTTTAAGGATACAAACCGGGCCGAATATGTCGCAGTTACTGACAGGCAGGCCCTGGAAGGTTTTTCTACCCTTACAAAACTGGAGGGTATAATTCCTGCGCTGGAGTCATCGCATGCGGTTTACTATGCCGTTAAACTTGCAAGACGATTATCAAAAAATAAAAATGTTATTGTCTGTCTTTCAGGCAGGGGTGATAAGGATATAGATATAGTAAGAGGGGTATTATAACCATGGACATAAAACCTAATCTGCAGTTTTCTGTAGTATGTGATGACGTGAGACGGGAAGATAACGGAAAGTTCATGCTTCTGGGCATATTTGAAACTATAAATGCAAAAGAGTTCCCGGCCAGGCACCATACGCTGTTCGTTGCCAACCGCTGGTGCAAGGGGGAGGGGGATTTTACGCAGAAGATACGTATCATAAATTCCAAAAACAAGGCCGTGGTATTTCAGACGGAAGGGCAGCCTTTTAAACTCGTGGACATAGATGCCCACCAGACGATAGTGTCAAGGTTCAATAATTTGTTGTTCGAAAACCCGGGTAAATACTGGATCGAGATATTCTTAAATGATGAGCTAATGATCAATTACCCGATGATGTTAAGGCAGGTTATGCAACCTGAAAAGGGTTAGCCGATGATGAATCCCGTTACATCTCTTAAAACTAACGATGTAATGGGTGAGATTATGTATAAAATGGGAGATGTAACGGAATGAACAGGGTGGAGAAGAAGTTCAGGGAACTGAAGAAGCTCGGGAAAAAGGCTTTTATAGCCTATATAACGGCGGGCGATCCCGGTATTGATATGACCAAAAAAATAGTCCTTGCCCTGGAAGGTTCCGGCGCGGACGTAATAGAACTGGGAATACCGTTTTCCGATCCTCTTGCCGACGGGCCAACTATACAGGCCGCGTCCCACAGGGCGCTTCTTAAGGGCGCTAACCTGAAAAAAATATTCGCCCTTGTCGCCGGCCTGAGAAAGGTGACAGAGATACCCCTGGTCTTCATGACTTATTACAATCCGGTATTGCGGTATGGGATCGATGATTTTATTATGGACTGCAGGAAGAGCGGCGTGGATGGTGTTATAGTGCCGGACCTGCCGTTCGAAGAAGCAGGTGACCTTATAAAATTATCGAAAGAGCACGGCATAGCCACTATATTTTTAGTTGCTCCGACATCAACAAAGGACAGGATGGCGAATATTGTTAAAAGATCATCCGGGTTCATCTATTATGTTTCGCTTGCTGGCGTAACGGGTGCAAGGGTCAAGTTGCCTCCTGAAGTTACCTCAAATGTCAGGACCATAAAGTCCATGACCAATAAGCCTGTGGCGGTAGGATTCGGTATTTCGACTCCCGAACAGGCGCGTAAAGTCGCGATGGTAGCCGATGGTGTCATCGTGGGGAGCGCTATTGTTAAGATAATCGCGGATAATCAAAATAATCACAACACGCTGATTTCCAAAGTTTCAAGTTTTTCAAAAAAGTTAGCGAGAGCAATTCATAATGACTAAACACAATACGCAATACACAATACGCAATACGAAAAATGTTTATGGTGTCATACTTGTAGGCGGAATAGGGAAGCGGCTTCAGCCTTTGTCCAGGCCATCAAGGCCAAAACCATTCCTTTCGGTTACAAAAGATAAACGGACTATTTTTGGCAGGACCGTTGACAGGATAAAGAAGATAATAGACCCTAAAAATATAGCCGTTGTTGCCAACATATCCCAGTCGCGGCTTGTGAAGAAGAGCTTTAAGGGTATCTTGAGGGAAAACCTTCTTCTTGAAAAGGTTTCCCGTAATACGGCGCCTGCTATTGCGCTTGCAGCGCTTGAATTGAAAAAAAGGGATAGCGATGCCATAATGGCCGTTTTTCCCGCTGACCACTATATAGGCGATGAAAAGACGTTTTTGAATACAATACAAAAAGGCATAAATTTTGTAGAAAAAAATCCCAGCGCTATAGTTACGATAGGGTTAAAGCCTTATTTTCCCTCGTCCTCCTATGGTTACATCAAGGTAAAATGGGACGATTCAATAGGCAGGATATACAAGGTCGATAGATTCGTCGAAAAGCCGGACCTTGAAAGATCGGCCGAGTTCATAAGGGAAGGGAGTTACCTGTGGAATACAGGCACTTTCATATTTAAGGCAAAGACCTTTCTTGGAGCGGTCCGCAGGCTCTCCTCAGATATATATGGAGGCATGAAGGACGTCCGTAAGATAGAGGAAAGGTATGAAAAGCTGCCGAATATATCTGTAGATTACGCGATCATGGAAAAGGCCTACGACATCTATTGTATAAAAGGGGCTTATTTCTGGGAAGACATAGGGAGCTTCGATAGCCTTAAGAAGGTCCTGAAAATGGAAGGAAGGCGTTTCGTAGAAAAAGACGGTAAGGTAACAAAGATAATATGAGTCCCGTTACATCTCTTGAAGAGAATGATGTAATGGGCAAGATTATGTATGTAATTGGAGATGTAACGGGATGAGGATCATGGGGTTGGATTTTGGGACGAAGCGTATCGGCATTGCCCTTAGCGATGAGTTGCTTCTTACTGCACAGGGCCTGGATTCTTTGTATAGGAAAGTTTTGAGATCGGATATTGAAGATATATCAAAGATCGTCCTGGAAAACAATGTACAGGAGATAGTCATAGGCCTGCCCATTAATATGAACGGCAGCTACGGCCCAAAGACAAAAGAAGTGCTGGAATTCGTCGAAGAGCTGTCGAAGGTAGTTAAGGTCCCCGTCAGGACATGGGATGAAAGGTTGACAAGCGTACAGGCAGAGAGGGTTTTGCTCGAAGCAGACACGAGCCGTGCGAAGCGTAAAAAAGTAACCGATAAACTAGCGGCCCAGCTGATATTACAGGGTTATCTGGATGCCAAGAAGAAAGGTTTAAGCTAATGCAGAATTTGACCAAAAAAACGGACAATGGCCTTACAATAGCGGCAAAAGAGATGAAACACATGGAAAGCGTTTCATTCGGTATATGGATACGTGCCGGTGTAAGGTATGAAAATAACGAGAATAACGGCATAAGCCATTTGCTGGAGCACATGCTTTTTAAGGGCACAGAGACAAGGGACATGAAGGTGATAAAGGAGGCGATCGAAGGCCGCGGCGGCAGCTTTAACGGGTTTACTTCCGAAGAGTTTACGTGTTATCTTGTAAAGCTTCTGGCAAAAGATGCTGAATTAGGCGTCGATATATTAAGCGATATGGTGCTCCACCCGCGCCTTGATGAAAAAGAGGTCCTGAAAGAGAAAGACGTTATAATAGAAGAGATAAATATGTATAAGGATATCCCGGCCCAGCATGTCCATGAGATATTGAGCGAGATGTTATGGCCTAAACAGCCTTTAGGGCTTCCCCTTGCAGGCAGCGTCGAATCGGTAACGTCTATAAAGAGGGAAGATGTTGTTTCCTACAGGGATGTCTACTATAATCCGAACAACATGCTTTTGATAGGGACGGGCCGTATAGATAATGATACCCTTTCAGGTTTTGCTTCCAAATACATGGCAAAAGAACGTCCAAAAGAAATACCGGAATTTAAAAAAGCGGTAAAAGAGCAAAAGAAACCGGTTTTGAACCTTACTATGAAGGAAACGGAACAAACTCACATGGCCCTGGGTTTTCATGCGGTAAACCGTTTTAGTCCCGACAGATATGCCGCGAGCCTGCTTAACGTAATACTGGGAGCGAACATGTCTTCGCGGTTGTTCCATATCGTAAGGGATGAAATGGCGCTTTGCTATGAGATCTCGTCCAGTATGCGCAGGTACGAGGATACGGGGGCATTCGTGGTTGGCGCAGGCGTAGAGGAAAAAAAGCTCGTCCAGGCCCTTGAAATAATATTCAGGGAATTAGATATCATGAAAAAGGAACCCGTAAAAAAAGAAGAGCTGGAAAGGGCAAAAGAATTTTATAAAGGGCAGCTCTTGTTCACAATGGAAGACACGATGAGCCTTATGCTATGGCTTGGCGAAAAGGTCGTAGCGGGAGAAAATGAGCTGGACCCGAAGAGTATCGTCAGCAAGATTGAGTCGATCACGTGCGACGACCTCATGCGGGTGGCGTCGAGCATCTTCAATGATAATAATATTAACCTGGCCGTTATAGGCCCGGTGAAAGACGAGAAAAGGTTGAAAGATACGCTGCATTTGTAATATAAGTTACACAAGGAGCGGGATGAAGGGTTCTATAAGATTATTTAAGCTGTTCGGGATATCAATAAATATCCATATTACATTTCTGCTGCTTTTGATATTTTTCCTCTCCGGAGGGATAAAATGGCTTGTATTGATACTGGGCGTGTTCTGTTTTGTTACACTCCATGAGATCTGCCATTCCCTGGTGGCAAAGTCCTATGGCATAGAGGTGCGCGAGATAACGCTTTTGCCCATAGGCGGTATAGCATCGATGTCGGCCATGCCTGAAAAGCCGCACCAGGAATTTTTCATTTCGATAGCAGGTCCTCTTTTTAACCTGATCGTAGTCGCAGTATTCTATATACCGATAAAAAATTTACTGGGCCCGGAGGTCCTTTTCTATAGGCCGCTTTCTACGGCCACGTGGCCTCTTACCATATCTTATCTTTACTGGATAAACCTTATCCTGGCGATATTTAACCTGATACCGGCATTCCCCATGGATGGCGGGAGAGTGTTGCGTTCTTTACTTGCCCAAAAGATGGGTTATCAGAGAGCGACTAAAGTAGCGGTCAATCTAGGGCATATTTTTGCGCTTATCTTTGCTTATTTCGGCATAGTAGGGTTCAATATCATATTGATGGCCATAGCGGTATTTATATACATGGCGGCATCTAATGAGGAGCTTCAGGTTGACTTGAAAGAAACCTTGAAAAAGTTCAAGGTTAAAGATATACTATCTGCCGATTTTTTTACAGTTAACTCAGATACTACTTTATCGAAAGTGCTCGAGCTTATTTTTCATTCCCACCAGGAAGATTTCCCGGTGATCGAAGGAGAAGAAAACGTGGGCTTTGTTACAAGGTATGACATAATGGCCGGTATCCATAGGCTAGGGGCCCAGGCCATGGTTAAAGAGGTTATGAGAAAAGATTTTCCAAAAGTGTCCGATACGGATCTTTTAACGGATGCGCAGAAGATCATGGGCGAGAACGACCTGAGGGCCTTGCCCGTATTCAGGGGCGGAAAGATAGCGGGGGTCGTTACGCTGGAAGACATCGGCAGGGTTTATACCCTTGCCTCGCAAAAAAATTAAATAAAGGAGAAGCAAGAAAGATGCTCAAAACTATTATCGCGCCCAGCATATTATCGGCTGACTTTTCTAATCTCGGCACGGAGATAAAGGATGTGGAAAAAGGCGGAGCGGATTGGATACATGTAGACGTGATGGACGGGCACTTTGTCCCTAATATCACGATCGGGCCTGTTGTCGTGAGGTCCATAAGGCCTGTCACGAAGCTCACCCTGGATGTCCATCTCATGATAAAAGAGCCGGAAAAGTACATAGAAAGTTTTGCGAAAGCCGGTAGTGATATTATAACTTTCCATTCAGAGATAGAAGAAGATCCGAGAGAAGTCGTAAAGCTCATAAGATATTACAAGAAAAAGGTCGGGATATCGATAAGGCCAAAGACCGATATCAGGAAGATAGAAGGCCTGCTTTCAATGGTAGATATGGTCCTGGTCATGACGGTTGAGCCGGGATTCGGCGGGCAGGATTTTATATACGACTGTCTCGACAAGATCGAAGAATTGCGGAAGGTATTTAAAAAAGACATAGAGGTGGACGGCGGTATAAATGATATGACTGCGCGCGATTGCCTTAGCCGCGGCGCAAATGTGCTTGTTGCAGGAAGTTATGTGTTCGGATCGAAGGATTATGCTTTGGCAATAAAAAAAATCAGAGGAGCTTAAATGTCTGTAATAAAATTCGGCACCGACGGGTGGAGAGCGGTAATAAGCGATGCTTTTACCTTTGAAAATGTCAGAAAAGTCGCGCAGGCGATGGCGGATTATATAATAAGCCAGAAGGACGTCCTGGGCGAGAGGGAATTTAAAATAGCCGTGGGATATGATACAAGGTTCCTGTCCTACAAGTACGCGGAGATAACGGCGTGCATTACGGCGGCTAATGGTATACCTACTATACTTGCCGACAGGCCGAGCCCTACGCCTTCAGTAAGCTTCGCCATAAAAGATAAGAACCTGATAGGCGGGATAGTGATAACGGCAAGTCATAACCCTGCCAGATATAATGGGATGAAATACAAGGCCTATTACTCCGGCTCAGCGGACCTGGGCATAACAAAAAAGATCGAAGGATTGCTTGGAGCGAATGACGTAAAGATAAGGCCTTTAAAGGACCTTAAGGCCGAAGGGGCCGTAAGCGTCGAGGACATTATCCCCAGGCACCTTGGGTTTATCAAAAAATATGTTAACCTGAAACTTATAAAAAAGAGTAATTTAAAAGTCCTGGTCGATCCCATGTACGGTGTAGGTAATGGCCATATAAAAAATCTGCTAAAAGGTGGGAAGGTTAAGGTTGACATTATCCATGAGGAAACGGACCCGGGATTCGGAGGGATAAATCCTGAACCGATCATGCCCAACCTGAAGGAGCTCGTGGAAAGGACCAAAAAAGGCAAATACTCGGTAGGGCTTGCGACGGATGGAGACGCCGACAGGCTTGGAGTCGCCCTATCCAGCGGAAAGCTGCTTACAGGACATAAAGTTATGACGCTTTTGCTGCTGCATCTTGTAGAAGATAAGAAGATGCGGGGTGACGTAGTCCAGACGATTTGCGGGACAGCGCTCATAGAAAAAATATGCGGGAAATATGGTTTAAATATGCATGAGACCCCAGTGGGGTTCAAGTATATATGTGAAAAGATGCAGAAAGAAGATATCCTTATAGGAGGAGAAGAAACCGGGGGTGTGGCATTCAGGGGGTATATACCGGAGCGCGACGGGATACTTTCGGGGCTTCTCATACTTGAAATGATGGCCATGAGGCGCAAGAGGCTTGTGGATATCATCAAAAGCATAGAAAAGGAATACGGCACCTATGAATACCGCCGGCTTGACATGAGGGTGCCCGATGAGAAAAAGAATGGATTGATGGCTTATCTTGAACGCAATCCCATAAAAAAAGTGCTGAATAACGATGTCGTTGAGATAAAAGACTACGACGGCCATAAATTTATCTGCAAAGACAGGTCATGGCTTATGCTCCGTCTCTCCGGCACAGAACCGATAGTCAGGATATACTCAGAAGCGTCGGATGAAAAAACGGCATTTAAGTATCTTGAGTTCGGAAAACAGATGATCGATAAAGTTTAATATATTAATGGATAAACTTATAATACGTAACTTTTCTATAATAGCCCACATAGACCATGGTAAATCAACGCTTGCCGACAGGATACTGCAGGTAACCGGCGCCATAAGCGAGCGGGAATTCCACGATCAGATGCTTGACGACATGGACCTTGAAAGAGAGCGCGGTATTACCATAAAGGCCAGCGCCGTCCGCCTTAATTACAAAGCCAGGGACGGGATAACCTACGAGTTAAACCTCATTGATACGCCGGGCCACGTCGATTTTACTTATGAAGTTTCCAAGTCTATAGGCGCATGTGAAGGCGCGCTTCTGGTAGTAGATGCCGCCCAGGGCATAGAAGCCCAGACAGTCGCCAATCTTTACCTGGCAATGGAGCACAATCTCGTAATAATACCTGTCATAAATAAGATAGACCTTGCTAATGCGGATATAGAGAAAGTAAAGCATGAGATATCGGATATCCTGGGCCTGGAGAAAAAAGATATTTTATTGGCAAGCGCTAAAGCAGGCACCGGCATAGCGGAAATCTTAGAAGCGATAACGCAGAGGATACCCGCCCCCAAAGGTGATGTGCTCAATCCTTTACAAGCCCTGGTCTTTGATTCGAAATATGATACCTACAAAGGTGTTATAGTCCTCGTAAGGCTGACGAATGGGACGCTAAAAAAAGGCATGCGTATAATGATGATGTCCAATGGCAATACTTACGATATCCTGGAAGTCGGCGTTTTTAAGCCCAGGCCTGAGCAGGTTGACACCCTTGAATGCGGTGAAGTCGGATACATTGCCTGCAATATAAGAGATGCCAAAGAGGTTTCCATCGGAGATACTATTACAGACGCCGATAATCCCGCCTTAGTCGCATTACCCGGCTATAAAAAGGTCAGGCCGATGGTATTCAGCGGTATCTATCCGGCGAACAGCGCAGATTTTCCCGCGCTTAAAGATGCGATAGAGAAGATGCGCCTTTCAGATGCCTCTTTTATATATGAGCCTGAAAAATCCGCTTCTTTAGGTATGGGGTTCAGGTGCGGTTTTCTCGGGCTTCTCCATATGGAAATAATACAGGAGCGTCTCGAGAGGGAGTTTGACCTGAATCTTGTCATAACCACTCCCAGCGTTATTTATAAGATAAAGAAGAACGATAATGAATTGATAGAAGTCGATAACCCCATGAAGCTGCCTAACCCGGGAGAAATATTATCTATAGAAGAGCCCTATGTCAAAGCGTATATAATAACTCCCAAAGAATATATAGGTAATATTCTCGAACTTTCGGAATCAAAACGCGGAGAGTACGTATCGACACAATATCTCGACGAATCAAGGGCCCAGATAGTTTATGACATTCCGCTGGCAGAAGTAATAATAGATTTCTATGACAAGATAAAATCCGTGACAAAAGGATATGGCTCGCTGGATTACGAATTACTTGATTACAGGCCGACAAAAATAGTAAAATTAGATATCCTTATAAACGGCGAAGTGTGTGACGCCCTTTCGTCGCTTGTTTTCAAGGACAAGGCTTATACTAAGGGCAAGGCGGTCATTGAAAAATTAAAAGAGAACATACCCCGCCATTTGTTCCAGATAATCCTGCAGGCGGCCATAGGCGGCCAGATCATAGCGAGAGAGACTATAAAGTCCGTCGGTAAGAACGTTACCGCTAAGTGCTACGGAGGCGACATAACCAGGAAAAGAAAACTTTGGGAAAAGCAGAAAGAAGGAAAGAAGAGGATGAAACAATTCGGCAAGGTAGAGATACCGCAAGAGGCGTTTTTGGCCGCATTGAAGACATCTTAAAGCATTAAAAAAGAAAGATACGAAATGATGAACGAAAAGGTTAAATCGGAAATAAGGGAATGGACGGAGTCAATAATAATAGCGCTTATACTCGCGCTTCTGATAAGGACTTTTATCGTCCAGGCTTTTAAGATACCCTCGGGCTCCATGATCCCTACCTTCCAGGTGGGGGACAGGATATTTGTAAATAAGTTTATTTACGGCGCACGCATACCCTTTACCGATATCAGGCTTCCTGCGGTAAGGCAGCCCGAACGCGGAGATATCATGGTTTTTGTATCACCCGAGGCTCCCAAGAGGGACTTTGTAAAAAGGTTGATAGCGCGCGGAGGGGAAAAACTGGAAATAAAGAACGGTAATATTTATATCGATGGCAAACAGATAGAAGCGCCCTTGTCCGTACGCTCAAATTATTATTACAACAGAGGAGATTATGGGAAAGAGGGCGATGTAATCACGGTCCCTAAAGACTCTTTTTTTGTCCTGGGAGATAACAGCGCCAATTCAAGGGATTCACGCTACTGGGGATTTGTCCCTAAAAAAAATCTTATCGGTAGGGCAATTTGTATATATTGGCCGATCAACAGGGTGCGCCTCATAAAATGATGAATATTGCCAACAAGATAACGATAAGCAGGATAATATTAACGCCTCTTTTTATAGCGGCAATAATTTATTCCAGGATGGATGTTGCCCTGGTGTTCTTTATACTGGCCGTGATCTCCGACGGGCTGGACGGGTTCATAGCCAGGGCGCGAAATGAAAAGACCGTTCTGGGCACCATACTTGATCCCATTGCCGATAAAACTCTTTTAATAAGCGCCTTCATATGCCTTGCTATAGTAAAGAACATCCCGGAAAATCTCAGGCTCCCTCCGTATGTCCCTATAATCGTGATCTCGCGGGATGCCATAATAGTACTGGGCTCGGTATTGATACATGTGGTTAAGGGCGATATTAAAATAGAGCCCAGCTTCTGGGGAAAGCTGACGACTTTTTTTCAAATGATGACAATAGTGGCCATACTCGTGAAATTTCCGTATTCAGAGATAGTCTGGAACATAGCAACGCTGCTGACGGTGATCTCCGGGGTGGATTATATGCTTAAGGGCAGCAGGACGTTGAACGAGAATAATTTAAGCAACAAAAGGAAGGCCTGAACATGGTATCGGTATTGATCTTTATTGCAGCGGCCGTGACGGCATATCTGATCGGCTCTATTCCGACGGGATTTTTAATGACCAGGATCTTTAAAGGGGTCGATATAAGAGGCGCCGGCTCCAGGAACGTAGGCGCCACGAACGTTTATCGCGTAGCAGGGAAGTTGCCCGGGCTCCTTACTCTTATTATAGATATCGGTAAAGGTATTTTAGTGGTTACGGTGATTGCAAGGGTTTATTATTTATTTCTTGGAGAGGTAGATTACATTTTTTTCAAATGCCTGCTCGGATTGATAGCAATATGCGGCCATATATGGAGCGTATTTTTAAAGTTCAAAGGAGGGAAGGGCGTGGCAACAACAATAGGTGTGGCCGGTATATTGGCACCCATTCCTCTGGCATTGTCATTGGCGGTATGGCTGATCGTTTTCATACCAACTAATTATGTTTCACTTGGGTCGCTGGTGTTTGGTTTATCCCTTCCCATATTTTCCCTGGTATTCAATGAGCCTTTTTACGTGGTGGTTTTGTGCGTAATTATATGCATATTAAATAGTTACAAACATAAGGATAATATAAGCCGGCTATTGAAAGGCGTTGAAAATAAAACGGTCTTATTCAAGAAATAATTAGTCTATAAAAAAGTTAGGTTATCCATCTTGACGCTAAATATTGTGTAAGGTATACTATTAGTGTATTGAAGCAGGTAATTTTTTTTAACCGCTAATTAAAAAAATTTATAAAGTTAGGGCTATTTTATGAGAGAAGTACTTTTTAAAAACCTATGCTCTGCGCAGGCACATAAAAAGGACATTCTTCTTAAGGAAGTCTTTGAGAGGGATGGTGTAACTGCCAGGACGGAAAGAAGGTCATTCTACTTTATAAAGAACATAATGCACCTTGAAAGCGAGGAAGAGCTTAATAGGTGGGTTAATGCGCAGGACGGAAAGAATGAGCCTGTCAAAAGGCATTTCCATATATTGAAAGAACATAGCGATATGCTTGGAGTCGATAAATTTATGTGCAAGATATTCGGAGTGTTCTTTGCTGTCGTCGATCGGGATGTATATACGATAGCTTTTCTGCATTCGTTTAAAGTATGTTTTGCAAAGGCCTCGTTGATGCAATAATAGGAGGTGTGATATGCCGTATGCGGCAACAAGAAGGCTTTATCATATTAGCAGCAAAAAAGCATCAAAAGAAGCAATGTACCGAAAAGCCAAAAGGATGTGCAACGAGATAAGCAGGAATATGTCGCTTTTAGAGTCCAGATACCTTAAAAGCAGGATGAATCACGAATAAATAGCCAGGAGCATGTTTTTAGATAATAAGCCGCTTTGGCGCAATCTATGCCGGAGCGGCTTATTATTATATATATAATAATAGGGTATCTTGACATTATATTAATTATATGCTATACTTGATAAACTTTTTCTCCCCAAAAGAGGTATTTCTTAAAAATGCAGATATTATCCAAGATAAATTGGGTTGACATAATTGTCGTAATTCTCATATTGAGAATGAGTTACGTAGCTTTTATGGATGGGTTAAGCCACGAAATATTCCCCCTGTTTGGCAGTATAATGGTGTTTGTTTTAAGCTTGAGTTATTATGTGAAGCTGGGGGATATCATGGTGCATAGCCTGGGCATGCCTTCTGAATTAGCGAATTGTCTCGCTTTTATAATATTGGTCGTTATAGCAGGCTTTATTGTGAAATTTTTAAGGATCATCATAGATAAACTGGTAAAGGTCCAATGGCACCCCGTGATAGAGAGATTCGGAGGCCTGCTTGCCGGTGTAGCAAAGGCATACATTATCACGGCCATAATACTGACGATTTTGGTGCTTATGCCGTTTTCATATCTTCGCTGGTCTATAAAAGAAAAGTCGCTTACGGGCAAATATGTCTTGATGGCAGGCCCGGGAGTATACGAAAAGTTTAAAGATATCGTACCGGATAAGCCCGTTACCCCCAAAAAAGCCCCCGCCCAAAAGGCTTCTTCTTAAGAAGAGCGAAAACGAGTAAAAACGGAGGAAGTAAAAGATGAGGTTAATAGACATCTATAGATTTGTCGTCAAAAAAGGCATCGAAAAAGATCCCCGTTCCAAAGCAGAGATATCGAAAGTGCTTTCTGAAGAGAAGAAAGAATGCCGTAAGCTTAAAGGCATAGATGCAAGATGTTATGACAGGGAAAGGCTTGTTAACCCATACGCCGATACAAGGATACTGAACGGCGACGTCAATACGGACGTGAGGACCATTATTGTAGGCGTCGACATGGAGGGGCCCGAACTTTTATTGGCCGACAGGCTGAATGAAAAAGGCAGGGATATAGACCTTGTCATGGCGCATCACCCGGAAGGCGCGGCGTACGCCAATTTTTATGATGTAATGCATCTTCAGGCATCCTCTTTTGCGAAGCTCGGTGTCCCGCTTGAGGTTGGGAAAGAATTGTTGAAAGAGCGGATGGGCGAGGTCGAGCGTTCTGTTGCGCCTGCAAACCACCTGAGAAGCGTTGATATCGCAAGGCTGCTGGGATTGCCTTTTATGTGCGTGCATACGCCCGCGGACAATCATGTAAATAGCTATCTGCAGAAACTATTTGATAGCAGGAAACCAAAGACCCTGGCAGATACGTTGGGACTGCTCAAAGCCATACCGGAGTATGCAGATGCCCTTAAAAAACATGCCGGCCCCCGGATACTTATAGGCGACCCAAAAAAGAAAGCGGGAAAGGTTTTTGTTGATATGACAGGCGGTACAGAAGGGCCCAAAAGGATATTCCCGCGACTATCACAGGCTGGCGTAGGGACAATAGTTGCAATGCATCTAAGCGAGGAGCATTTTAAAAACGCGAAATCAGAGATGATGAATGTCATTATTGCGGGGCATATCGCAAGCGATAACCTGGGGTTGAACCTTATTTTGGATGAGATAGAGAAGAAGGAAAAGATGCGCATAATACCTTGTTCAGGATTTGTGCGGATAAGAAGATAGAATGGCGATACCCGAAAATATATTAGAACAAATACAATCAAGGTCCGACATAGTGGAGGTGATATCCCGCTACATACCTTTGCAGAAGGCAGGCAGGAATTACCGCGCGCCGTGCCCGTTCCACCATGAAAAGACGCCTTCTTTTATCGTCAGCCCCGACAAGCAGATATACCACTGTTTCGGCTGCGGGGCAGGCGGCAACGTATTTAGTTTTGTCATGAAATATGAGAACCTGGAATTCCCTGAGGCCGTAGAAATGCTGGGGGAAAAAGCGGGAATAAGGATACCGCGCTCCGGGACCCAGAATAAGGAACTTAGTTCTCTTGCAATACAATTGTACAAGATAAACGAACTTGCGGTTTCATTTTTTCAGGAGACGCTTGCCCGTAACCAGGCGGCCAGGGATTACCTGGCGTCAAGGGGGATCAGCGAGGAAACGGTCAAAAAATTCAAGATAGGATATGCTCCTGACAGCTGGGATAACCTGTTGAACTTTTTCAAAAAAAAGAATATTGACGGCGCTATTCTTGAAAAAGCGGGCCTTGTGATATCCAATGAAAAAGGCGGCTATTACGACAGGTTCAGGAAGCGCGTGATATTCCCGATATTTGACCTGAAAGACCGGGTATTGGGTTTTGGGGGAAGGGTCCTTGACTCAAGCCTCCCAAAGTACATGAATTCACCGGAGACGTATATATATTCCAAGGGAAGGCACCTTTACGGGTTGAATTTCAGCAGGGATAGTATAAAAAAGCAGGGGCATGCGCTGATAGTTGAAGGATACCTGGATTTCATCATTCCTTATCAGGCCCTTGCAAAAAATATAATAGCTACTTTAGGCACGGCCCTTACCATAGACCAGGTAAAGCTGCTGAAACGTTTTGCGAATACGGTAATAATGGTATACGATCCGGATGAAGCCGGTGAGGCGGCCAGCCTTCGCAATATGGATATGTTCATAGGCGAAGGGGTAAATGTTTATATCGCGGAACTGCCCTCAGGACTTGATCCCGATAATTATATAAGGAAATTCGGGACAGATGATTTTATAAAGCTTACAAAATCAAGCAAGAACCTGTTTGATTACAAACTATCCAAGCTTTCGGCGCGATTCGATATCAGGTCCGCGCATGGGAAGGCTTCAATAGCGGGCGAGATGTTGCCGACTATTTCGAGGATAGAAAATGCCGTATTAAGGTCTAACCTTATAAAAAAGCTGGCGGAAAAATTATCCGTGGACGAGGAGTCCATAAGGACGGAGCTGAAAAAAGTAAAGCCCGATTATAGCGTTCGCGCCTATAATGTTACGCCCGTAGAGGCAAAAAAAGACGCGAAAAGCGCTGAAAAGATGGTTTTGGCGCTTTTACTTGAAGGCGATACTTTTGTGCGGCGCGCGAAAGGATCTTTATCGCTGGATGAGTTCAAGGATTCCCTGGTCAGGGACGTCATAAAAGCTATTTATGACCTGTCAGGCGAGGAAAAGAATATAACGGCCGTAAGGCTGATGAACCATTTTGATAATAACGAAGATGCAGCCGATCTCATATCTGAGGTTGTCAATCTCTCCGAAACGTTGAAGGATAAGGAGAAGATATTGTCGGATTGCATTGTGAAGATAAAGAAAGACGTTGTAAAAGACAGGCTTTCCAGGCTTCAGGATGAAATAAGGGCAGCGCATGATTCTAATAACGAAAGCCTTGTCACTAAATTGGTCGGTGAATATTCGGAACTTTTAAAGGTAAATAAGGTTTAAGTATGACAAAGAAAAAGAGCAGGATGATCAGGATAATAAAGAGAAAAAAGCTTACAAGAAGGCCGGTAGGGAAAAGTATTTTCAGGAAACCCGATCTCAAGGCGAGTGATGCCAAAGAGGTAAGGGCCGCCGGCAAGGAACCCGCCCAGAAGAGAAAGATCTCCAAGGAGCTTTCCGAGCTGATCGCGCTCGGTAAGGAAAAAGGGCACCTTACATTCGAAGAAGTCAATAATATACTTCCTGTGGACATCGTTTCTTCCGAGGAGATAGATGAAATACTCAGCGTGCTGGGCGATGAGAATATAAAGCTTGTAGATACAGAGGAGGAACTGACAGAGAAAGGCGTTGGGGAAGAGGCTGAGGAAAAGAAGGAAGAAGCAGCGCCTGTTGTCGAAGAACCTGCCAGGATGGTCCAGGTAGACGATCCCGTAAAGATGTATCTGCGCCAGATGGGGCAGATATCGCTTCTGACAAGAAAAGAAGAGATAGAGATAGCGGGCAGGATAAAGGACGCCGAGGGCAAGCTAAGGGATGTCGTTTCCGATCTTCCTATTGCAAAAGTAAAAGCCCTTGAAATACTGAATAAGGCAATGAAGGAAGAAGTGAACGTTGAAGAGTTCCTTAACATAGACCCTAAATACAAGCTATCCAGATTAAAAAAGAAGATAACGAGCCTGGCAGATAACCTGAAGAAAGCCAGGACCTCTTCAAGTATAGGGCGCCTTGTCAAAGAGGCGAATTTTGCAATGCCTGTCGTAGAAGAGATCGTTAAAAATATAGAGGAATGCCTGACAGAACATTCCAGGGTTGAGGTCCAATTGGCAAGGGCCAGAAAATCCAGGAACAGGGATGAAGTTTCAAGGCTGTTGAAACAAAGGAGAAGGATCGAGAAAGAATTAGGCGAGCCCATAGACCTGATGAGGGAGCATTTTAAGCTGGTCAAGACATGTGAGGTGAAGCTTAATAAATATAAAAAAGAGCTCGTTGCCGCTAACCTAAGGCTTGTAGTAAGCATTGCCAAAAAATATACCAACAGGGGATTGTCATTCCTTGACCTTATACAGGAAGGCAATATCGGGCTGATGAAAGCGGTGGATAAATTCGAATATAAGAGAGGTTATAAATTCTCGACATATGCAACATGGTGGATAAGGCAGGCAATAACGCGTTCCATTGCAGACCAGTCGAGGACGATAAGGATCCCTGTCCATATGACAGAGACCATAAATAAGCTTATAAGGATATCAAGGTCTCTTGTGCAGGAGAACGGAAAAGAACCCACTCCGGAAGAGATAGCGCATAAGATGAGGATGCCGGTGGACAAGGTAAGGGGCATATTGAAGATAGCGCAGGAGCCCATTTCTCTGCAGACCCCTATAGGCGAAGAAGGCGATACTCATTTCGGGGATTTCATCGAAGACAAAAGAGCTGTATCTCCGGCAAACGCGACGGCCTATTCGATGCTGAAAGAGGAGATGGACGACGTATTGGGCACTTTGACCGAGCGCGAAAAAAAGGTATTGAGATTGAGATTTGGTATAGGCGATGGCTATCCCAGGACGCTTGAAGAGGTGGGGGCTATATTCAAGGTTACGAGAGAGCGTGTAAGGCAGATCGAAGCCAAGGCATTGAGAAAATTAAGGCATCCGACGCGGTCCAGAAGGCTGAAAAACTTTTTAGCAATGGGTGCAGCGGAATAGATGGTGGCTGAAGGGATATGGTGGGCCCGCAAGGACTCGAACCTTGGACCAAGAGATTATGAGTCTCCTGCTCTACCAACTGAGCTACGGGCCCCTATAAACAAGCGGTTATTATACCCAATTTGATTTGAGAAGTAAAGTTTATTTTGATATAATGTCGAAAAATGGGGCGGTTAGCTCAGTTGGTTAGAGCGTTGCGCTCACATCGCAAAGGTCGTAGGTTCGATTCCTACATCGCCCACCATCATTGAAAGAGA
>CAZHPY010000014.1:26147-29488 GCA_964534705.1 uncultured Planctomycetia bacterium | reverse complement strand
CAAACATGGCTGTTGAGATGGGCGCGAAGGTCGGCCTTATGGAAGCTGACGGCAAAGTGCTGAAATGGGTCGCGGGCCGCTCAAAAAGAGCGCCGAAGCCTGTCCAGGCCGATATCGGGGCAAGGTATATAGCGGTAAAAGAATACGACGTTTCAAAGCTGGCTCCACAAGTGGCTAAGCCCCATGCAGTCGATAATGTCTCAGATGCGAGCGAGTTATCGGATGTCAGGATAAATCAGGCGTATCTGGGGACCTGCACAAATGGGCGGCTTGAGGATCTTGAAATAGCGGCCAGGATACTGAAAAGAAATAAGGTCCATCCTGATGTTAAATTTGTTGTTGCGCCCGCTTCAAGGGAAATATTCCTTGAGGCGTCGAGGAGGGGGCTTATAGACATATTTATTGCAAGCGGCGCCGCTGTTGTCGGCCCGGGATGCGGGCCATGCGTCGGTACCCATAACGGGGTCCTGGCTGACGGCGAAGTCGCGATCTCTACGGCAAACAGGAATTTTAAGGGCAGGATGGGAAATCCGAACTCGTTTATTTATCTGGCTAGCCCCGCTACCGTTGCGGCATCTGCGATAAAAGGCAGGATATCGGATCCGCGGGAATATAAGAAGAGGCTTGTATGAAGAGGAGAGCTAAGTTGGCGACAAAGAGACACAAGACACAAGAAACAAGACACAAGAAACAAGGGAAAAAGAAAGTGGCGGTTGAAGAGGCGCAGGCCCTTTCGGCTGGACAGCATTTTGCGCGAAGGCTAAAGGTGCAGGATAATATTAATACGGATTATGTCATTTCAGGCAGGTATAAATTCAGGATACAGGACCCTAAAGAACTTTCTAAACATATATTCGAGGATATCGATCCGGAATTTGCGGCGCGCGTTAAAAATGGCGACATCCTTGTAGCAGGCGAGAACTTTGGGTGCGGCTCATCGCGTGAGCAGGCGCCACAGGCCCTTAAGACAGCCGGGTTCTATGCCGTAGCGGCAAAGAGTTTTGCGAGGATATTCTACAGGAACGCTTTTAACATCGGCCTCCTGCTTGTGGAGTGCAATACGGGTTTCATAGATGACGGCGATACCCTGGAGCTCGATATCAATAAGGGCGCCCTCAAAGATGTAAGTAAGGGGCTCTCGTTCGATGTTAAGCAGATACCCCAGGTAATGAGAAAATTACTTGAAGACGGCGGCGTAGTAGAACATTTCAGAAAATACGGAGGATTTCACTTTTAATGTGTCCCGTTAGACCTTATTATAAAGCACAAAATTTTTATTTAAATCATGTCATTCTGTATAAACAGAATTCGGTAATTGTTATGAAATTTGGAGGTCTAACGGGATGGGCAAATATAAGATCACATTGATACCGGGAGACGGCATAGGCCCTGAGCTGGCCGATGCTGCAAGAAGATGCGTTGATGCGCTTGGCCTTGACATACAATGGGAAGTAATGGAGGCCGGGGAAGGATGTATCGGGAAATATAACACGCCGCTGCCGCCCGCGACCCTGGAATCGATAAGAAAGAATAAAGTCGCGATAAAAGGCCCTATCACCACTCCTGTGGGGAAGGGTTTCAGGAGCGTTAATGTCGAACTGAGAAAGACGCTCGATCTCTATGCCTGCCTCAGGCCGTGCAGGTCATACAAGGGCGTTCGTTCAAGATATGAAAATATAGACCTTGTTATAGTCAGGGAGAATACAGAGGACCTTTATGCCGGGATAGAGTTCGAAAAAGGGCAAAAAGGGACGGACGAGCTGATAACGACTTTGGAGAGCATGAGCTCTAAAAAGATCAGGAAGGATTCGGCCATCAGCATAAAGCCGATATCTGTGGAAGGGTCAAAGCGCATAGTAAAATTTGCCTTTGAATATGCCCTCAAGAATAAAAGGAAAAAAGTGACAGCCGTCCATAAAGCGAACATAATGAAATTTACGGATGGGCTTTTCCTTGAAGTCGCCCGGGAAGTTGCAAGATCCTATGAGGGGAAGATAGCTTTTGAAGACAGGATAGTGGACAATATGTGCATGCAGCTGGTCCAGAAGCCGGAAGATTATGATGTGCTGGTATTACCGAACCTGTATGGAGATATACTATCGGACCTTGCCGCAGGGCTCATAGGAGGCCTTGGTGTGGCGCCTGGCGCCAATATAGGGGACGGGGTAGCGGTGTTTGAGCCCACGCACGGAAGCGCTCCAAAGTACAAAGGACTTAATAAGACCAATCCCACTGCGATCATATTATCGGCTGTGTTGATGCTGAAACATATTGGTGAGGAAAAAGCTGCCGGAAGGCTGGAAAAAGCGGTTGCTTCAGTGATAGCGGAGGGCAAGTCAGTTACCTATGACCTCAAAAAAGACAGGAATGATCCCACGGCTGTTGGTACCAGCGAAATGGCCGATGCGATCATAAGTAAGCTATGAAAGTTGCTGTAATAGGCGCCGGCGCTGTTGGCGCTACGCTTGCGCAGAGGATACTGGAAGGCGCTGTCGCAGACGTGGTCCTTCTCGACATCCTTAAAAATGTGGCGCAGGGCAAGGCATTCGACCTCCTGGACGCATCGCCGATCCTGGCTCACGAAAATAAGATAGTAGGGACCGATAATTACGAAGAGATAAAAGATTCGGATATAGTCGTCATTACGGCAGGACTTCCGAGAAAACCGGGGATGACCCGCGATGACCTGATAGCTAAAAACGCTTCTATAATAAAAGACGTTACCGGTAATATAAAAAAATACGCCCCGCGTTCGATAGTGATAGTGGTCACCAACCCTCTTGATACGATGACATACCTTACCCTGAAATTGACCGGATTCGAAAAGCAAAGGGTGATCGGCATGGCAGGTTTGCTTGATGGCTCCAGGTTCATATATCTGTTAGCAGATGAGCTTAAGGTCCCGAGAAGTTCCATAGAAACCTATATGCTCGGCAGCCATGGCGATACCATGGTCCCCGTTATTTCAAAGACGCGTGTTAACGGAAAACCCGTAACCGCCGTTATCGATGCGGATAAGCTTGCCGCAATAGTAAAAAGGACGCGCGACCGCGGCGCAGAGATAGTTTCTCTTCTTGGTTCCGGCAGCGCCTATTATTCACCCAGCGCCGCCGTGGCAAGGATGATAAAAGCCATCAGCAATGATACTAAGGAAACGTTTGTCGTGTCTGCCTGCCTTAACGGCGAATACTCTCTCAATGATCTGTGTATCGGCGTTCCGTGCCGGCTTGGTAAGGGCGGCATAGAAAAAGTTATTGAGCTGGAACTTTCGGAAGAAGAGAAGGCTGCTTTTTCAAAGTCGGCTCAGGCCATAAAAACCCTTAACAATATCCTATAATGAG
>CAZHPY010000014.1:20226-26047 GCA_964534705.1 uncultured Planctomycetia bacterium | reverse complement strand
ATGAGCCCCGCAAAAAATTATGACCTGGTTGTGATCGGTTCGGGCCCGGGCGGTTATGTTGCGGCCCTTTATGCGTCCCGGCATAAATTAAGTGTGTGTGTGATCGAGAAGGATCTTACGGGCGGCACGTGCCTGAACAGGGGATGCATCCCTACAAAGGCGCTTCTTCAATCCGCATCTATACTTTCCAAAATAAAGAATTCAAAGGAATTCGGCATCGATGTCAGCGGTTTTAAAATAGATTTTCCCGCCATAGCATCGCGTAAAGACATTATTGTGTCGCGTTTAAGGGCGGGTATCGAGTCCCTCTTCAGGGCCAATCACGTAGATCTTATAAAAGGCGCTGCGAGGCTCAAGGCAGGCGGTGTGGTTACCGTTAACGGCCAGGATATAAACGCCAAGTCCGTTATCATAGCCACAGGTTCCAGGCCATTTAGCCTGCCCGGTATAAAGATGGACGAGGTCGATATATGCTCCAGCGACGGTTTGCTGGACCTTAAAGAGCTGCCTGAATCTATAGCTATTGTCGGAGGCGGCGTTATAGGCTGCGAATTCGCAAGCCTTTTTAATTCGCTCGGCTCTAAAGTTTTTGTCGTGGAACTCCTGGACAGGATACTCCCCACGCAGTCGAGAGAGGTTTCCAAAAAAATGGAGATGCTCCTCAAAAAAAAGGGTGTGAGCATACATACCTCTGCAAAGCTGGAATCGGCGTCCAGGGACGGCGGCGTTAAACTGAAGCTGGCCGGCGGCCAGGTAATAGAGGCGCAGAAGGCCCTGATATCCGTAGGAAGGGTCCCGAACACCGGAGAGCTTGGATTGGAAGAAGCGGGCATAGGTATGGAAAGAGGGAAGATCGTAGTGGGCAAGGACTTAAGGACATCCGTAAAAAATATATACGCTATAGGCGACTGTGTGGCAGGCCCTCTGCTTGCGCATAAGGCATCATATGATGGTATCGTAGCGGTAGACAATATCCTTGGCGGGTCGAGGGAAGCAGACTACTCTAACGTACCGAACTGTATCTGGACCGATCCGGAGGTTGCAAGCGTAGGATTGACCGAAGAAGAAGCAAAGGCGAAATATCCGGATGCCAAGGCGGCTAAATTCTCTTACCTTGCTTCCGGGAAGGCAGCCGTAATAGGAAAGACGGAAGGTTTTATAAAGCTTATAGGCGACGCCAGCGGGAAGATATTGGGAATTGAAATATTCGGCGAGGAGGCATGCGATCTTATTGCCGAAGGGGTGCTGGCGCGCGATAGGGGAGTAAATATAAAGGACCTGGGCCGCGTGATACATGGCCATCCTACATTATCGGAAATATATCAGGGGGCGGCCGAAGCATGGTGCTAGATCTGGGTGTCATAGATTATGATGATGCGTTAAAATTACAGCGCGAACTTGTAAGTAAAAGGCGCTCAGGGCAGATAAACGATTCGCTCCTGATCGTTGAACATCCCCCCGTTTTTACTATCGGCAGGGGCGGTTCAAGGAATAACCTTTTAGCTAAAGAAGAATATCTAAGCAGCCGTTCAATAAAGGTTACAAGCGTGGACAGGGGGGGCGACATAACCTTTCATTCACCCGGCCAGCTAGTTATTTATCCTATCATAGATCTTAAGGGAAGAACCAAAGACCTTCACAGATACCTAAGGGACCTTGAGGAGGTCGGTATAAAATTTCTTCAAAGATATTCTGTTTCCGGCAGCAGGGTTGCCGGTTCTACAGGGGTGTGGGTGCGGGATAAAAAGATCGCCTCTATCGGCATTGCAGCGAAGGATTGGGTCACATACCATGGTATGAGCCTGAACGTGAATAACAAGCTTAAGTTCTTTTCTATGATAGATCCCTGCGGTATTAAGGGGCTGCGGATGACATCGCTTCAGGAGGTCCTGGGGCAGGAAATACCCATGAATCTTGCGAAGAAGGCGCTGCTTAATGAATTTAACAAGGTTTTTGGCATTGAGGAAACGCGGTCAGCGTATGAGCTCTGTCCCATATTGGCTTAAGAAGAGATTGACGGTTAACGAAGCGTTCTTTGATACAAAAAAGGTCCTGGCCGAATTTTCGGTAAATACGGTTTGTGAATCTGCCAGGTGCCCTAACCTCAATGAATGTTTTTCCTCTAAGTTCGCGACATTCATGATATTGGGAAATGCATGCACAAGGTCCTGCGCGTTCTGCTCGGTTAAAAAGGAAGCTCCGGCGGCTGTAGATAGCGGGGAGCCCGAACGCATTGCCGCTTGTGTAAAACGCCTGGGCCTCAAACATGTAATAGTTACTTCGGTAACGAGAGATGATCTTGCCGATGGCGGGGCAGGCCAGTTCGTAAAGACCGTAAAAGCGGTAGAAGCTGTTTCCGGGGATGCGGTAATAGAAGTGCTTGTCCCTGATTTTGGCGGAGATAGGGAAGCTATTGCGGCAGTGGCGTTGTCAGGCGCCGATATTATAGGGCATAATATTGAAACTATAAACAGGCTGTATCCGGTTGTCCGCAAAGGCGCCGATTATGCCAGGACGCTGGACATCCTAAGGTCCATTAAAGAAGCCGGTCCCGGCCTGCGGGCAAAATCAGCTATCCTCCTGGGCCTTGGAGAGTCTGAAGAAGAGGTCGTTGGCTGTATTAAGGATCTTCGCGAAGCAGGCTGTGATATTTTAATGATAGGGCAGTATCTCAGGCCGAATCCGGAAAATCACCCTGTTGACAGGTTTGTCCGGCCGGAAGAGTTTGAGAGGTTGAAGAAGCGTGCTATCGATATGGGATTTGAGAGCGTTAGCTCCGGACCGTTCGTAAGGAGCTCGTACATAGTTAAACAAGTGGGAGACAAAGATACAAAGAAACAAAGAGACAAGTAAAAATTTTTCTTGTTTCTTGTTACCAACTACTGCTTGACTGCAGTTGTCTCTTGTCACCAAGTGTCTACAAAGGAGAGTTGTATGACAAATGTCACACTACCACCATTAGCTGAAGGCGTTGATAAAGCAAATATATCCTTCTGGTTCAGGCAGCCGGGAGAGGACGTTAAGACAGGCGAAGAACTCGTGGAGCTTATTACCGATAAGGCTACATTCAATATGCCGTCACCGGCAACGGGAAAGCTTAAAGAGGTCCTGGTAAATGAGGGCGAAAGCGCAAAAGTCGGCCAGGTCATAGCCGTAATAGAATAAATATGGGAAATAAAGTCCTCCTTTCATACATATCGGAAGATTCGGGCCACCATTGCGCAAGCATAGCGATAGAGAAGGCCTTACATTCCATCTCTCCCGGCATAGAGACCATGAATATAAACCTTTTTAATTATATCAATCCTCTCATGGAAAAGCTGATAAACGGCGCCTATATGAGCGTTGTGAAGAGAAAACCGGAGATATGGGATTATCTTTACGATAACCCTAAGGTCCTGAGGCAGGTGCAGAGGCTCAGAAAAAGGATACATAAAGTTAATACGGGTAAGCTGAAGATATTGCTCGATGAATTCAGGCCCGATGGTGTCATATGTACGCAGGCGTTTCCTTGCGGCCTTATTGCCGATTACAAAAAGACGTTCGGCGTGGGAATACCATTGATAGGCGTTCTTACCGATTATGCGCCGCATTCATATTGGGTATTCGACAGCGTCGACAGGTATATAGTGCCATCTGCCGAAACCGGAAAAAAACTTATCGATAACGGGATAGAACCGGCAAAAATACTGGATTACGGGATACCAATAGAGGCAAAATTCAGCTCCAGGCTGGAAAGGAACGATATATTCAGGAAGTTGGCCCTGGATAAAGATTCATCTACGATCCTGATCATGGGCGGGACGCAGGGGCTGGGCCCGCTTAAAGAGCTCGTTTTGCTTCTGGACAAGTCCCCCCTAAAGCTGAATATCATAATAGCATGCGGCACTAATAAAAAGTTGTACAGGTGGCTCAACAGGCGCGTTAAAAATTTCCGGAAAAGGACCATAGTGCTTCCTTTCGCGGATAACATAGATGAGCTGATGGAGATATCGGATATAATCGTTACAAAGCCGGGCGGCATTACTACAGCGGAAGCCCTTGCAAAAGGATTACCCATGCTGATAATAAACCCGCTTCCCGGGCAGGAGGCCATGAACACTAAGTTCCTGCTCGCTGAAGGCGTAGCGATAAAAGCTGAAAGCCCGGCAGACGCGGCTGTGCTGGTCGAGGAGCTTCTTTACAATAAAAGTAAACTGCGCACTATGAGCGATAAGGCCAGGAGCCTTTCCAAGCCGGATAGCGTTGTAAATATCGCCAAGATGATGATGGAGCTCATGAGGAAATGATCTTCGAATTCCTGTATCGTATAGGGCGGTTCATGTCGTTAAGATGCCCTATAAAATTTTCTTACCGCGTTGCCGTTATCCTGGCAGACCTGCATTACATGCTTTATTGCAAGGAACGGCGCGCTGTCATGGAAAATCTCAGGGTTATATTCAACAGGCCTGCGGATAGCGCAGACAAAGACCTGAAGAGGATAGCAAGGGATGTGTTCAGGAACTTCGCCAGGTATCTTGTTGATTTTCTCAGGTTTTCCAGGATCGACCTGGATTATATAAAGAAGTACGTTGTTCTTAAAGGCGTTGATAACCTGGAAGCATCGCTTAAGAGGGGCAAAGGGGTAATACTATTGTCCGCTCACCTGGGGAACTGGGAACTTGGCGGTTATGTGCTGGGTAAGCTCGGTTATCCTATGAATGCGGTCGTCCTTTCGCACAAAAATGAAAAGGTAAACCAGTTCTTTATCGATCAGCGCGGCATGGGGAATTTTAAATCCATAGAAATAGGAGCGAGCCTGCGCGGCTGTTATAAGACACTGAAAGGCAACGAGCTTCTGGCATTGCTGGGGGACAGGAATTTTTCAAACACGGGTATCATGATGGATTTTTTTAACAAACCCGCGCTTATGCCAAAAGGGCCGTCTGCCTTAAGCATCAGGACCGGCGCGGCCATAGTGCCCACATATTTTATAAGAGAGAAGGACGATAGTTTTACGATGATATTCGAAAAACCGATATATCCTGCGCCGGCTGCTGATGAAGAGGCCGCGGCCCGGGACCTCATGAAGCAATATCTTGTTTCAATAGAGAATATGATAAGACAATATCCCGGCCAGTGGTACGTATTCAGGGAATTCTGGGGGCACGCGTGACAAAAGTATGCATTATTATACCTGCTTATAACGAAGCCAGGAACATAGGCGTTATAATAAAGGAACTTAAAGAGAAGGGGCTGTCGATATGCGTGGTCGATGATGGTTCTACCGATGACACTTCGGCGATCGCCTTAAAAGAAGGCGCTAATGTCCTGAAACACGATAAGAACAGGGGAAAAGGAGCTTCGATACAGGACGGGATCCGGTATGCTTTAAAAGAAAATTTTGATGCTGTGCTTATACTGGACGGGGATGGACAGCATAAGATAAGCGATGTGGATAATTTTTTCAGGAAAATGGATGACGCAGCGGCTGATATAGTTATCGGCAACCGTATGCACGATACGTCCGCAATGCCGTTTACCCGGCATGTCACTAACAGGGTAATGTCTTATGTCATATCGAAGTTATGCGGCCGCGATATCCCCGATACGCAGTGCGGGTTCAGGCTTATCAATATGAAAGTGCTTAAAAGTATAAAACTCGAATCATCCAATTATGAAATAGAATCGGAACTGCTGCTCAAGGCCGCAAAGAAAGGTTTTAAAATAGAGTCTATCCCTATACAGACCGTATATGAGAACGAGACCAGCAGCATAAACCCTTTCGTAGATACGATAAGGTTCATAGTATTCCTTGTAAAGACACTGGTGGGAAGATGAA
>CAZHPY010000014.1:0-20126 GCA_964534705.1 uncultured Planctomycetia bacterium | reverse complement strand
TGAAAGAATCGGATTTTGCCGGCATGCGCATGCTGATGGTCGAGGAGCAGCTCATACCGCGCGGTATCTCGGATGAAAAGGTGCTCAACGCGTTCAGGAAAGTCCCGAGGCACGAATTTGTCAGGGAGGACCTGCGGCAGGCCGCTTACAATGATTACCCTTTGCCCATAGCTGATAACCAGACCATATCGCAGCCTTACATGGTTGCGTTGATGACGGAGAGCCTGAAGCTCAAAGGCGGAGAGAAGATCCTGGAAATAGGGACCGGGTCCGGTTACCAGGCAGCTATACTGGCCGAGTTAGCTAAAGAAGTTTATACGGTGGAAAGGTTCAAAGGCCTTGCCGGTAGCGCGGGCGAGGTCCTTGCGAAACTCGGTTATTCTAATGTTAAGATAAAGATCGGCGACGGGACCCTTGGGTGGGAAGAGAATGCGCCGTATGACGGGATAGTGGTTACTGCAGGCGCGCCCGGTATTCCCGAGAGCCTTGTAAAACAGCTTAAGGACGGAGGCAGGCTCCTGATCCCGATAGATTCGGGCGGTTTCGGCCAGATCCTTACTCTTGTTGAAAAGATAGGAAAGGATATACGCGCCAGTGAGATATGCGGGTGCATGTTCGTGCCTCTGGTAGGCAAGGAAGGATGGAATGATAGACATAATACTTCACTTTGATAAGTACCTGTACGCGATGCTTCAGCAGTTAGGGGCCTGGTCTTATGTGCTCCTGTTCGTGATAATATTCGCGGAAACCGGATTTGTCGTTACGCCATTCCTCCCGGGAGATTCTCTTCTATTTGTTGTAGGTACTTTGGCGGCTTCGTCCTATTTAAACATAACGTTACTTTTTGTGATACTGGTGGTTGCCGCGGTGGCGGGGGACAGCATCAACTATGCCATAGGAAAATATTTCGGGAACCACATCCTGCTAAAATTCGAAGGAAGATTCATAAAAAGGGAGCACATAGAAAAGACGCACCGTTTCTATGAAAAGTACGGCGGCAAGACGATAGTCCTGGCGCGTTTCGTACCTATTGTGCGCACGTTCGCCCCGTTCGTTGCGGGGATAGGCAGCATGACTTATTCGCATTTCTTCATCTATAATGTAGTAGGCGGCATCCTGTGGGTCTCAGTATTCGTATTCGGAGGCTACTTTTTCGGGAATATACCTATAGTGCAGAAGAATTTCTCGCTAGTCGTATTTGTAATAGTCATTTTATCGGTCTTGCCTGCTGTTATCGAGGTAATAAGGCACAGGAAAGGCAAGAGCTGACTATTTTTAACTTGATTTTGCCGGTAGGGTGTGTTAGGATACACAACGCGAAGGGAATTATAGATATAATATGCAGCAAGAACAAAATTTAATGGATAAGATAGTCTCGCTTTGCAAAAGGCGGGGCTTTATATTTCAGTCGAGCGAGATATACGGCGGGCTGGCGAGTACGTGGGATTATGGGCCGCTCGGAGCGGAGCTGAAAAGGAACCTCAAGGAAGCATGGTGGCGCGCAAACGTTTTTGAGCGCAACGATATTGAAGGCCTCGATGCATCCATCCTTATGCATCCTTCCGTATGGATGGCTTCAGGGCACGTTTCAAGTTTTGAAGATACCCTTGTTGACTGCAAATCCTGCAAGAAGCGTTTTAAGATAGAGCATGTCGGTAAGAACAAAAAATGCCCCGAGTGTAGCGGCGAACTTACAGAGGCCCGCCAGTTCAATCTTATGCTGAAGACGCACCTGGGCCCGGTCGAGGAAGAAGGGAACCTTATTTATCTGAGGCCAGAGACCGCGCAGGGTATTTTCGTGAACTTCTCCAACGTATTGACCTCAATGCGCAGGAAAGTGCCGTTCGGCATAGCGCAGATAGGCAAGTCCTTCCGCAATGAAGTCACTACCGGCAATTTTACTTTCCGATCCAGGGAATTCGAACAGATGGAAATAGAATTTTTTGTTAAGCCCGGGACAGATGAGGAATGGTATCATAAATGGGTCGAGGAAAGATTTAACTGGTACGCGAACCTTGGCATCAAAAAAGAGAACCTCAATAAGCGCCAGCATGAAAAGACCGAGCTGGCCCATTACGCAAAGGCCTGCACAGATATAGAATATAAATTCCCGTTCGGATGGTCCGAGCTCGAAGGTATAGCCAACAGGGCGGATTTCGACCTTAAGCAGCATATGAAATTGAGCGGCCAGAGCCTGGAATATTTTGACGATGAAACAAAAGAGCGTTATGTGCCTTATGTTATCGAGCCTTCAGGCGGCATCGACAGGTCGATACTTGCGTTCCTGGTCGATTCATACAGGGAAGAGAAGGTCAAGGACGAGAAAAGGGTAAGCCTGGCGCTTAACAAGAGGCTCGCCCCCATAAAGGCGGCAGTGCTGCCGTTATTAAGGAACAGGCCGGAGATAGTTGAGCTGGCAGGGAATATTACAAAGGACCTGAAAAAGGAATTCAAGGCGGTTTATGATGATACGGCATCGATAGGAAGGCTTTACAGGCGGCAGGATGAGACAGGGACGCCTTATTGCATTACCGTTGATGTCGACAGCCTTACAGATAATAAAGTCACTGTCCGTGACAGGGATACAATGTTGCAGGACCGTATCGAAGTGGCGAACGTTAAAAAGTATTTAGTAGATAAATTAGCTTCATAAAAAAAGGAAGGAGTGGCAGCAAAGATGGGTAGTTCAAGCAGTAAAAAATTTGTTTATTCGTTCGGAGGAGGGAAGGCCGACGGAAATGAATCCATGAAGAACCTTCTCGGAGGAAAGGGCGCGAATCTCGCAGAGATGGCGGGCCATCCGAAATTAAGATTACCAGTTCCACCGGGTTTTTCAATTACAACCGAAGTCTGCACTTATTACTACAAACATAATAAGTCATATCCCAGGGAGTTGAAGGGTCAGGTTGATAAAGCTATGGCCCAGGTCGAAAAGCTTATGGGCAAGAAGTTCGGCGATGTCAAAGACCCTCTTTTAGTCTCTATCAGGAGCGGCGCGCGTAAGTCGATGCCGGGCATGATGGAAACAATATTGAACGCAGGGCTGACAGAGAAGACGATAAAGGGGCTCATCGAACAGACAGGCAATGAAAGGTTCGCTTATGACGCTTACCGCCGCCTTATAATGATGTATTCCGACGTCGTAATGGAAAAAGCCGCAGGCATAGAACCTAAGGGCGGGAAGGGGATACGCAAGACCCTGGATGAGAAACTCGAAGCTATAAAACATTCCAAAGGATATAAGTCAGATACGGACCTGACGGCGCAGGACCTCAAAGATCTTGTGGCTGATTTTAAGAAGACCGTTAAGGAAGTATTGGGCAAGCCTTTCCCTGATGACCCTCAGGAACAGGTATGGGGAAGCATAAGCGCTGTATTTGCCAGCTGGAACGGAAAGCGCGCCATTGAATACAGGCGTATAGAGAAGATCCCTGATGAATGGGGCACGGCAGTTAACGTGCAGGCGATGGTTTTTGGAAATATGGGAGATGATTGCGCTACCGGCGTCGCGTTCAGCCGCAATCCGGGTAACGGTGAGAATAAATTCTATGGTGAATACCTGGTCAATGCGCAGGGTGAGGACGTTGTCGCGGGTATACGTACGCCATCCCCTATCAATGATTATTCCAAGAACGACCAGAGCAAGGATCTTACTACTCTTTCAAAACTTATGCCTAAGATATACAAACAGCTCGATGACATAAAATCACGCCTCGAGAAGCATTACCACGACATGCAGGATATAGAATTTACCATTGAAAAAGGTAAATTGTTCATGCTGCAGTGCCGGGTTGGCAAGCGTAATGGCGTCTCGGCTGTGCGCATGGCTGTAGATATGTATAAGGAAAAACTTATTGATGCAAATACCGCTATTATGCGTGTTGCGCCGAATCAGCTTGTCGAACTGCTTTTACCCATGATCGATCCCAAGGCAGAGCTTGGCACTCCTCTTATAGCCAAAGGTTTGCCTGCGGGCCCGGGCGGAGCCATAGGAAGGGCCGTATTTACTTCAAATGATGCGGTTGAATGGGCAGCAAGAGGCGAGAAGGTAATACTGGTGCGCGAGGAGACATCTCCTGAAGATGTCGACGGAATGCATAAGGCTCAGGCGATCCTTACAAGTAAGGGCGGCATGACTTCACACGCGGCTTTAGTGGCGCGCGGCTGGGGCAAGTGCTGTATTGTCGGCTGCAGCGAATTGGAAATAAGCGATGACGGGAAGTCCTTCAGGACTAAAAAGGGCCCGATAATAAAAGAAGGGGAATGGATCAGTCTTAACGGCACGAAGGGCACTGTTTATCAGGGGAAGCTGCCGCTCGTTGACATCGACCTTGATAATAATAGATCCTATACAGAGCTGATGAAGCTCGTTGATAAAGTTCGTGTGCTCAAAGTTCGTACCAATGCCGATACTCCGAAAGACGCCGCTCAGGCAGTGAAATTCGGCGCGCAGGGTATAGGGCTTTTCCGCACAGAACATATGTTTTACGGCGAGGGCAGCGACAAGCCGTTGTTCCTGCTTCGTAAGATGATAATGTCAAAGAATGTGGAAGAGCGCAGGAAAGCTCTTAGCGAGCTCTTCCCGTTCGTCAAAAGCGATGTCAAGGCTACCATGGAAGAAATGAAAGGGTATCCTGTAACTATAAGGTTGCTCGATCCGCCGCTGCATGAATTTGTTCCGCATAGCGAGGATAAGCTTGAAGCGCTGGCCAAAGAGCTCGGAGTCGATATGAGCGAGCTTAATAAGCGAGCCGAATCGCTTCACGAAAATAATCCTATGTTAGGGCATCGAGGTGTGCGTCTTGGCATAACTTATCCCGAGATCACAGAAATGCAGGTGCGCGCCATACTGGAATCCGCCGCAGAGCTTATCAAAGAAGGAAAGAAGGCGGACCCTGAAATAATGATACCGGTCACTTGCGCAAAAGCGGAACTCGATAACCAGAAGGTAATAGTCGACAGGGTGCACAAGGAAGTCCTTGCAAAGTTCGGCCTGAAGAAGCTGCATTTCATGTACGGCACCATGATAGAGATACCGCGCGCGGCTCTTCGCGCTGATAAGATGGCTGAAACAGCCGAGTTCTTTTCGTTCGGCACAAACGACCTGACGCAGATGGGCTTTGGGTTCAGCCGCGATGATATCGGAGGATTCCTCCCCGATTATCTCATGTCAAAGATATTACCGGCAGACCCATTCCAGACTATCGACCAGGACGGCATCGGCGAGCTCATAAAGATAGGTATAGAACGGGGACGCAAGACAAGGAAAGACCTGAAGGTCGGCATATGCGGTGAGCATGGCGGTGACCCTGACAGTGTAAAATTCTGCCACAGGGTTGGGATGAATTACGTCAGCTGTTCGCCGTTCAGGGTGCCGATAGCTCGTTTAGCTGCGGCTCAGGCAGCGTTAGAGAGTAAAAAATAGAGTAGGAGACAAAGAAACAAGAGACAAGAAACAAGGAAAAGCTTTTACTTGTTTCTTGTTACCAACTGTAGCTTTACTGCAGTTGTCTCTTGTCTCCAACTGTAGGATGACCGTATACTATGGACCCAATAAGACTGTACTTAAAAGACATTAAAAACCTGCCGCTCCTGACGCCGGAGGAAGAGATATCGCTGGCTAATAGGATCAAGCGTGGAGATAAGCTGGCTCGCCAGAAGATGATCCAGTCCAATCTCAGGCTTGTCATCAACATCGCCAAGCGTTATTCCGGCCTGGGAGTTTCTATACTGGACCTTATCGAAGAGGGCAACCTCGGCCTCATGAAGGCGGTTGAAAAATTCAATCCAAAAAAAGGCTACAGGTTCTCGACTTACGCGGCATGGTGGATAAGGCAGTATATTTCCCGCGCAATAGCCAATCAGGGGAAAACGGTGCGCATACCGGTTTATATTACGGAGATGATGGCCCGTTTTAAAAAGGTCACGGAGGTCCTTTCTAATTCATTAAAGAGGAAGCCGCGTTTGAGCGAGATAGCCAAGCGCATGAGGCTACCCATGAAAAGGGTGAAGCTCCTGAATAAGATGATGACCGGGATATCCAGCCTCAATGCGCCTATAGGCGAAGAGGGTACGACCGAGTTCATGAACCTGATAGAGGACGAAAGCATTGTTTCTGCGGTTGACGGCCTGTCAAATTTCCTTATGAGTGAAAGGATCAAGAGCTTGCTCGATAAGATGTCGAAACGCGAGAGGAAGATACTAAGTTTAAGGTTTGGCCTGAAAGACGGCGTCCCTCATACGTTAAGGGATACAGCTAAGCATTTCGGTATCACAAGAGAAAGGGTCAGGCAGATCGAGGGCGCCGCGATGAAAAAGATCCGCGAGATGATGATGCAGCAGGAAAAAGAAGGCGCGCGGTTCCTGCACCATAAAGAAAAGGCAAGGGTATGACCGAGATCAAAAAATTCATCCGCGACATACCGGATTTTCCGAAAAAAGGGATAATTTTCAAGGACATCACCACTCTCCTGAAAGAGGCAAAGGCGTTCAAAGAGGCCGTAGATAATATAGTTGACCTGTATAAAGATAATAAAATAGATTCGGTTGTAAGCGTTGAGGCGCGCGGTTTTTTCTTTGGCGCGGCTGTCGCGTATAAACTTGGCGTAGGGCTTGTGCCTGTAAGAAAAAAAGGAAAGCTGCCATATAAGACACACGCAGTGACCTATCAGTTAGAATATGGCACGGATACTTTAGAGATGCACCAGGACGCGATCAAAAAAGGGGATCGCGTATTGATAGTAGATGATCTTCTGGCTACAGGCGGGACAGTCAAAGCGGTTGCAGAGCTTGTGGAAAATATGGGAGGCGTTATAGCCGGCATCGCGTTTGTGATAGAGCTTCTTCCGCTTAAGGGCCGCGATAAACTCAAGGGCTACAACGTCACATCGCTCATTAAAGACAGTTATTGTTGATAGTTGGAGACAAAGAGACAAGAGACAAAGAAACAAGTAAAAGCTTTTTCTTGTTTCTTGTTACCAAGAACAGCTTAACTTTGGTTGTCTCTTGTTACCAACTTGGTTTTGACAGTCATACAGCCCCTGTAGCTCAGATGGATAGAGCACAGGTTTCCTAAACCTGGTGTCGCCCGTTCGACTCGGGCCAGGGGCGCCATTGTGACGGTTGAATGAGGAGAGACAAAGAAACAAGAGACAAGTGACAAGTAAAAGCTTTTTCGTGTAACTTGTTTCTTGTTACCAAGAGTTGTCTAGCTGTAGCTGTATCTTGTCACCAAGGATCTAACACTATGATAGACCTTCACACTCACACACTACTTTCTGATGGCGAACTTCTTCCCAGCGAACTGGTGAGACGCGCGCAGGTGAAAGGATACACCGCGATCGCGCTTACAGATCACGTTGACTCTTCAAATATAGATTTTGTCCTGCCTCGCATTGTCAAAGTCTCAAAAGTGCTGAACAGGGACTGGGACATCTTTGTAATACCAGGCGTTGAGATCACGCACGCCCCGCTTAAAGAGATACCTCAGCTTGTAAAATTCGCGAGAAAAAATGGCGCGAAGATAGTAGTCGTCCATGGAGAAACAGTTTCGGAACCTGTGATACCCGGCACCAACAAGTGCGCCATAGAAGCCGGTTGCGATATCCTGTCGCATCCGGGGAAGATCAAAAGGGAAGACGTTATATTGGCGGCGAAAAAAGGAGTGGCCCTGGAACTGACAACACGCAAGAGCCATTCGGTTACGAACAGCCACGTTTACGGCCTTGCCCGCTCGAACAGGGCAAGATTAGTCCTTGATACGGATTCACACTCTCCCGATAACCTTATTTCAGACGAAGAAGCGGTCAAGTTCCTAACGGCGTTAGGGCTGGACGCGGATGAAATAAAGGGCATATTCCGCAATTCAAAAGATATCGTATCCCGCATAAGATCAAAGGGTTAGGAATAAAAAGTTATTTTCTATTGACAAAAGTTAGTTATATGATATACTTTTAACGATATTAGTGTTCCTATGCTTCCATAGACGACTTAAATCTTGGCGAAAAAGGAGGGATGAACTAGAAAGCCCAGGGCCGTCAAAATGTGGCAGCATAGATTAGGGTAGGTCATAATATATACGGCAAGAGAAGATCTTGCGTGATTGAATATAAAGCTCCAATATAAATAAATAATTTATACCAAGGAGGAACAATGAAGTTTTTAAGAGTTTTGTGCGTAGTAGCATTGGTTGCATTCTTTGCGGCCAGCGCCTATGCCGAGACCCAAAATGTAAAAGTAAGCGGCGACCTGGCCATAAGAGGTATCTGGAGAGATAATTATGGTTTAGATGGCAGCTTTGTTTCACAGAATGAACAGAACACAAGAACTGTTGCGTTCGGAAGCACCGGTTTACAGGATGACAACAGGCAGGGTATTGACAGGCCAAATTCTCAATTCTTCATGTCAACGACCGAAGTCCAGATAGATGCGGATCTTACAGATAACGTATCTACTTGCGTCAGGCTGTTGAACCAGAGGGATTGGAACGTTGCGAGGTCATGGGATTACAACACCGCTAACAGGCAGGTCAGCACTTTGGGTTCGGGCGGCTACGGCCATTCCAACCATTATTATGATGATCCAAACGAGTTTGCGGTTGATCTGGAATTAGCGTATGTTACGCTGAAAAATTTCATATATTCACCGCTGACAGTTTCCGTTGGTCGTCAGAATCTGTGGTTCGGAAAAGGTTTCATAGTAGGACAGAACCAGAGAATAAACAACGCATTCAATTACGGCGTAGCAAACCAGCCTTCTCCGTTAAGCGCACCGGAATACAGCGCGCTGAACGCGTTTGATTCAGTCAAAGCGGTATTGGATTTTGACCCATGGACACTGACAGGTATCTATTCCAAGATATGGGGCAATTCAATACAGGCTGATGATGGCGTTGACCTATGGGGCGCAAACGTTGGTTATAAGTTTGATGCCTACAAGGGCGAAGCCGAAGGTTATTGGTTCTTTAAGAGAGATATGCAGGTTAAGCAGTGGGCAAATATCGAAGGCGCGAATAATATCCATACTCTTGGTTTAAGAGGCAGCTTTGATCCTATCGATATCGTTACCGTATATGCTGAATTCGCAGGTCAGTTCGGCAGTTACATGGACAGCCCTCTGCAGACAAACAGCAGGTCAAGAGTAGCTGGCGCTTTAGATGTTGGAGTTGATGTCAGATACTTCACAGATAAGTGGGCGTGGAAGCCGAAATTAGGCTTTGAATACATATGGTATTCAGGCAATGGCCCGGAAGATGCGGGTAACGGCACACGTATTGCTGGCAGCGGCCAGTATCATGGATGGGATCCGATGTTCAGGGGTAAGTCAGATTCATTGATCCGTGAATATATCGGAAGATACTATTTCAGCGGCACATACCCGTTTGACACGGGTCGTTATTATAACAGTGCCGATGCATCCTTCCAGAACCAGCATCAGATCATATTCAAAGGTTCAGTACAGCCGATGGATAGCCTGAAGCTTAATGGTAATTTGAACATGTTCTGGAACCAGGAAGCCTATCTGGCCAGCATAGGGAAGTCATGCGGATACATAGGTACAGAACTTGACCTAGGCGCGACTTGGGACTACACGGAAGACGTGAGTTTCAACCTCGTTGCCGGTTGGTTCGTGCCTGGCGAAGTTTACAATGTAAAAGACGACAGGATCGGTCAGATCAGCGGAACCAACACCGCTACTGACGTAGTCGCCTCAGTAAAGGTAAGCTTCTAAGGTTAGTTTTCAAAGAACATAAAAGTAGGGCAGGATAAAACCTGCCCTACTTTTTTTGTGCCATAGTGGAGAAAAGTCAATAGTAAGCGTAAAAATATCATTTACATTTTTCCACTTGTATACTATATTTATATGTAATATAAATGAATAAAAAATTATTGATCGTAGATGATGATGTAGCGTTATCCCACGAGTTATCAGAGATGCTCAGGGAGGACGGCCATGAAGTAGAAACGGCCGGAGAGGGCGTGGAAGCGCTGAAACTGATCGATAAGAATACATATGACATTATCCTGCTTGACATAAAAATGCCCGGCATGAGCGGCATAGAGGTCCTCAAGGCATTGCGCAATAACCCGCCTAAAGGAAATATATTTATCGTAAGCGGTTCTCCCGATGCAAAAAAGCAGTTAAACGCCGAGGGATTGTCTCATTTGGTAAAAAACGTCATTACAAAACCATTCGACATACAGTTTGTGCTCGATATGGTAAAATAGCGGGGTGGCCATGAAAAGCAAAGTCCTTATAGTTGATGATGATTCCGAATTCAGGAGCGAGCTTCGCGACCTTTTAATGGGCTATGACGTTACCGAGGCCTCGAGCGGCGAAGAAGCGCTGCAGATACTGAAAAGGGCCAACGAGATAGGCGTCGTCCTGATGGATGTGCAGATGCCGGGGGCAAGCGGCATAGAAACCTTGATGCGCATCAAAAAAACGGACCCTAACCTGCATATAATCATCGCGACCGGACATGGTTCAAAGGATGTTGCTATCGAGGCCCTCAAGGCGCATGCCGATGATTTTCTGGAAAAACCCATGGATCCCCAGGAAATCATTGACGCGGTAGAGGACGCGCTGGGGCGCGCGGATTATGGCAAGGCCGATCCGGAAACCGTAGATATAAACGCCAAGATAGAGAAGGTCAGGAATTTCGTCGAACGTAACTGCTTCAAAAAAACTTCATTAAGCGACGCGGCAAAGTCCGTATTTCTTAGCCCCAAATACCTGAGCAGGGTATTTAAGGACAGGACAAAACAAAGTTTCAGCCAATTCAAGATCGCCATAAAAATAGGCAAAGCAAAAGAGCTTTTAGAAAAAAATGTCTATAATGTGGACCGCATATCAGAGAAGCTGGGATATGAGAATACCGAATCCTTCATAAGGCAGTTCAAGAAGCTTACCAAAAAAACTCCCACAGAGTTCAGAAAAAAATTCCACCCCAAAAAGAAAAACAAGCGCTAGATAACCTCAGGTAGAAAAAAATCAGGAAAAAGCGGTGTCGGACAATTGTCCTTTTTTCTAAAACGGATATACTATCCCTAAAATAAAAAAGGAGGGACAAATGTCCAGAATAAGAAATTTGATTTTTTGCGTCGCGGTATTGATGTCAGTTACCTATATTGGAGGCGTCAGCAAAGCGTATGCGCAGTCGCAGACAACTACGATCAAAGAGAATGTGATCAAGAGAAACCAGAAAAAATATATTAGCCAGGCGCAGAGAAAGGCCGCGGCGAACCGTTTAAAGCAGGCGAGTCCGCAGGCAGCGGCAAAGATCGCCCAGATCCGTTCTACGCTTGCCCGCGCGGCAGCAGATCGTGTCGCGACATGCAGCGATGAAAACAATGTTTTGGACGAAAAACAGAGCAAAGAGATCCGCAAGGCCGCGTTACGCGTAGCAGAAGCGGGAAACAACGGAGGGGCAAATGAATAAACATACATTAATCAAATCGATCGATTCGCTGTTAAGGATATGCCTTGCGTTCACCATGGTCTTAATGCCTTTTGAATTCGGGCTTGACTCGGGATCTACGGGGACCGCGCATGCCATGCCGATGCCCGGGGATTCGGTTATGCCGCATTATTTCGGCCCCGTGCCTAACTGGGCTTATACCCCGATCATAAGGAAGTTCGTGGATGGTTTGCCGGGGGTGGGAGCCGCTAACGCAAACAATATCGGACAATATATACCTATCGCGAACGCCGATACGATAACCTATCCGGGCTCTGATTATTATGAAATAGCGTTGATCGAGTTCAATGAACAGATGCACTCCGACCTGCCTCCAACGCGTCTAAGAGGTTATGTACAGCTGAATAACGGCACAGATCCAGGCTCAAACCAAAATACGATAACACCGGCTCCGGTCCACTATCTTGGGCCCCTGATCATTGCGCGCAAGGACAGGCCGGTCCGTGTTAAATTTACCAATATGCTTCCTACCGGAAGCGATGGGGACCTGTTTATTCCCGTAGATCCTACTGTTATGGGAGCCGGAATGACCCCTAAAGGGCTGGTGGTTGTTTCGCGGGCAACTCCGGTTATGGGGACAACAGTTCTGGTTGAGACAAAAACTCCTCACGGCTTTGTAGCAGGCGACATGGTATCAATGCATGGCTTTCTTCCTCGTGAATACAACGGGGAATTTATGGTAATGGATATGGGGTTGACCCCTACGCAGTTCCAGATAAGCCTTGCCTCTGTGCCGCCCGGCCCTGCCGACGTGGCAATAAATCCGGAAATGAACAGGGTCGGAGTTGTAGGTAAACACGGTGAGATGGAGGATTACAAGCAAAACCGCGCTACGCTGCATTTGCACGGCGGTAACAACCCATGGATAAGCGATGGAACGACGCACCAGTGGACTACTCCGGCAGGAGAAGCTACGTCTTACCCTAAAGGTGTAAGCGTATCAAACGTTCCTGACATGCCTGATCCGGGCGATGGTTCACTGACATTCTTTTATACCAACCAGCAAAGCGCCAGATTTATGTTTTATCATGATCATGCGTGGGGCATTACCCGTCTTAACGTTTATGCAGGTGAAGCGGCGGGTTACCTCCTGACAGACTCAACAGAAGAAGGGTTGATCGATTCCGGCGTATTACCTGACCAGGGAACGCCTGCAGGAGTATATAGGTATGGCATACCTCTGGTTGTCCAGGACAGGACATTTGTCGATTCAACCACGATAGGCATGACGGATCCTTTATGGAGTTGGGGGACAACGCCCGGTATGCCAAATACCGGCGACCTCTGGTATCCTCATGTTTACATGCCTGCGCAAAATCCGGGCGACCCGTCCGGCATGAGCGCGTTTGGCAGATGGCATTATTGTCCGTGGTTTTGGCCGCCGGTCACTAATATTATGTTTCCGCCGATACCAAACCCTTATTATGATCCCATGAATCCTACGCCGGAAGAACCGGCGCTTTACCCAAATCTGCCCCATCCGTCAATGGCAATGGAAGCTTTTATGGATACGCCGATAGTGAATGGGACTGCCTATCCTTACCTTAATGTAGAAAGGAAGGCGTATCGTTTCAGGATCCTGAATGGCGCTGATGACAGATTTTTTAATCTTCAGCTGTACTACGCTGATACAGGCGGCGGCGGAATGGGAGCCAGCGCAATTGCCACTGTTGTGGGCGGCGCAATTACCGGCCTAACAATCGCAAACGGCGGAACCGGTTATTCGGTCCCACCGCGCGTAATGATCACCGATGACTCGGGAACAGGCGCTAAGGCAACTGCAATAGTTGCCGGCGGAGCTGTTACAGGCATTAATATTATAAGCGGAGGCAGCGGTTATGGCCCGACCCCTGTCATTACCTTTGCCAGCGGCGGACCGGGCGGCAGCGGAGCAGCGGCAACTGCCCAGATCGCCAATGGAGGGGTATCTCAGATCCTGGTTGCGGACGGCGGCTCGGGTTATACATCCCCTCCGGGTGTTATCATTTTAGGTGACGGGACCGGCGCTTTTGCTGAAACAACCATAGATCCGGCGACCGGAACCGTGACAGGAGTCAATATAGTGGACGGCGGCACGGGCTTTACAGTTCCCCCGTCAATTATTATAGGAGGGCTGACAGAAGTAAAGATGGTGAAGGCGGCTCCGAATGAAAAGTTCCCGGTAGGCTGGCCTATCGATGGAAGAGAAGGAGGCATTCCCGACCCGACTACATCCGGCCCTGAATTTATACAAATAGGGACTGAAGGCGGTTTCTTGCCGGCAGTAGCGGTCCTGCCCATGCAGCCCATCGACTGGAACCGCGACGCTACTACCTTTAATGCAGGCAATGTTTCAAGCCACACCCTGCTTTTGGGATGCGCTGAACGCGCGGATGTTATTATTGATTTTTCACAGGTCCCGGACGGCTCTACGCTTATCCTATATAATGATGCGCCCGCGGCATTTCCCGCGCTGGATCCAAGGTATGATTATTACACAGGCGCTCCTGACATGACCGATACCGGCGGAACAGTGACGCCGCTGCCGGGTTTTGGGCCTAACACGAGGACTGTCATGCAGTTCAGGGTATCAGGCCCTGCCAGCGCTCCGTATGACCTGGCGGCCCTGGAAACGGCTTTGCCGGCGGCATTTGCCGCTTCCCAGCACCCGATGATCATTCCTCAATCCTACTATCCCGCGCCTAATAACGCGGCAACCGATACACATTCAAATATATTTGATACGTCTTTGACTTTCAACCGGCCCAACGGCGCCCTTGGAACGGTTAGCCTTACTAATGGCGGGTCCGGGTATACTTCAGTCCCGGACGTAACAATTAACGGCGGCGGAGGAACCGGCGCGCAGGCAAAAGCGACGATATCAAAGGTAGTAGATACTATCACTGTCACTAATGGGGGCTCAGGATACACTACTGCGCCTGACGTTATCATCGATGGCGGAGAAGGGGCAGGAGTTACAGCAGTTGCGACTATAGATCCGGTAGCGGGAACTGTTACTTTGGTAACCGTTACCAATAGAGGCAGCGGTTATTTATCCACTCCCACTGTTACTATTAACGGCGGAGGCGGTACCGGCGCTACAGCTGTCGCGAATATGACAGGCGTTGTAGATAAGGTATGGCTTGCTAGCAGCGGAACCGGTTATACGGCTAACCCCACCGTCAGTATTACAGGCGGAGGTGGAGCAGGCGCTGCCGCTGCCGCCAGCGTAGTGGCTACGATGAGCATGGAACCAAAAGCTATACAGGACGAAGCAAGTGAAGCATTTGAGATCGAATACGGCAGGATGAGCGGAAAGATGGGGCTTGAATTAAAGAACACAGTGGCAGGGGCCCAGAATTTCACGCTGCAGGGTTTTACGGATATAGCCACAGAAATAATAAACGACGGCGAGATCCAGATCTGGAAACTCACGCATAACGGCGTTGATACTCATCCGGTCCATTTCCATCTTTTTGACGTGCAGGTGATCAATCGTGTCGCGTGGGACAATGCCGCAAGGCCGCCCGACCCAAATGAAATAGGATGGAAGGATACTGTCAGGATGAACCCTCTGGAAGACACGATAGTAGCCTTAAGGCCTCTTAACCAGACAACCCCGTTCAATATTCCGGAAAATATCAGGCCGCTTGATCCTTCGATGCCCTTGGGCTCAACAATGGGCTTCTCGATATTTAATCCGACGACAGGGGACCCATTGACAACGCTAGTTACGAATGAATTGACTAATTTCGGAAGGGAATATACCTGGCATTGCCATATCCTTGGGCATGAAGAAATGGATATGATGAGGCCCTTAATATTTAAGGTAAGGAACTCCTTGCCTGGCAGGCCTGGCATATTGAGCGTAGCGCCTGGGAACGGACGCGCAACCGTAGATTTCTTACTACCGTTGCTTAACAGCAGCATGCCGGTTATAAATTACACTGTTACTGCGAACCCCGGCAATATAACTGCAACGGGCACTACAAGCCCCATAACCGTTGCCGGGCTTAACAATGGTACCGGTTATACCTTTACCGTAAGAGCGACTAACGCATTGGGCACGGGCCCGGAATCAAGCCTATCGTCCAGCGTTATGCCCGGAGCCGCGCCAGGCGCGCCCACCGGAGTTACTGCTACGGCAAGTGATTCGCAGGCGATAGTCAGCTTTACCGCGCCAACGAATATCGGGGACGCTCCTATTACCTCTTATGTGGTTACCTCAACTCCCGGCGGAATTACAGCCACGGGAACGGCAAGTCCTATAACAGTTGCAGGGCTTACCAATGGAACTGCATATACCTTTGCTGTCATGGCAGTTAATATGTTCGGCCAAGGGACGGCATCCGCGCTTTCCAACAGTGTTACTCCAAGCGTAGGAGGGCTTCCCGGAGCGCCGACCACTGTAAGGGCTTATGCCGGCAACGGACAGGCATATGTGACCTTTAACGCTCCTGCAAATACAGGAGGCAGCCCTATAACCAGCTATACCGTAACATCGAATATCGGCGGCTTTACCGCAACAGGAGCCCGAAGCCCGATAACCGTTAATGGGCTGACCAATGGTACTGCATATAGATTCTCGGTAACCGCAACAAATGCTACAGGGACAGGGCCGGCATCAACGTTGTCTGCTACTATCCGTCCGGCTGTTAATACGCCGCCCGGACCCCCATCTAATGTAACAGCGACCCCTGGGAATGCGAGGGCAACAGTAACATTTACGGCCCCGCCCGCAAACGGAGGCCCCATCACAAGATACACAGTAAGAGCTTCTCCTGGCGGCAGAACAGCTACAGGAACAGGGACAACGATAACTATCACGGGCCTTACAAACGGCACATCTTATACCTTTACTGTTACTGCGCGAAACGCCAGAGGGACAGGACCTGCGTCAGCGCCTTCTAATAGCGTTATTCCGGGCTCTGTTATAGGTGTTCCCGGAGCGCCGACGGGGGTAATTGCGACAACAGGCATGGGCGGAGCCATCGTAAGTTTTAACGCGCCGGCAAATAACGGCGGCAGCCCGATCACATCATATACAGTTACTTCAAACCCTGGAGGCGTTGTAGCCACAGGCGCGTCAAGCCCTATTGCAGTAACCGGTTTGACCCCTGGTACAGCCTACGCCTTCACGGTCAGTGCAACTAATGCAATTGGAGCAGGAGCTGCGTCAGTGTCCTCGAATACAATTCTCATTGCCGCAGTGCCAGGCGCGCCGACTATAGGTACGGCAACAGCGGGTAATCGCCAGGCAGTTGTTGCGTTTACCGCTCCGGCATCAGATGGCGGCAGCATGATCACATCATATACTGTGATGTCCAACCCGGGCGGCATGATGGCAATGGGAATGATGAGCCCGATAACTGTAAAAGGCCTTACCAATGGGACAGCATATACATTCATGGTTACCGCAGTAAATGCGTCAGGTGAAGGGCCTATGTCGGCCATGTCCAACAGTGTTACGCCCGTAGGGATCCCTGAACCGCCGACAGCAATAACGGCAACAGCCGGCGACACTCAGGCGATCGTAGCATTTACATCTGGAATGGATAACGGCAGCCCGATCACTGGTTACACGGTAACTTCGGTGCCTGATAGCATAACAGCTACAGGCGCAGCAAGTCCGATAACTATCACAGGCTTGACGAACGGAAAGCCTTATTCTTTCATAGTAAAGGCAATAAATGCCGTTGGGATAAGCGGAGTATCTGCGCCATCGAACAGCGTTGTGCCTGCAGCCGGGCCAGCCGCGCCTACTAATGTAACAGCGGTAGCGGGTAATGCCCAGGCAACGGTTAGTTTTACACCGCCTGCGTCAAATGGAAGCGCGATCACTTCGTATACAGTAACAGCAACTGGCGGCCCCCTACCTATAATAGTTACAGGTACGGCAAGCCCTATAATGGTTACCGGATTGACGAACGGCACAGCGTATACCTTTACCGTGGCGGCAACAAGCGCCGTGGGAACAAGCTTACCTTCGTCTCCTTCGCTTCCTGTGACTCCGGCAGCGATACCCGGGGCGCCGACAGTAGGAGTCGTGACGCCGGGAAACGCTCAGGCAATAGTTAACTTCACTGCGCCTGCATCTGATGGTGGTAACCCGATACTGCTTTATATTGCTACCGCCAGCCCGGGTAATTTAAGAGGATACGGCCTTTCAAGCCCGATCACAGTAACAGGTTTGACAAATGGCACCGCATATACATTTACCGTAAGCGCAGTAAATGCGTTTGGGTTAAGTCCCGAATCAGCCGCGTCTCTTCCGGTAACGCCTGGCGCGACAGTGCCGGGAGCTCCGACAGGAGTAATCGCATTAGCGGGCGATACGCAAGCGACAGTTGGTTTTACCGCGCCTGCGTCTGACGGCGGCAGCCCGATAGTAGCTTATACGGTTACATCAAGTCCGGGCGGCATTACAACTGCGGGAGCATCCAGTCCGATAATGGTTACAGGCCTTACAAACGGCGTAGCTTATACCTTCACAGTAATCGCGATCAATGTCAGCGGGACCAGTCCGTCGTCAGCGCCCTCTAACAGCGTAACTCCTCAGGCTGTTGGCGCGCCAGGGGCTCCGACAGGAGTATCCGCTGCCGCAGGTAACGCCCAGGCTACGGTGACGTTTACGCCTCCGGCCTTAAGCGGTGGAAGTCCCATACTCTTTTATACGGTGACTTCAAATCCCGGAGGTTTAACGGCTACAGGCCCGGCAAGCCCGATAACAATAACAGGGCTGGCGAACGGCACAGCATATACATTCTTTGTTACAGCAACGAATGCCGCGGGAGTGGGAGCCATATCGCTTGCCTCTAACAGCGTAACGCCTGACCTGTTGCCCGACGTACCTGTAATAGGTACTGCTACGGCAGGAGACGCCCAGGCTACGGTTAATTTCACAGCCCCGGTACCTAACGGCGGTAGCGCCGTTACAAGCTACACCGTAACTTCAAGCCCAGGCGGTTTAACTGCCACAGGACCGGCAAGTCCTTTGACAGTGCTTGGGTTGACAAATGGTACTGCTTATACGTTTACGGTAACGGCTACCAATGCGGCTGGTACAGGCCCTGCTTCTGCAGCGTCTAACAGCGTTATACCGGCAGGCATACCGACTGCGCCTACAACAGTAATAGCCGTAGCAGGCAACGTACAGGCAACAGTTACATTCAGCGGGGAGAACGCATCCGGCAGCCCGATCACAGGCTATACTGTTACCTCGAGCCCAGGCGGTTTAACAGCCACAGGCGCAGCAAGCCCGATAACAGTAACAGGGCTTACTAATGGAACCGCATATACATTTACTGTAACGGTCACTAACGCTGCGGGGACAAGCGCTGCATCTCTTGCCTCTAACAGTGTAACGCCTGATATAGTGCCTGCAGCGCCGACGATCGGCACTGCGACGGCAGGGGATATGCAGGCAACAGTTACATTTACTGAGCCGGCGCCTAACGGCGGCAGCGCAGTTACAAGTTACACCGTAACTTCAAGCCCAGGCGGTTTAACTGCCACAGGACCGGCAAGTCCTTTGACAGTGCTTGGGTTGACAAATGGTACTGCTTATACGTTTACGGTAACGGCTACCAATGCGGCTGGTACAGGCCCTGCTTCTGCAGCGTCTAACAGCGTTATACCGGCAGGCATACCGACTGCGCCTACAACAGTAATAGCCGTAGCAGGCAACGTACAGGCAACAGTTACATTCAGCGGGGAGAACGCATCCGGCAGCCCGATCACAGGCTATACTGTTACCTCGAGCCCAGGCGGTTTAACAGCCACAGGCGCAGCAAGCCCGATAACAGTAACAGGGCTTACTAATGGAACCGCGTATACATTTACTGTAACGTCAACGAACGGTGTGGGTACAAGCGCAGCTTCACTTGCTTCCAATAGCGTTACTCCCTCAACTGTTCCAGGTGCGCCGACGATCGGTACTGCGACGGCAGGGGATATGCAGGCAACAGTTACATTTACTCCGCCTGCGTCAGATGGTGGAAACCCGATCTCCGGATACACAGTGACTTCCAGCCCAGGTGGCATAACTGCCACAGGCGCAGCAAGCCCGTTGACAGTGCTTGGGCTTACCAATGGCACTGCGTATACGTTCACAGTAACTGCGGCTAACGCCATAGGGGCCAGCGCCGCATCGGCAGCGTCTAACAGCGTTACGCCGGCAGGATTACCGACAGCGCCTACAACAGTAATGGCTGTCGCGGGTAATGGGCAGGCAACTGTTACATGCGCCGGAGAAAATGCGAACGGTAGTCCTATTACCTTGTATACAGTGACCTCAATTCCCGGAGGAGTGACAGCAACTGGCGCGGTGGGCCCGATAGTAGTTTCAGGTCTCACTAATGGCAATGCATATACATTTACAGTAATAGAGACAAACAACATGGGAACAAGCGCAGCGTCAACGGCTTCTAACAGCGTTGTGCCCGACGTAGTGCCGAATGCCCCGACGATCGGAACAGCTACGGCAGGGGATACACAAGCAATGGTTACCTTCACTGCCCCTTCGCCAAATGGCGGTACTTCGGTCACTGGTTATACAGTAACGTCTGCTCCGGGCGGTTTGACCGCCACAGGGACGGCAAGCCCCCTGACCGTGCTTAACCTGACCAACGGCGTCGCGTATACATTTACCGTAACAGCAGACAATGCC
>CAZHPY010000013.1:0-30166 GCA_964534705.1 uncultured Planctomycetia bacterium | reverse complement strand
AGCGCAGCTGCGCTGTCGGGACCCCTCCGTATACATCCCACTTTATCTCGTATTGCTCGCTGCCGGTATAATTCAATACTATGCCAGTATCGCTTGGCTGATTAAGGGTAAAGCTTCCTGTGACCGAGAAGTGGCCTATAGAGGTATTATTGCAAAGAGAATTGTCGTTATCAGTGATCATTACAACTCCCTGGTTATTGGTAACATAGGTAGCAGGAACAAGAGTCCATGTATAGGTAAGATTGGAGGCGTTTTCCGCGCCGGACAGAGTCGACCAGCTCGAACCGTCATTAGGTGAATATTCGATCTTGACCGTAGATATGTTGCCTACCTTCGTCCAGTTGACAAGGTAGTTGTCGTTTATCTGCTTGGATTGGCCATCCTGCGGATTAGTGACATTTATAATACCTATTATATTGAACGGCGCGACGCTCATATTGGATCCATTGGCATTATTCGGATCTCTTACTTTTACATAGCATGTGCTATTCAGGAACGTCCCGTTCACGTTTGTCCATGTGTATGAACCGTCGTTAGTTGTGATCGCGCCGGGATTGCCTTCGTCTATAAGGTTAGTCCAGGGCCCACCCGGACCGGATGTGGAGTATTCAAGTATAACGTTGGTTACGCCTACCGATGAGGTATTATTCCATGTAACGATCTCGCTGGAGCCGGCTCTCACGACGTCCCCGTCTTCCGGTGATGTTACGTCGAAGTTCGCGACCATCTCCATTACGCCGGGTAATGTGGCATTGGCTACGGGATTAGAAACATCCTCAACTTTGACTTTAAAAGCATTGGAAACGGCCATACTTGTCGGGACCATCCAGGAATAGGTCTGGTTGCTTGCGGTCTCATATGTGGAAATATTGTTCCAGCTAGCGCCGCTGTCATTGGACCATTTCAAATGTACCTGGCTCACCGCGTAGGACAGCCATTGGATAACGTTGTTACCGGAGCCCGTCTTCCATGTTGTGCCGTCGGTCGGGGCGCTCATTGTTATATTGCCTATAATATTAAAGGGATCTGATGTATCCGTACTGTTAATATCATTATTAGATGTTACTTTAATTTGCGCGCTGCCTGCGACGGTTATGTCCGGCACCTGCGGCCAGAAGTAGGTCCCGTTCTGGGTAATAGGAACATTCGTAGCAATATCGTTCCATCCGCTTCCATTATAATATTCCACTGTCACATTGCCGGTCATGCTTCCCGCGTTAGTCCACCTTATAGGCGTATCCGTTGAATGCGCTTTGACATTAGCGGCGCCGGCAGGCTGGGTAACGTTTATCCCGCCCCGCACCTTGAAATTGGTGGAGTTGGTATAGACATTTGAATAGATCTCGCTTATTACCTTAACCCTGCAGGTAGTCTTTATATCGTTCGGGACCGTCCAGCTGTAATTCTGGGCGTCTATATTGCTGGCTCCGGAAATATTATTCCAGTTTGCGCCGCTATCATTTGAATACTGCAGATACACCGTCCCGACAGTCCCATGGTTCGTCCACTGGATGTCACAGAGCTCCCCGACCACAAGCTGTTCGCCACCGACAGGATAATCCATGTCGATCTGGGGCCTCAATTCAAAATTGCCGTAATCATCTCCTGCCTCAGGCGTTGTATTGTCATAATAACTCGTTACCTTAACACGCGCTTGGCTACCGATGACATTCGGTATTGTCCAGGTAAAACATCCGTCATTCAACTGGTGTTCGCCGCCGTCACATAGCTGCCAGGATGACCCTCCATTGCCGGAATACCATATATTAACATAATCGAGATCGCCATCGCTCGTCCATGTTATGTTCTCTTCGTCATCGACTAACCATAAGGGCGTAAGCGCATTTGGCCTCGTCACTGCAATATTGGGAACTATATAAAATGTTTCATTAGACGTGTCATAAGTGACGCTTTCCGCGCCAAGCAGCGAGATCTTGACTTTCATTTCATCGAACCTTGTAGCGGGAGAACCCGACATTACATTCGGGACCGTCCACTCATATTGAGAAGGTGGGGCGGAGCTCATAGTACCGCAAATCACGTGGGTGTAGTCATCGGTTGTATTATTGTCCACGGTGTAGTCCAGCCTTATATTTCCCATCGAGTCGCCGAAACGGCTCCAGTTTATATATTTATGGTCTCCGACCTTCCATACTTCGGCGCCATTTGGCGCGGCCAGAGTAAGCTTGCCGCGGATGGCAAGAGTACTATTTGACGTATCATTGACCGATTCATCGCTAACGGCAGATACTTTGATCCTTATGAGCTCGCTTACCTGCGCTGAATTCGGTATTGGGTCCCAGTATGTAGTGCATGTGGCAGGGAAATAATAACCTCCCGTGCCGTTTTGTATCGCATAATCATACGGTTCGCCGCCTGTCGACGTATAATTTACCTTCACGTCACCGATCGTGCCTGTTGCCGTCCAGTTTATCGTCATATTCTCACTGATATTGTAAATCTCGCCGCCGTCAGGATCGTTGACCAATAGCTTGCCTTTTATCGTGAAATTATCCGAATCGTCCTTAACGGTTCCTATAGATTCATGTTCCACTCTGATCTTGCAGACATTGCTTATGTTGTCCGGTATGTTATTCCACAACCAGCTCTGGTTAGTCGCCCATTGGTTAGAAGTAAGAACTGTCCCGTTCTCGACATCTCCCAATTTATGAAACTTGATCCTTACCTCATCCGATGCGGTCAGGCCCGTGGCCGTCCAATTTATATATTCATTATCGCCCACCCTGAATGTATTGTCGCCCGGCCCGGGCCTCTGCACCTCGATCCTTCCTCTTATGGAAAAATTATTGTTGCAGGCGTCCTTGGGATTTATAGGCGCTACGTCGTTTCCCGCATACATAGCTATAACAAGCTGGCAGTTTTCATTCACGTACTCGGTCCCGATGCCTGACCATGTCCATTGCCCCGACGACGCGGTGATCCCCTGGCCGCCGCCTGGAGTAAGGAGGACCCATCCTGAACTATTGTTATACCAGATAGCCGCCTTGGTCATGGGGCCGTATAATGTCCAGTTGATCTGTGGAGATTCGCTGACATTCCATACAACACCCGCGGAATTCGGGTAGTCCATCCTTATATAAGGATATATATAAAACAGCGCCGAATCATTTGTCACCTGCACTGAAGCGTCGTCTACTGTCTTTATCCGGATCTGTGTGCTGCTTGGATAGGATACCGCCTCAACAGGTATGTTTGTCCAGTTATAATGCAGCTGGCTTGCGTTCGCGGTCGTGTTTATCGCCACCCAATCACCGGTTGTCACATTCTTATAATAAAGTTCGACCTTATCTGAGGACCAGCTGCCGTTCTTGGTCCAGTTGATAGTACCATTGTCCTGGGTGTACCACTCTGTTGAGCCTGTCGGTATGGTTATATTTATCCCCGGCGTTACCTTGAAATAGTCATCCGACTCATCATATACGTTAGATGAATCCGTGTTCCAGGAGATCTTTACTTTGACATTGGTTCCGGTAGGAGTAGATGAATTGACCTGCCAGTTATAGTTTCCCGTAGTGTCATTTGTCCCGGGTATTGTGGAATTAATTGTGTCCCAGCCCGAAGCGCTTTGATTCCATACCGAAAGCGTAAGATTATCTGTACTTAGGTCACCATGCGCAGTCCAGTTTACCTGCACAGTATCGCCTACGGTGAAGTTTTGCGTGCCGCCGCCAAGCGGATAGGTAAGCTCAAGATCGCCTTTTATCTCAAACGGGCCGTTCGCTATATCGTAATTAGTCGTAGAAGCATTATTATCGACTATGGCGATCCTCCTGCCTGTTCCTATCAAATTCTGACTCCCTATATAGGCAGGTATAGCCCAGCTGTAGGTATCATTGGACCCGGTCTGGGTCGTTATGTTCGTCGTATAACCGGATATCGTCGTCGAGTTGTTCGGATTTATCTTGATCGTAAAATTATGGTTGGCACAAGAATCCGCGTGGGTCCAGTTTATGGATTTAGTCTGGCCGACCCGCCACACGCCGCTCTCGGGCGCCGTCACTTTAACGGCGGGCAGCTCTACCACAAACCAGGCCACGCTTGAACTGACACTGCCGCCCCTGGTAAAATTAAGATGCGTTGCGCTTAAATTAGCTCCCCAGAGAGCGCTTCTTGGGTCGTAAACCTTAGCGTCGCCGAGAGCCCCCGCCGTAACGATCGCGAATGCCCTATCAGCGTCCACATCAGTGATATCTACCGATGAGGTGGTACTGGTAGTATTAAGCATCGTCCCATTTTGGACGCTTGTCGCATCGGTAAATTCCACTATCTGCCAGTAAACCTTAGGAGCGCCGGCACTCGACTGGCGGCGCAATCTTATTGTCGTATTATCTACAAATTCCGCGGAACATGTCGTTTCAGCCACCTGCGATCCTTGCTGATCCGAGATAGGGTATGCAAGGATAAAGCTCTTGTTGGCATTCACCGAACTGATAGTGACATTCTGATAAGTTGCAGATGTCCAGGTTGTGTTGCCTCTATAAACGTTGACATCAGATCCAAGCTCTACGACCTGATAAGCTATATCCATGGCCTCTGTGCCGGGGCCTCGATTTAAGCGCTGTATTTTAAGCGTATCATTGGCGGTTAATTCCGGCGCGATTGCGGCATCGCACCAGTAAGCCGTGGCGATTCCCGCGGCTGCTGTGGTAATGTACGTAAAAGTCTTGTTCATATCCACAGATGACGGAAGGGCGATGTTCCTGGAGCCTACGTTTATGTGAAGTTTTGTGTAACCATGCTGTGCTTTAGCGTCAGTGCCCTGAAATTCCACTGCACTTGCATAGACGCTGGTTGCCTGTCCGGTAGTAAACCTTCCGCTGAGAATTTCTGTTGGCGAAGAAAATTCAACGGTACAAAGGCCTCCATCATAATAAGGAGAAGCTGCTGTGTACGCAGAAGCCGCGATCATTGACTTTGCGGTCGTTACGGTGCTCAGGGAGAGAGTTTTTGTCTTATCCTGGGTGCCAAAACTCATTAATCCATATTGAACGTCCTTGGCAGACGATGCCTCGGCGAAACGGAATTCCACCCTGGTAAGAAAATAAAACAGGATAGACGCTATTGTGAGAATGAAGACAAGTAATCCTACAAGCGTCCAGCCCTGCCGCTTTCTCCTATCGCCTATTGGCATGATATATTATCCTGAAAATGTTATTCTTCGTATGAGCTCAGGCCTTTTTCAGCACGCTTTATGAACCTGACCTCGATAGCCTTGCGCTCTACTCGGCCGACCCCATTTTCGTCTATCCAGCTGGTTTCATTATATCTGATCTCAACCTTGTCGCCCGGTATTAACTCGCTCATACTCTTTTTATTCGCTACTTTTGTATTATTATCGATCGGGAATACGGCTTCATGATCCGTTACGACCTTGTTATCACTTCCCTTATCCTCCTTGTAAATAATAGTAATATAACCGGCTCGTATTGTTTCTATGTAACCTGCTAACGATTTGGAAAGTGTAGCCGGAGGCGTTGATACGCCGGCTTTCTCCTCGGCCGCGAAAACCATATGCGCCGACATAAAAAGAAGGCTGATAGAGACGACTAAATATATGTATTTCACCACCAGCCGTCCTTCTTTTTCTTGTTCTGAACATCGGTTATAGTTGTGGTTGTAGTCGTCGTTTCACCAGCCGCTTCCTTTGCAGTTATAGCAGCAGCCTCTTCGGGTGTGGTCCGTTTTGCAACGGGTTTCGGCTTCTCTTTCTGTGAAGTGAAACGATACACCTTTCTTTGGCCTTTTCCTTTTGCGGGTTGGATATCTATAACTCCCACCATGACGTCATTTTTAAGATCTCCTCTTAAGAGGGCCTCTCCTTCTCCGTCTTTATACTTTTGCATCGTTTCCCAAACCAGCGTATCGCCTTCATACCTCACGGAATAGTTTGAGCCGTCAATGCCGTACCCGAGATTCGCAAGATTCTGGGTAGTTACTCTGCGGTCACTGAACGTAAGGGTTTCCGTCCCCTCTTCGGGCTTTTTTACCCCTGCCTGCTCAAGTGTCGTATAAACCGTCCAGGTAGTCCCGGAAAGCGTCTTCTGCGCCTTCTTGATTTGAACGCGCATCTGCTCTTCGAGGTCCGCGACAGACTGCGCCGCGGCATCCGGCACAAAGGCTGTCAACAAAAATAAAAACATAGCTATGCCGCTCAGGCTCGAAATCAACCCCATTTTCCTTCCCATCTTTACCTCCTTACTTTGGTTCAATTGTTGTAAAATTCACTGTCCTGTTGGGACCCCCCTGCTCCTGATACACTATAACGCCTTTCATAACGCCATCCTTTAATTCACCTTTCATCAGGGCTGTATCGGTCTGGTTCTCATGCAATAGTATCGACTCCCATATATACCCGCCTCCTGGAGCCTGCCTGGCCCTGTAAACCGACCCCCCTTCAGAATAACCTTGCGATGAAAGGAGTTCCGAAAAGACCGCATCATCCTTAAAGGTCAATATATCTTTTTTCACCAGCGATTTTATCTGGCCCTTTATCATATTCCGGGCTATAACATATACAGGCCATTCCCTGCCTTCTAACGCCGCCTTTATATTAGCGGAAGCTTCAATGCCTGTTTTGGCAAACAACCCTTCCGCGCCGCATAGAACGAGTCCCATGGCTATGATTATAACTATAATGGGCTTAAGTTCCCGCATATCTACCCCTGTCCTTCCTGTGTATAGATCTTTATATCGGCTTCCTTCTTCAGGTCCTTGATCCATTGATTAATCGCCTGTAAGCGCTTCCGATCCCTGATCTGGTCATAATATCCGGCCTTTACTTTATTATAGCGCTTTGTGTCGGCCGGCGTCCTGTTAAGCACTTTAAAGACGCCATAACCTTTATATATAGGAGCCGGGGGATGGAGCTGGCCCGGTTTCAAACGCATCATCTCATATGACGCCTTTTTATCAAATCCCCATAAGTCCATGAGGAATTCCAACGATACGGCTCCGGGCCGTTTAAAATCCTTCGGCATCTTTTCTTTCTCCGTATCCCAAAAACCGGGATCGCGTTTCGCCTTCCGATAGAATGCTTTTGCGTCTTTGAGGTCATCAAACTGTACCAGTTCCACGCTCAGGTTGTTATATTCGTTCAGGAACTCCTGGTACGCTTCCTGCCCGGAAACGGGCGGGTCTATGCTCTGCATCACCTGCGTCCGTAGTTTTTGGATCTGGATAAGGTGCTTCAATTGACCTTCAAATATCGCCGCTGACGGCAAGTTTGTTTTCTCCTTGACCCATTTCTCGTAGGAATCCTTGTCCGTCTTCCAGTTAAAGGACACCTTTTCCGCGGCGAGGATCTTAGCCACCTCCTGGCCCACTTCTTCTTCTGTTACCGTTACACCGCGGCGGAATGCCTCATAAGAAAGGATCAGCTGTTCCCATATAGCATCCTCCGCCTCTTGCGGCGTATTAGGCTGCGGGCCGAACTTGTTTCCGAATACGGCAAATACCCCTTTTATGAAATAATAGTTTTCCAACGAAACCGGCGTATTGAAAAATGCGCCCGCGAATTTCGGCGGTTCTTTCTTATCCGCGGCCAACAATGCGTCGGAAAAACCTATATTAACAAACAGGAAAAAGATCACAAATAGCAATACGCAAAGCGGCATCTTCCTCATCACATCGCCTCTTTACCTTCCCATGTCTGCCATGTAAGAATATATTTTTTTGCCCAATCCATGTCTTTATCGCCTTCCTTGGCCAGCCTCAGGTAATGCCTGAATTGCTCTATCGCCTTTCTGCGATCCACCAGATACTCCGCATAGATATATCCCAGATTAAAATGGGCTGACGCATCCTCAGGGTTTATCTCTATCGCCTTCTCAAATTCTATCCTGGCGCGGACGAAATCGTTATCTCTGCAATAATTGACCCCCATATTATAATGCATCTGAGCGGTCTGCTTCAGAAGTATCTTGTTCTGCCGGGCAAGTTCTGAAAATTTCTTAGGCATATGTTTTAATTCGGCCTCGAACGCCCTGTTCTTGGCAAGCGCTTCGGAATAATTTTTCTTATATTCGTTCAATTTTTCGGTTAACCTTTTCTTCTCGGATTCCAGCTTGCGTTCTTTTGCCGTTGCCGCCTTGATCTCTTTCTCGCGCCTGGCAAGCTGCACACCGATCCTGTTTTTTGTTTTCTGTAAATCCGAAAGGTCTTTTCTCAAATTCTTTGTTATATCATCCTTGCCCGATTTCTCAAATGCCCGCTTGAATTTATCTCTTTCCTTGGAAGCATCGGAATACATCGATTGGAGTTCCTTGATCTTATCCTGAAGCGTTGAGTTCTGCTTATGCAACTTGTCGATCGTCTCGGAAAGCGTGCTTTTTTCCATCTCGAATTTAGCGATCCTCTCTTCGCCCTCCTTTAACTTGCCCGTATCCACCATCAGCGATTTTGCCTTCGCCATCAGATTATCGCGATCCTGCCTTAAGACTTCGTTCTCCCTGGCTAATGCCTCGCTCTCTTTGGCGAGGTTCTCGACCTTGGCCTCTAACCCCTGCTTTTCCGAGCCGAGCTTCTCATAAGAAGCGGTCAGGTCTTCCAGCTTCTTCAGGGTCTCTTTGTATTTGCCGTCAAAAAGAGGGATGGCAAATGCTTCAGTGACAACGAAGAATGAAATAATCCCGACCGACATTATTATCTTAAGCCTATTCATGTTTTGCCCCCTTAATACCAAAATCGTCTTCCTTTTCACCATCAGTATATTCTACATAAGATTTTATGTTCTCTCCGAGCGGAGCCACAGGCGGCTTATAATCCGTCTGGTCTGTTAAGCTCGGATACGCCTCATATTCTTTACCTTCGGGCTTATGATGAAATTCCCTGTCATCCCCGGTTGTAAATTTATCACCGGTTATAATATGCGGGGTAAGCAGGATCAGCAATTCCGTCCGCTCTTTCTTGCCGTTACCGGTTTTGAATAAGTTACCCAGCAGTGGAATATTACCCAGCCATGGAAGCTGTTCATAGCTGGAAGTCTTTTCTTCCTTCCTTAAGCCTCCGATTACGATCGTCGTTCCATCTTTGACCATGACGGAGGTTTCAGCCATTGAAGTATCGATTATCGGGATCTTGTTATTAGAAGGCGTGATAAGCGTAGATACTACGCTTGAGATCTCGGGCTTTACCTTCATGACGACGTCGCCTTCATCATTTATGGTAGGCGTCACTGATAATTGAATACCGACGTCGACAAATGTCACCGCCTCGGATACGGTGGTCGTGGTCTGGCCCGTCGTCGTAGTAGTTGTAACATAAGCCTGTCTCTCTCCGACGTGTATACGCGCTTCCTGATTGTTTATGACGGCTAATTTGGGCCTGGAAAGTATCTGGCTCTTACCCAGTGTCTGTAAAAATTTGACGAATATGTCAAAGTCGCGTTTATCGTCTATCAGGCCGAAATGCAGGGCCTCGCCGGGAGCCACCTGGTTGCCCCCTATATTGGTGACACCGTTGCTTGAAAACGGAATACCCTGCCCGACACCTTTGCCGGTACCTGCCTCAAAAAAGCTCAATCTTGACGGCAGTGCGGTCGCGGCAGCGGTTGTAGCTGTCTGTAAAACACCGAACGGCGTTGACCCTAAATACATAAACCCCAAATCCTGCCCCTTGCTGGCGATCCCCTCCCAGTTTATCCCATTATCCAGCTGATCTGACAATTTAATTTTTATGATCTCAGTATCGATGATGACAACCTTTGTCTTTTTGTCCAGGGCTTCTATTAATCTTTCGGTATCCTCCATCCTATCCGGCAAGGTTTGGACGATCACCTGATTTGAACGCTCATCCGCTCTTATTGTACCCACCTTCTTGGCATCCAGTTGGTTCTTAAGCTGGTCCTCCACTTCTTTGGCCTTGGCATATTTTAGCGTAAAAACTCTGAGAAGGTTCTTTTTTTCGATCCTCGCCAACGTTTTCTCTATGGCTTCGATCTTCTCCGGCGTATCCATGATCAATACGGTGCCTGAATCGGAATCTACGAGGACCCGGCCGATCTCACTCTTCAACGCCTCCAGCATGCTGAATGCCTGCTCAGGTATTGCATATTGCAGCTTGAAAATCCTTACCTCGCGTATGTCGGCGAACTTTTTCCCGAACAGCGCCTTATACTCGTCCTCTGTCATCACATTATATATATTGCCTTCTTTTGAATAGGCAAGCCCGTTTGAACGCAGCATAATGTCAAAGATATCCCTGATCGGCACATCTTCAACCATCAGGGTAATCCTTCCGCTGACATTCTTGGTGCTGACGATATTGGCATTGGCCTTCATAGACAAAAATTTAAGGGCATCGATTACATCGATGTTGCGCAGGTCCAAAGAGATCCTGCCATCCATGCCTCCGGGGATCTTATCATCCGGCAAGACCTTGCTTACAGTATTAAGGGTGGTCATGCTGCCAGATCCGTCCTCCGCCTGAGCGCACGATATAGATAGCATAAAAATGAGCATCGCCAAAAAGATCACTTTCATTTCAATTCGGCCTCCTGCCCCTCATAGCTGACAATAACCTTATCTTTAAAAATAGCCTCTACCTTGACTTCGCCTATCATTTGTCCTCTTTTTACAAAAAAGGTCCTCAGCGCTTTTGTGTCCTCTATCATCGCATCCGGGTCATTTGACCATGAGATACCGGCTAACTTTAAATGCTCGGTCGCCTCAGCTGTCTTCGAGGAACTTACCGCCGGCCCCGCTTCTTTTACTATCTTTTTCGGCCCGCTTTTAAATATATCTCTCTGCCTTATCTTGTCTAAATAATACGCCGTAGGCGGGATCCCTGCCAGCACATCCCTTGGAACACCGGACCGTTTCAGGCCCTCTTTCAGGGCAAATCTCTGGCCAGGATTTTTTGTAAAATTACTTATCGAAAAATACAATGTGTTCATCAGGTAAAACGCGATAATCACTATTATGACTATCAAACCATTATTGACTGTTTTCAGATCCGGCTGACGAAACCCTTCCTTAATGCCTTTTTTAAAATTATCTCTAAAAAAAGAAAATTTGCTCTTCCACATCCCGGGAGAAATCAACCGCATAGTATTATGCCTCACGGCCTGTGCCCTGATCGATGCGTCTTTGGTTTTCGGGTCCTCTATCAGATCTAATAACTGCTTTGCTGAAGTGAAAGGTGTTTCCTGTGCCATCCGGATTTAATCTCCTCATCTACTATTTCATGGATCAACGCGGCATCTACAACGAATTTATTGCTGAATACCAGTCTTTTCAGGGCCTTGTGGCAAAGCATCGTTATCTGGCGCGGGTAGCCCCTGCTGTATTTATGTATTTCCATTATGGATTCATCCAGGAATAAATACATATTCGCTTTATAACCGGCCTGCCTTATACGAAACTCGATCATCTCTTTTGTTTCGTTAAAATCCAGCGGATTCAGCGTATACTTAAAACTGATCCTGTCAAAGAAATTTTCTATTCCAGATATCTTTGAATACAGCTCCATCTGTCCAAGCAGGACAAGCTGCAGTAGTTTGAATTCGCTTGTCTCATAATTAAGCAGGACCCGTAAAGCCTCCAAAGAACCCTCATTTAATTTTTGTGCCTCGTCTATAATAAGCGTGACCGTCTTATTCTCCGTTACGCCTTTATGAAAAAGATATTTTTCCAGAGATTCTCTTATATCCATAAGCGCGGTCGGACTATCGGCGCGGTCATAGCCGATCTCAAAATTTCTTGCGAGCGTAATGAGGAAGGCTGCTTCATCCTCAAAGGAAGGATTTAAGATCATATGAAAAATAAAATCTTCTCTCTGCTTTAACTCCTGGATCAATTTCCTGGAAAGGGTAGTTTTGCCTGTCCCGACGTCGCCAAGGATGACGGAGAGTCCTCTCTTGAGACGCAGCTCAATCAATATATTCGTAAGCGCTGTTTCGTGCTCTTTGGTGAGATAGAAAAAATTGGGATCGGGGCTTGTCGAAAAAGGCTCTTTTTCAAATCCCAGGATTTTGTAATATCCCATCTGTTTATATCCCTATCGTTTTTTTCCGGATCAAACGAAGAGAATATCCCTCTCCGACCAATCCTCTGATCTTCTTAATTCTGGCGGCCACAACTTTTTTATCGTAAAATCTCACATTACCTTTTTTGGAGAATACCGGCAGAAGGCCCAGATCGGTATAATGATTGATGGTTTGATAGGTGAGAAAATATTTACGCGCGATTTCCTTCGCGGACATTACATTATTGCGTGCGCGTCTGTCTCCATCGTTTGTTTTCATAATTTATGATGTGAAATGTACTATATTATTATATATATGATAAATACCGTAACAAGTATATCACAATATGATATTTTGTCAATGCACAGGATAAATTTATTTAAACAAGATTTTTTGTATTTCTTCCCAGGTAAGGGGGACGTCAGAAGCGATTTGGGCAGGTGTCGTTATATCTATATGTTGCCTGTTTGCGCTCTCTTCTTTTTTTATGGCGCCATGCCACTTTTTAATTTCACGCATGTCTTTATCGGAAAAAACGGGGTAATTGCGGTAGTCCTTACCAGGAGTAACCCATTTCTTCCTGATCCAATAATAAATCGTTTGTCTGGTAACGCCCAGTTCTTTCGCAAGTCTTGTTATTGTATACTTTTTTGTCTTTTTCTTCATATATTTTTTACACTCTTTTACACTTTTTTACACCATTCCATTATCCCCTTTAGATATGAATCCGTTATCCTGATAAACCAGTACAATCGCTTATTAAGCTTCTCGATCAAACCGATCCTTCCTAAAAGAGAAAAAACAGGCGATGCGAGACGCGCGTCTATCGGCTGTAATGTCGATTTTAACTCCGGATGTTTTTTAGCCAATATTACGCTGGAGATACCTGTCAGGCGCATCCTCATCGAAAAGGAATCGATCGTCATGTTATGGCAATGATAGCCCACTGCTTTATTATTGAAGATGATCCTTAATCCTTTCTTTTTCAAACGATAGGAAAGTTCTGTATCTTCGAGCGCGCCATATGGAAAATCTTCATCAAACTTGTCCTCGATAAGCCATCGCTTGCCGATGGAAATGTTCGATGTATAAAAATGCTTAAAGTCGCAATCGTCGGGGTTTTTAATCGTATTATACCTGAATTGAAATCCATTTGGCGCAACAAAATCCATGAAGTCGGTTATGGTTTCTTCCGCGCTCCAGCCGACATACCCTAAGACCGCGCAGTCAGGATGGGATGAGAGTAAAATCATGTGCTGACTGATCAAATTGCTATCGGGAAAGATATCATCACCGGTAAATAGTATAAAATCCGATTCGGCTTCCCTTATCCCCATATTGCGAGCGGCCGCGGGGCCCTTATGTTCCTGCCTTATATACTTTAGCTGATAAACCGCCTTATCCCGGGCTGCCTTTACAATATCCCCCGTGTCATCAGTGCTGCCGTCATCGACAATAATAACACTGTATCTGTCGCGCGGATACGTCTGTTCGTTCAATAGCTCAAGAGTTCTCCCGAGAAGTCTCGCCCTGTTATGGGTCGGTATTACAACCGTTATGTCAAACATTTTTTGATCCGCCCAGTCATTAGATAATTGTATATGAGATAAAAAAGCGTCCTAAAATAACTTGACGCGGTCAATTTGATAAAACATACGTGCGTGCAAGCGCAATGACTTTTTGATATCCTTTCCCTCAATTTATCGGCGGCGCCGGAATTCCACACCGCGTAAAAATCATAGGCCGCGTCTCTTAAATTCCCGACCGGCGGCATGAGTTCGCATAATCTGACATCGCCGTTCGCATCAATGACGCCTATATTTCTTCCTGCAGAACATACAAAAAGCGGTTTTCTTTTTGACAGGAAACGCTCCTTAAGGCACTGAGAAAGATTAAGAAGGCTTACATTCGCGAACCGCTCAAGCGGATTTGCTTTTCTTCTCTTAAGATATTTCAACCTGTTCTTTATTATCAGCTCATGAGCTTTCTTTATCGTATCGACTGATGGAAGAGACAGATTCTCATCTTTATAGTCGCCTCGCATGAGTTCAAAATCATGGTAATCAATATCAAAATTATCAAATACAAAGTCCATAAACTTCCCTAACTGGTCAATATTCCTGTTCGTAATAACAGTGTTTACCGCTACCTCCAGTTTTTTATGGCTCTTTTTTAACTCCGACAACATCTTCAACGTTGCGGCAGCTTTGTCAAAAACGCCTTCTGCGCCTCTGAGGGAATCATGAAGCTCTCTCGGCCCATCAACTGAAACCGCAAGTGAAAGAGTAAGGTGCGGGTACATCGCCACGATCCGGCCGCAAAACGCTGCGGCCTCATCGGGAAGCGTTCCGTTTGTCGGTACTGCCAAAACCGTTATTTTATTATTCTCGATAAATGGACGGCATATATCAAACAGGTCTTTACGCAGAAAGGGTTCGCCGCCCGATAATAAAAGCGTCCTGAAGGCCCCTATGGAAGAGGATATCCTGTCTATTTCCTCTACTGAAAGATCGTCCGGCCCGTTCAGCCGGCGCCAGTAAAAGCATGCCTGACAACGACAATTACAATGAGAGGTTGTAAAAAATATAAGAAATTTCAGCCTGTCCCGCGATAATGCATTCTTCAAAAATTGACCGGAATATCTTGTAAAATCCTTGAAATGCGCCATTCTTCCTTTATTATTCCTTATGCCAGTACGCCTTGTTCTCGCTAAGTGTCTTTTTTAACCACAGAGGTAACCAGCGACTATACCTGCCGGCCATAAAACCCAATAATCGAAAAAATTCGTAAAAGGGGAATATAATAAGATATCTGTACAGCTTATTTTTGTAAAAATACGACATCGCGCTTTTATATATCTGCCTTCAAGCAGCAGGTTTCTCCCCGGGGCAGCATTAACGATACCCTGGAGCGAAAGGCCGCTGTCAAAGTTCCTCATTACCAGTCTGCGTATGGTGTAATCGTGGCTGTGATAAACAGCGGCGGCGGGTTCATAAACTATCTTTTTCTTCTTCATAAGAATATTTTTGGACCATGCCTGGTCCTCGCTCATTATAAGGCCCTCATCGAACCTGCTTACCTGCCATTCGGATCTGCGAATGGCGGAAAAGACATCGGAAAAAAGGATGTCCTGTAATGCGCAATTGCGCGGATCCACCGAATCCTTGATTATCCTGTGGTCGGGATATACATAGTTCAGAAAAAATACTTCAAGCGCGGACGCGCCCTTGTTGGGGATCTGGCGGCCGAACACGGCCGCTACCTCTGGATCTTCAAAGCCGGCCGTTAAGCTTGTAAGCCAATCGTTGTTTTCAGGGACCGCGTCCTGGCTCAGGTAAGCAAGAATATCCCCTTCGGCGAGATCCGCTCCGATATTACGCGAACCGCCATGACTAAAAGACGATGGGTCTGTCTCTACAAGCTTGATGGAATAACTCCTTACCAGGTCTTTCGTGCCGTCAGTGGACCCGGAATCTACAACGATGACTTCATAGCTGAAAGGCGCCTTGCTCGCGAATATCCCCTTGAGGACGAGATCAAATTTGTCGCCGGCGTTTTTTGTCGGTATTATTATCGATACATACGGTTTCATCAGTCCCGTTCTAAGAACTCCCGGAATCCGCCGCTACGGTCCTTATCACATAAAAGAAAACATATTTATCAAATGATTTGTAAATCGTTTTTATCTGCTTTACGCCGCTGAGCGATTTTAAAGAGGCCTCCAGGTCGCAACCTTTTCCTCTCTCAAGTATAATATAATACAATCTCGGCGGCTCTTCCGTCAAACCAACCTCTTTTACATGATAGTTTTCCTGTATATAGTAGAAAAGGGGCGCGTTCTCCGTCTTAAGCCGGAAGAGATTATCTATGGGATAGAAACAGGCATACCTTATACCAAATTCTTTTTCCTTTTCTTTAAAATCATTTAAGTCGCCTGCCCACCCCCCCATCCTTCCGCTATACCTCAATATCGCGTACCCCTGGATATGTCCTGACAAAAAAATACGTTCATTGGGCGAAGTATATTCACGCAGCGATTCACCTGCGACATCGGCACCCAGAAAAGCCGTGCCATACATCCTTACGATTGAATTGGAGAGGAACGGTATAGAGATGGATATAATAATCAGCATACATACCAGGAAAAGCTGCTTTTTAAAACGTTTTTTCAACAGGCCCGAGAACAAAGAGACGGCATATACCGTCGAGATAGGCACAAAGAGCAAAAAAGGCATCTGTGAAAAATTATTTTCAAATATATACTTGGAATAAAGCATACCGTAAATGACAAGTGCCGCAGCCCATCCCATCAGATACCTGTTTAAAAGGCCCTTCCTTTTAAAGAATGCGGCCACTATTCCTGCCAGGGCAAGCACTACATACATTATGCTAAAATTTTCTTTAGCCGCATACCACCAGATAGCCCTGCCGTGCTCGAACCAATAATTAGCGGTAAATATATCAAGAGGCTTCACCTTTTCCAGCAATAAAAGGCTGTTCTGGCCGAGGTTCTTCAGCCATACCGCCTCTACTATCAGCGGGGACAGTGAAACAAAAAAGATAAAAGCGGCTTTTACAAGATTTTTTTTGTCTTTGAGATACTTCCCTAGAGGAAAAGACGGGATATAAGGTATCAAGGCTATTACAAAGTTGAAGCTATACAGGCAAGCCATGGACAAGGATAGGCCGCTCATGAATAGATCGCGCCCCTTGAAGGATGTTATGAAACGCAGGTAGAAAAGGTTGGATAAAACCATAAAGAAAAATCCAGGGCTTTCCGGCTGGAGATTCCTGGAAAAGAATACGGCAAGCGGCATAATGGCCAATAAAAGGCTTGCCGACAATGCCCGCGTCTCTTCTTTGAACAGGGCCAGGGCTATAAGATATAACACAAGCACGCTCATCACGCCAAATAAGACATTTATAAGTCGTGGGCCCCATAGATTTTCGTCCAAGAACCTCCACGACAACAGTATCTGGTAAGAAATGAGCGGTGGTTGGTAGCGGAAGATATCCTTTTCTTGCTGAAATATATTGCGGCAATATAGCTTGTCCGCAAAATAGTTGCCCGTCCTCTGCATCTCCTGCGCCGCGATCAGATATTCGTTCTCATTTAAATTATGATAGCCGATAGAAGGAAAGTTCGGGTTGAAAGCCCTTAGGCCAAGGGCCAGGATGAGTATCGTAGCCAATACCAGTATCTTTGCCAGCTTATAAAGTTTCGACTCTATATACATGGGCCGTTGGTCTTTATCTCCTTTTCCAGAAATAATAGGCTTATAAAAAAGGACGAGAACATCGTCTGAATGCCGATGACGAGAAGCGTCATAGCCAGGATCGCCTCTCTTATGCGGTACAGTGCCCCAAAACTTTTCATAAACCAATCTATAAAGATAAAGATCAGGATTATAAATCCGGTCAGAAATATGGCGCCTCCCAGCGCCAACCCTTTTTCAAGATTGAAATTACGCTGGAAGAAGAGCGTTACGCTGTCATATTTCAAGAACCCCTGCTTCAACGCGAAAGTATGGGCGAATATCCCCAGGCTCAATATCTGATATGAAAGAATAGACGTCATGCTGGCGAATGCCATTACATGAAGATCCCACGGCCGCCCTAAAAAATATATCGGCCCTTTAGCCAGCGCCAGTAAGAGCGTTATGCCTGCCAGGAAACCGATGCTCCCCGGTATAAGATAAAGCCATAACGGACAATAAAGAAGCATAAATCTCGTATGGCGCCAGGCATCGTATAAGGGCTTTAATTTGGATTCGCCTTCCCTGAAATAATACTGGATCGGCACTTCAAATATTTTAAGGTTGTTCATCAACGCGGCCACCACCATCTCTGTGGCAAACTCCATACCCATAGTCTTGAGCTTCATCTTCCTGTAGGCCTCACGGGTCAGGGCGCGCATTCCGCAATGGATATCCGAAAGTTTGGTACGGAAGAATAGCCTGCATACCCCGGAAAGGATCGGATTGCCTATATAGCGGTGGGACCAACTCATTGCGCCTTTTTGTATCTTACCCTTGAACCTGGAACCCATTACAAATTCGTATCCTTCTTTCAGGGGCTTCAGAAAATCCGGTATTTCATAAAAGTCGTACGAGTTATCCGCGTCTCCCATAATCACATACTTGCCCCTGGCCTCGCTTAAACCCCTCAGGTAGGCCGCGCCGTAACCCTTATGCGCTTCGCTGATGACGATAGCGCCTTCTTTTGCCGCTATCTTCGCGGAGTCATCTTCCGAGCCATTGTCGACCACTATGATCTCGCCGCGGATATCCTCCTTCGCGAATACCTCTTTGATCTTTTTTACGCAAATCCCTACCGTTTTTTCTTCATTAAGACATGGCAGGACAACAGAAACCTCCACATCCAGGGCTGCTTCCTCTTTCACGGGCTCCTCCTTACCATATTATATCATACATCCTTATAAACCTATTACCCTCTTCAACATCTATAAAAGATTTAAAATGCCTCAATCCCCTGCCTTTAAAGAAATAAAGGCGCGAGAAAAGGCTCTTGCCCAGCTCCCGGTCAAGCAGGATAGCTCCATAATTGTCCCCATCTTCCTGATAGACTAGCGCGGAATATGCCACATTAGCATTCTCGTATATTATTTCCCTGATATCGCCGTCTTCATAGATAAAAAGACTCCTGGGTATGTGGCCGTTTTTCGAATAGATCGCCTTTTCCTTTGGTTTATACATAAATCCGTTCTCAAACAAGATCGCGTCTTCGTTCTTTTTTCCTTTTGCGGCGGGGCTGTAGAACTGAAGCCTGTTCGAGAGCCAATCATCCAGATTACCGGTCTTGATCAAAAAAACTTCCTGATAATACTTCTGTATCACCTGCCTGTCTTTTCCCAGTTTAACCAAAGAGCCTGTGATCTTTTCACGCTCCTTGGCGGCAAAATTCTGCGCTATATACACCCTGGAAAAATCCCAGTTCCCGAGATAGGAGATCGCGCCTATCTTAGGCACCATTGTGTCTTCAACTATGAAACATGCCCTTGCAGGATTGGAAAAGAGCAGGGCCATCACCTTCTGCGTATTAAATGGCCCGAGGTAATTTGTCAGGATATTCTTTGCTTTATCAGTGTCGCACATCATAACCGTCTCCAGTAGCAGGACCGCCTCAAGAGGATCCTTTACATGCTCGTGTATTATATCGTACGCCGCATTGCCGCCGTTGTTCAGCATCCTCAATATCGCTACCGCCTCTTTTTCGTCTGTAGACAAAATCGCCTTTGCCATCCAGTATGCCTGAGGATAGGCCTGGCTTTGTCCGTCAAATATCACCCTGCGCCTTCCGATGACCTTAAACCAGTCGCCAAAATCCCACCAGGAATTCAGGATGGTATCCTCCGGGGTTTTTTCCTTGACGATATTTAAGACCTTGTACCATGTATCGTCTATGAGAGGATACATATTCTCCGCAGACCTGTAGCCTACCTTGAAATATATGCCGCCGCAGACAAGCAATGCTATTGAGGTCAGCAGGATACCAACCAAATTCTTATATTTCCAGAGATATTTATATAGTTCATCAACCAGCCATCCGGCACAGATACCGAGGGGTATTATCAAAAAGACAACGAATCTTATTCCTTTGAAACTGGCAAAGAGCATTACAAAAAACCATATACCCAATATGATTATAGAAACGCGTTTGCCTTCTTCATATTGTTTATAAAGCAAGGCCCGTATAAGAAGAATGCCTGTGCAAACAAAGACGGGGATGGATATCCATGCGCCTCCGAGGGATCCGGAAATGCGCGCCAGGTCCGCTCTCTGCAGCTCCCCCACAGTGTAAAGGACGTTCGGCCATACGGTCCCTACGAGCGGTTTCGTGATCATGATCGCGCCCAGCGTTTCCTTAAACAATATCTGCAGGGGCTCAAACCCGGAAAAGGCGATTATAAATAAAAAACTGAGCGCCGGGAACGAGATAAGGGATATGGCATGCTGTTTGATCGATCTCAACACATCTTTCTTTGCATAAAAAAGGATGACCGCAAGATAGGCCAGGTAGAGTATTTCATATATTATTATGATGAAAAATATAAACCACCAGTGCGTCCAGTTAAAACAAAACAAGCCGACCCAGAACGACGAAAAGGATATCCATAATAACTTTTTTTTCAGGGGAATATCACAACTGCTTCTTATATAAGTCCATAGGATCAGGACGGGGAATAACAGGTTCAGGATGTCCTTGTCAAACCATCCGGCGCAGCTACGGTGTATGAACATCGGCGCCAATCCGGCAAAGAAGCAACTGATAACGGCGCCTATGTGGCCGCTATAACGGTAGGTAAAGAGATACAAGACTACGATGAAAACGGCTGTAAAAAATAACGGCAGATAGAATAAAAATGCATATAACTGCACCGGCCTGAAGAGAGTGAAAAATTTATAAAGGTATGCGGAAAAATAATACAGGAACTGCTGCCACTGGATGAAATACCCGTTTGGGGCCAGCATGAACCTGTCCCACTCCTTGCCGAATAATGTTTCGTCGCCGGGCCGCCCGCGCTTAACAACGTTCTCTACATACCTGCCCCAGTGCCAGCAATCCAGTTCCATAATATATGTCTGGCCGGTATTATCCTTGTACCTGTCTTTTAGTTGATTATATATACTCCTTTGCTGCTCCTTCATTTCCTTTTTATTCTGGTTTTTGTATTCCTTTATCCTGTATTTTAATATGCTGTCCTTTGCCGTGGGATAATAATGCGGGAACTTCTGCTGGATATCGCGTACGGCCAGTTGGCGTATGCTCTCATTAATTATGTTTTTAGCCTGCTCCTTCAGCTGGGGGAAAAAAATGGGGAATGAACGAAGATAAAGGTTTACGACCAATACAGCAGCCAGGGGCACCAGGAATATAAGGTTTTTTTTCTTCATCTGCGTTCGGTCTTCTTCCTGATCGCTATATTGAGATTGCGGCGGGCCGCTTCCAGATCAGGCGCCAGCTCCAGCGCCTTGTTGTAATTCTTGATCGCCTCATCGATCCTTCCCTGCATGAAGAGCGCGTTCCCTAAGCCGACATATACGTCGGGCAGCCTGGGGTCGATCGATATCACCCTGTAAAATATCGTTATGGCCTCTTCTCTTTGACCTGCCTGGCCTGCCCTGTCCAGGGCATTAGCAAGCCCGACCATAGCCTGTATAAAACCGGGCTCCAATTCAACGGCTTTTTTATAATAAGGTATGGCCTCTTCGTATCTGCCCTGACGGGCTTTTATTGAAGCGATATTATTATAGGCTATCGCTATACCGGGGTCTATCTCAATAGCCTTTTTAAATTGGGCCAATGCCTTATCCAGTCTATTTTCCTTTATGAGCCGGGCGGCCAAATCGATCGTTTTCCTGTATGTCATATATTTACCCTTTGCGCGAAACGCATCCAGCAGAAGATTGTCAACGGGCGCATAGTCGTCGGTAAGGATCGTGGTCGCCGTCGAGAAACTTCCGGCCGGCCATAATTCTTCCAAATCCAAATACCGGCCGTATTCACGAACGGAGCTTATCTTATCCCTGGCGATCTCTTTTTGAGAAGCGACTATTACATATGTTCCGTAAGTATCTGAAGCCGGACCTTCATATCTCTCCGTGGAAAATATATAAATATGCTTAAATGTCATCTTTAAGGTATCGAGCATCGCGCGAAGAAACCGCGGAGAGGACCCTGTATCTATCAGATTGATCACGTAGAGCCCTCCGGGAGAAAGGATGCGTGCCACCTTTTCGTTGTATTCATAGGTCGTAAGATGGTATGGGATCGCGATACCACCGGTGACAACGTCGCTTAATATGAAATCAAAAAATTCGCCGTTTTGAGCTACGCTGTTTTTCAGCGCGGCATTCTCCACAAAATTACGCGCGTCCATGTGGTGTATTTCTATCCCGTCCCTGTCCGATAACCCCAGAAGCGCGGCCGCATCGGTAACAACCGGGTCCAACTCGACAACGACCACATGCCCTTTGGGAAAACGGCTTTTTATATATCGCGGCACAAAATAGCCTCCGCCTCCAAGATTTAATGCCCGCGGATCATCCTTTGAAATTCCAATGTTCATCACTATCCCTATAAAAAGGCTGTGGCATTTATAGGCATCCGCAAGATTCAACGGCTCAGCGATATTCATCTTAGTCTGTATCAGGCTGTCTAATTTAAGATTATATATCCTCGGATTCAGCTTATCCCTATTTACGGCTACATAAGAAAATTGACTGTCTTTTTCATAAATAATATCTTCTGTCTTCGGCTCAGCCAAAAAAAGGTTAACGGCTATCGTCTTTGCCCATCCAAAAGGAGCATGGCTTAGTATGCATAACAATATAAAGGCCGACAACCATATGCGTATCGCCATATCCCTTTTAGAATAGAATAAAGCCATTAAGGCAAGGATTCCGGCTACTATCCATATCGTCACTACAGTGCCTATCATCGCGATAAGAAAGAATCCGGCTACAAACGTTCCCGCTATACTGCCGGCTGCTCCCCATGCGTATATATTTCCGATAGTCCGGCCGGTTTTGAATCCCTGTTCAAGAGCAAATTTGGCTACCACCGGACTGATCGTGCCCAAGGCGCAGGATGGCAGAAAGAAGATTATGCAGACATGAGCGGCAATCCGTATGGGCCAGCTGAATTGTACGAGCACCGGCGCATTGCCAAAGATATTATTCAAAACCGGTATGAAAACGCAGCTCGACGAGGCCGCGACGAAAAGCAGACAAAGCGTCCTTCGCGGAGGAAGTATATCGGCGATCCTGCCTCCTATGTAATTACCCAAAGAAATACCGGCAAGCACTACGCCGATAACCGATGTCCATGTATAGAGCGACACTCCAAGGTAGCGCGCAATCAACCTGCCGGCAATGATCTCGATGACCATTACGCAAAATCCGCCGATGAATGCCGTAAAATAGGAAAGTGCCAGGTATCTTGCGCTTTTGTTCGCTTTTTCTTCGGACATAGCATAATAATATAGATGTATTTTCCTGATGTGTCAATTCAAAAATTAAGTTGCGAACACTTTTTGTATTTGATATAATCTTAACCAAATTATATAAAATGAAAATCCTATTGGTTTTTGCTCCATCTCTTCTTCATTCCCCGTATGAGGTACTGGGAGAAAATATGTGGCCCCCCATGGGCATACTCTACCTTGCATCCTATCTGCGCGTAAAAATCCCCGGCCTGGAAATAGGTATTATAGACGGCTGTAAAAAAGGTTATGATAAGACGCTTGAGGAGATAGCCGGATTTAAACCTGATATTCTGGGCATATCTTTCTATACGACCCTGGCCTATGGCGCGTCAAGGCTCGCACGGGAAGCAAAGAGGCTCCTTCCTTCGTTAGTGGTAGTCATGGGCGGCGCTCATCCCACTTCGCTTCCGCGCGAGACACTTAAGGAAAGCGGCGCGGATATCACAGTGGTGGGCGAAGGCGAGGAGACGCTTTATCGCATCGTGAAATCCATATCCGAAGGTAAAGATAGATCCGAACTGGAAAAGATTCCGGGAATATGCGTAAAAAAAGGAAATGGATATGTCCTGAACTCCCCTGAAAAATTCATAACCCCGCTGGATGCGATACCCTTCCCTGCCTGGGATCTTATCGATATAAAAGAATACAAGGGCTGGTATATGTCCAAACAGCGGCCCGAGGCGACTATGTTCTTTTCCCGCGGCTGCCCTTATGAATGCACCTTCTGTTCCAACAGGGTATGGAAATCCTCAACGCCTGTCGTGCGCATGCGTGATCCGGAAAAGATAGTCGACGAGATGGAGTACCTCAAAAATAATTTTTCCGTCAGGGAGATATTTGATAATTCAGACGAGTTCAACTGCAATCTGGAACATGCGTTGAAGATATGCCGTTCGATAAAGAAAAGAAACCTCGGAATAACCTGGAAAACACAGTTACGGGTTACGCCCTTTACCGAAGAGCTCGCCAGAGAACTTGCGGAGTCCGGCTGCTGGTATGTTCACCTTGGCGTCGAGAGCGGCAATCAGAAGACGCTGGACGGGATCAATAAACGCATAAATTTGAGCGATGTCGAGACAACCTGCGGGCTTCTGAAAAAGTACAACATAAAAGTACTTGCCCTATTCATGCTTTTTAACGTGTGGGAAGAGAATGGAAAATTAGCCTACGAAGACGCGGCAATGACAAACAAAACTCTTAAGTTCGCGCGGCAACTCGTAAAAAATAATCTCGTTGACTATATAGGCTGGTCCATAACGACGCCCTATCCTGGCAGCAAGCTATACGATATAGCGCTTAAATACGGCCTTTTGGACCGCACATTCCAGAATAACTGGGAATCCTGGCAAAAAGAGGGGCTCTTCATGATGAGCCTGCCAGGCGTCACTAGATGGGCCAGAAGCAAAATAAAATTTAAGGGAGAGGTCCTGAGGATCATGTGCCTTTTGAGAAAAAAATATTTCAAGCTAAAGGATGTACCTTTTCTGGTAAAGCGGGCGCTGCATATATTAAGATATGCTTTCAAATAAAAAACAGGTTATAATTTTTGCCGCTGTGATCTGCCTCGTATTCGGCATTTCATTATACAAGTTCGTCAAGGTGGAGAACAACAACCACTTCCAGCCTTCTTCGCCCGGTTCGCTATATTATGCTGAAGCGGCCTATCACTATCGTTACGCTGATATAGCAGCAAAAAGCAAGTCAAACCCATTTGATATTCTAAGCAATGACACGGCCGTCCAGTATCCTGAAAAGATAAACGTATTTAAATATGAAACGGTGATGATGGAGTTATTCTATGGGCTCCTTTACAGGTTAGCGAATTTCGGCCTGCCATTTAATCTTTTTTTGATATTAACCAGTTGCTTCTTTTCGAGCCTTGTCATAATAGGGGTTTTTCTGATCGCAAGAAGGTTGTGCGGGGATAACATATTCGCTCTCGCAGCGGCTTTATTTTATGCGACCACCCCTGCCAGCTACCTGCGCACAGCAGCAGGATCGTTTCTGCGCGAAGATTTCGCCCTTGTCTTCCTGATGATCAGCATACTATTTATAATCCTCCAGATCGAGGGCAGGTCCCGTCCGATATTAAGCATATCTTCTGGCGTCCTCGTCGTATTCAGCCTGTCGTCCTGGCATTTTAATCAGTTTATATATATCTGCATGCTCCCGTTCTTCTGCTGGATCTATGTGACGAAACCTGAGGTTCTCAAAAATTTTTTCTATACCTTCCTCCTGATATTCGCCGCGGGGCTGGTAATACCGGTACTAAATACCAGCGGTTTCGCGACATCATTATTGATGTGCGGCATTTATGCTATTTTGCTTGCCTATCTTTCAGGCAGGAAAGTAAAAGGCATGTTAAGAAGATCCCTCCTTCTATTATTCATATTCGCGGCGACTACAGGGGCCCTAAAGATAATATCCGGCTCTGATATGGCATATTCCCATGTCTTTGATATGTTTATGGAAAAAATAAAATTTTTCTTCAAGAAGCCGGATGATCCGTCGTTGTTAAGTTTCAGCGCGCGTCAGTTATGGGAATCGGCATTCAATACTCCGGATCCAGGCGAAGTATGGTGGCTTGGAAGGTTTGTATTTCCTCTTGGGTTGATCGGCTCTTTTATACTTCTATGGAAAGAAAGAAGGAGCGCCGGGGCCGGTATATTTATTGCCAGCCTGACAATAATATTTTTTCTGCTGTCCATAATGGCCAAACGGATACTTGTTGTAGCCGCTCCATTCGCGGCAATAGCGATATGCGGATTTGCGTTTTTCAATGACAGAAGGCATTACCTGAAATATGTACTATGCGGTTTGATCATCCTGAATTCGCTGGGCCTCACTTTAAGCCCGGTGGAATCAGGCAGGTTTACTCCATCGAGTTATAGCGAATTATTCAAATGGATAGATTCCAATACACGGCCGGATGACGCGATCGTAGCGCATATCCACGTCAGTCCCATGATATTGCTCAATACCGGACGTCCGGAGATACTGCACCCGAAATTCGAGAACCTTCCCATACGCAAAAGATATGAGGAGTTTATAACTGCTATGTATAGCAGGGATGAAAAGGCCTTATTCCAATTTTGTAAAAAGTATGGCGCGAGATATCTGGTATACGACTGGGGATTCTTTATCACGGACGGCAAGGATTCGATGCGATACCTTGGACTGGCGGTGCCGGATATATCTGAAAAAGCGATGGCGTCCCGCCTGCATTTCAGCGACACGGAGTTGAGGCATTTCAGGCCTGTGTTCAGGAACAGCGCCTTTATGGTTTATGAAGTTGCAGAGGGTTCCGGCGCGGCCGGCGCGAAGTCCTTTCCTTATTCGCCCATATACGACGAAAACCTGTACAAGAAAGAAGACGGATCTTATAAAAATACACGCCAGACCTACGATACTATTATCATCCCTTACGCGGAAAAGGTAAATATGGCCTCCGGTTTATTGGCCAGACGAGAGGCGTTCCTGGTTGTTGATCTATTAAAACCTTTGGTAGAAAAAATACCGCGGGGAAGCGAGGCCGTATTCCTCCTGGCGCAGGCATACGTTCAACTAGGACAATTCAAAGAAGCGGAGATGCTGGCTCATGAATACCTGGACAGGATCGGACCGGACTTTATTGACATTGAACCGCTTGCGGCGAAAATCATGGAATTGCTCGCGGATACGCTCTATTATCAGGGGCATTTCGGCGAATCTTTTGACTCACTTACAAAGAGTCTCGAGACGCCTTTTCATACTCCTGATGTATACAAAAAAATGGCTATACTTAAAAAACTTGAGAACAAGACAGAAGAGGCCGATAAGTACCTTAAACTATACGAGGAAAGCTCGAAGCATCGGGCTATTTTTTAAGTTTTTTATGCCTCCTCAGAACGGATTCCAGGAGCGCCAGTCCGCTATCAAAGTCGGCATATTTATTAAATACCCCGGAGATACCTGCTTTACTCACTTCCCTTAACTGCAGATCGCTTACATATGAACTTATAACTATGACCGGAATATTTTTATCAAATTCCCTGATCTTCTTGATCGTTTCGCTTCCGTCCATAAACGGCATCCTTAGATCAAGGAAGACGATGTTCGGCTTTTCATCTTTTAGCAGCTTGAGGGCCTCTTTACCATTAGCCGCCGTTATGACAGAATAACCTTTCGACTCCAGCCACACCGTCATGACTTGCCTGAAATCGGCTTCATCATCCGCGATGAGAATCTTTATATCTTTAGCCATAAAACTTTTCCCCCTTTAGGGTTTATGCGACGATTTCAACGGCAGGGTGAAGATAAACTCAGCGCCCCTGCCTTTTTCGCTTTCCACCCAGATCTTACCACCGTGCAACTCCACGATTTCCTTCGTTATCGATAAACCGATCCCCGTGCCGCTTATATCGGTCGAAACTCTCTCACCTGTCTGATAAAATTTATCAAAAACCTTTGGAAGGTCGTCTTTGGATATGCCTATGCCATTATCGGCAACGCTGACCTGGACCTGCAGATCACCCTTGCGCAGCCTTATCCTCACTACAATAACCCCGTTCGTGGGAGTGAATTTAATGGAGTTGCCTAGAAGGTTATGGAAAACCTGCGTTATCCTGTCAGGATCCGCCTCCACATCAGGCAGCCCTTCCTCGATATCCTTTTCAATCCTGATGGATTTCGTCCCGGCCCATGGCTCAAGGCCCTTGATACATTCACTGGCTATACTCTCAATGGCTACACTCTCTCGCCTGATAGACGCCTTGCCCGCCTCAAGCTTTGAAAGGTCGAGTAGGTCGTTTATGAGAAACGTCAGGCGCTTCACATTGCGATCGGCTATTGTAAGCAGTTCCTCCTGGGTTTTTGAAAGTTCTCCAGCGGTCTTATTAATGATAAGGTCTATGGATTTCCCTATAGCAACAAGCGGGGTACGCAATTCATGAGACACATTCGCAACGAATCTTGACTTCAACTCGTCCAGTTTTTTCTGTTTTGTAACATCGCTCAGGACGGATACCATACCGATAGTCTTGCCTTCCTCATTTTCTATGATGGCTGTGCTTGCCCTCAATACTTTTTTAGTCTCATCGTGTTTGGATACAAGCTCTATTTCCTTCTTGTCTTCCTCATGGTTTTCCTTTGCCAAAGAGAACAATTGCTCTTCCTTGATATCATCCAGGACAGACTTGCCTATCCTGTCTTTTTTAGAAACTCCAAGAAGTTTTTCCGCGGCAGGATTCATCATGACGATCCTGCCTTTATTATCCACCACGAGCAGGCCTTCCGCTATGTTCCTTATGACCGCCTCTGTCTCCTCCTTGTCAGAAAGTGTTTTCTTGTATTTTTTCCACACGACTTCTTCATTCTGCGTCTTCTCCTTGATGATCTTTTCGTATTTGCCGCTTATATCTTTGACCTGATGATCGACCCTTTTTTCCAACTCTTTTTCAAAGATACCCGACATGATCTCGGTGATCACCTCCTGACGTTCTTCGGAACCCGTAAGCCCTTCCAATTCCTTGTATATAACCTTTTTCAAAGGCTTATCAGAAACGGCGCTCACGTGCGGCGGCTGTTCACCTCTCTTCTTTTTATCGGCACTGATCCTTGCGCGGGTAGAAAGATTAGTAAAGTATACCAACAGGAACGCGATGGCTATACTCATGGCAGCCGTAACTAAATATACCGTTATCTCAGAAGACATACCTACAACCTCACAGGAACATAAGTCTTGTATCGATCAGTCAGCGCCCAGCACCTTTCCCAGGGTCGGGCGAGTTTCTTCTTTGGAGACCCTTTCTTCCATCACAATATTAGTCACAATGCGCTTATCATTAAACGTATAATAATCAACTCTGATCATGTCGCCGGGCTCTATATCTGAGAGTGAATCTTCTCCGTAAAACGTGGCATTTCGCTTAACCGACATTTCATATATTTCACTGTCTTCTTCACCCTTCAGGACTATTACGCGCAGGGCCGGGCTTATGCTCATTACGGTACCCTGCATGGAGTCCAGCATCTCTTCAGCCGCGGCTATTTCGTCTTCCCGCTCTTCCTCCGGGCCCTGAGCAAAGACTAAAGGCATAAAAGCGCTCATGAAAAAAATATCGGTTACAATAATAATAAACAGCAATAGTTTTAACATATGCCATTCTCCCCTCACGAGTTACAAGCAACCGCTGATCAACGAAAACGGTATTTGTTCTAATTTAACATAAAGATCTTATGAGTTCAATAAATTTTCTCTTTCTTTCTCTTTCTTCTTTCACTGTATCTCGAACACGGCGCCGCTGTCATTTTCATATAGGATCTTGAAATGCAGCTTATCGCCCGTGATCTGGCGATATAGAGGCTCGGTTTTGCGCAAATACCCGTATTTGACCCTGAAAATCCTGCTAAGCGCCGTATGCGGATTGTCTACCCTCCACATGCTCAAATCCTCAAGAAGAGCCGATTCTTTAGGATAGAGATAATACATATAAATAGGGTCGTTCATATTGATATAATTATTTTTTGGGTTCAGGCAGATAAAATAGGAGGCATCGTCCCAGTAACTATGATATATGGTCTGCCCTCGCGGGATATTGCGCTCCATCCACTTGCCGATATCTTCATAATCAGCGCTCACCACGGAAAAATAATTTATAAAAGATCCCAACTGCCGCATATTAAAGAAAAGAAGAGGCATTGCGGCCACAAGACAAATAACAGCCAATCTTTTGATCCCTGATAAAATTCCCTCCCCCTTCGCTTTTAACATATCACCCATATAAGAAGCCGCTGAAATAAAAAATATTGTATTTACCTGGAACCAATACCGCGCGCTAAATAACGATAATACCAGATATATACCACATATAACAAACCAGACGGCGCTCGGGAAGCCTATTTTTTTCCTGTGCATGAACAGGCCCCATAGGATAATTGCAAGCATAAAAAATACGGCAAAGTTACTTACAAAAGCGGCTATTGCTCCGAGGGATTTTGTCTCACCGCTGAAACCCAGATCTATGCCCGCCGCGATATGTAAGGGCATCAACATTCCATTCAGATATACCGGTATAAAATTATTTGGAAAATTCGGATGAATAAGACAGCCCGCTATAGCGCCTATAACCACAATGTAAATATTTTTAACGAAGAATTCCCTTTGAAATATATAGCGGACAGTTTCGCAAATAAGG
>CAZHPY010000012.1:0-31679 GCA_964534705.1 uncultured Planctomycetia bacterium | reverse complement strand
CAAAACAGGCCTGTTTTGTTGTCCGTTATTATATCGACAACGCCTCCCACCCTGGTTGAAACGACGGGTACACCCGATGCCTGCGCTTCTACTATAGACCTGCCGAACGCTTCCGGCGTAATGGTCGCGGAAACAAGACAATCAAGCTGCTTCATGATAGACGGCACATCTTCTTGCGCGCCTAAAAACTCGATGGTATTGGCAAGCCCCAGCCTCCTGACCAGCAGGTCCAGGTCTTCCTTGTATTTATCCTTCGGCGCGCTGCCCGCAATAATGACTTTGAGATTCGGTATTTTCCTGTTTAAAAGGGATACTGCTTTTATAAAATAAGCATGGCCTTTTAAAGGGGTTATTCTTGACACCATTCCTACGGTAAAACCTTTATTCGACCACTTATCGGGATCCCTGAATTTAAACCTGGACAGGTCCACGCCGCGAGGTATAAAGCGTATACGTTCATATGGAACGCCAAAATCATTTACCATGTGCTTGGCGATTATGTTTGACGGGACTATTACGAACCTGCCCCACCCCATTACTGTGCTTAAAAAATTTTTTTTGTAATAACCGTGCGCGGTAGTAAGAAACACGCGGTTAGTCCTTCTGGAGGCTATAAACGCGATCAGCGCGGGAACGCGCGAACGGACGTGTACAATATCTATATCCTCATTCCTGATAATATCGGATACGGCGCGGACCATCCTGATCATATTGAACAAGGACTTCTTGCCCACAGGCAGGGTGTAGTGGCGGGCGCCGATCTTATCCAGTTCTCTCACGAGCTTTCCGCCTCCGGAGATAACTATAGCCTTATGCCCTTTCCTGACAAGGTACCTCGCAAGGTCGATGGTCCCGGTCTCTACGCCTCCGAATTCAAGCGACGGCAATATCTGCAATATATTCATCCCGTTACATCTCCAATTCCATACCTAATACTTTTGCCCATTACACCATTATTCTTAAGAGATGTAACGGGATTCATATTTATATCAACGCCCTCATGGCCTCATAAATTTTTTCGGTATCATCTATCTTTTTTGTGGATAAAGCGCTTTTTGAAAAAGTCGCCAAGGTTGTTCCCAGGTCCTGGGCATCCGCAATACCGAGATAGCCTTCCCTTTTCAGGTTGTCCACGACACGTTCGTGCTTTGTAATGGCGCCGGCCCTTCCGTCAAGATTGAAGACCACAACCTTCCGGCCTGCGCTCACAGCTTCTGAGATCATTGAGATCGATTCTCCCGAAACAACTGCCAGATCGCTCAATGCCAATATACCGGCGACGGTCCCCTCGGGGTTATTCTCATTGGCTATAACAAGAAGCTTACATCTTGGATTATCCTTAAGCGTATTTTTTATTATTCTTTCCTGCTCCTTATTTGTCCTCCGGGAAGTGGTCACCAGCATATCCATATCGTTTGAATCACAAAATGCTGTTACCTGCTGCAGTACTTTCTCTAAAATGTCGCCCGAAAGGCTGAATTCAGGGGTATCGCCTCCTATCAGAAGGCCTATGCGCCTGTCCTTCCCGGGCTTTATGCTATTTTTCAGCTTTTCCCCGGATAGGCGCAACGCCTCCTCACTGACAAGATTTGGCGCAAGGTCCGTTACAACGACATTCTTACATATACGCATATTATCGTGCCTGGGGACTATTATGAAATTGAACTTCTTTGTGCAAAAAGGTATGCCGGGTTTCATGATGACGATGTTCCTGGCGTTGTTCTCATGTTTCATGAATATATTCACGGGAGCAAGGCTTGAGCCGCACGAAACAATAAATTCCGCATATGTCTTCATCAGGTTTTTATAAGAATCTTCTTTTAAGCAGAACCTCATTAAACGCATGCGGCCATGGCACCTCCAGCTTGCAAACGGCGCCGTAAGCAGCAATAATAGCCTGCTGAACTTATTCTTGTATTCGACATTCAGTGTAACAACGGCCGTATCCTCCATCTTGTATCCCTGCGTCATCCTTGCCCTGCGGATCTGATGCGCAACGGCCAGCGACTGGTTCAGGTGGCCCGCCTTGCCGTCGCTTAAAACGAGAATAGTCCTTTTTGGGGTGGACTTCCATCTTTTATGGAGCCATAACCATTGATCGGGATATTTCCTGATATATTTTTCCAGCAACGACATATATCTCTGAAGGCTGTTTTTTATGCCCTCTTCCGTATTTATACCCTTCATCTCTATATACTCTTCAAGATACAGTTTGTGGAACGGCCCATTGGTCCTTACGATAAAATTAGGCAGTATTATCGAATCGGTATGTTTCGCTATTTCAAACGGGCCTATGTGTGCCGAAGTTGGCCGGCCGAAAAAGTTTACAAATGTCCCGCCCCTTCCCGCATCCTGGTCTGACAAAATACCTACCATGTTATTCTTATAAAGTTCCCTGAAGATCAGTTTGGTCGACATGCCTTTCCTGACGACCTTGCAGCCCTTGGACTCCCTCAGGCGGTTTAAAAGTTCGTTCAGCCTCTTCATCTTCTGCTCGCGCGCCAGCACCGCTATCGGGAAACCCTTCATCGCGCTTACAAGGCTCGACAACTCCCAGTCGCCGAAGTGGGCCGTAAGGAGTATCGTCCCGCGCCCGGACCTGCCTGCATTTTCTATGCGATCCATGTTCACCACTTCCACATATTTATTCACGTAAGCTTTGCTGACCTTCGTAAGGCTCAGTATTTCGGTAAAACTCTGGATAAGATTTATATATACCCTTTTGGTGATCGCGCGGAGCTCGGCGGGAGACTTTTCCGCGGCAAATGCCGCCTTGAGATTGGCATAAGCTATAACGCGCCTTTTCCGGTTAACGGCGAAAGCGAACGAGCCTATGCACCTGCCTAACCACAGGTTCACCCTTATCGGGCTAAAATGAAAAAGTATATTTAAGCCTCTAATAAATATTGAGGCGATTAAGTCTATCAACCAGAAGCTCCTTTCCCGATATTATCTCCAATTTTATAGCCAGGACCAAAACTGTATATGAACCCAGGTACAATCCAAGACGGCTCAGCTTTACAATATCCTTCTCTGTCGTAAGCACAAGATCAAAACTTCGCTCACTGCATCTTCTCAGGATATATTCCACGTCACCCTTACCATAATTATGATGATCGGGGAACTTGATATGCTCTACGATATCCGCGCCCAAACCTTTAACGGTCTCCTCGAAATAAGCGGGATCGCCTATACTGGAAAGAAGCACCGCCCTCTTTCCTTTTATATATACAATATCATGCGTACATCTGGTCTTGCTGTTATAAAAATGCGTGGGGACATGCGCAGCTTCCAGAAACCCGGCGTTTTTATTAAATTTACTTATTTCATTCTTCAGTTTTTCCGCGGCGCCCGCATCCCTTCCGGCTTTAGTTAAAACGATGATATCCGCCCTTTCCAGCGATCTCTTGGGCTCTCTCAATATGCCCCTGGGAAACAAGCAGGAATTGCCGAACGGATTTCTCGAATCGACAAGGACTATGTCGAGATCCCGGCCAAGCTCCCAATGCTGGAATCCGTCATCGAGGACAGCTGTATTGCTGCCGTAAAGCTTGACTGCCTTCAGCGCCGAGCGCGCCCTATCCTCGCCGACCAGGACGGGTATGTCAGTAAGCTTATTTTTAAGCATTGCCTGTTCGTCCCAACCATATCCGCGTATCAGGACGCATACGTTTTTTCTAAGCTCATTCTCCAGTATCTGGCAAAGCGTTACTACAAAAGGCGTCTTTCCTGTCCCCCCTAAAGTTATGTTGCCTACGCTTATCACCTTAAGCGGGGCCTTACGCGTCTTGAATATACCGGTTTTGTAAAAGATCCCTCTGGCATATATAGCAAGGCCGTAAAAAAAAGAACAGATAGACAGCATAAACTTTAAAAGATCATAAACATGGCCTTTCTTTTTATCTGTCATCAGGGAGTATGCAAAATCCTTCATTTCAAGATCCCGGTTATTTCCAAAATATTTTTATCTGAAGCGCCGCTGTTCTCGGCTATGGAATTCTTTGCGTTCTTTCCCAAGGCATCCCTGGCCCCGGCGTCTTTCAGCACGCGCCTGCATTCCTTTTCCAGGCCTTCTTTATCATGGGCCTGTATCGCTGCCTTATTTTTCAAAAAAACACCTGTAATATATTTAAAATTAAACATATGCGGCCCAAAAAGTATGGCCTTGCCAAAATACGCCGGCTCTATAGGGTTGTGGCCCCCGTATTTTACAAGGCTGCCGCCTATGAAGACAATGGTAGCGATCGAATACATCTCGTTCAGATGGCCTATGGTGTCGAGCAATATTATTTGTCGGGCGTCGGGCGTCGGGCGTACTGCGTTGAGAGAAGAAAATTTGACGTACTCTAAGCCCTTGCTCTTTATCAGCTTCTCGATATCGGCAGATCTGTTAATATGGCGTGGGGCTATAAGCAACCTTAGCTTTGGAAGATCGGGGGAGATCCTTTTGAATACATCAAGGACGGTATCTTCTTCGCCTTCATGAGTGCTGCCTGCCACCAATAGATCTTCGCCTGCTTTTAACCCGATCGAAGAGCGTATTGCATCGGCGTTTTTTATTTCTGCCGGCATACTAATATCAAATTTCATATTTCCCGTTATCTTGACCCTTTCCGCGGGGGCGCCCAGTTCCAATATCCTTTCAGCGTCGATCTTATCTTGCATGCAGAAAACATTGATATGCTCCAGAGTTTTTTTCAAAAACGGCTTCACTATCCTGTACTTGCCTATGGAGCGGTCCGAGATCCTGCCGTTGATCAGCGCAGCCGGAACACCGGCGGCTGAAAGCTCTCTTAACAGATTCGGCCATATCTCCGTTTCTATCATTATGTACAATGCCGGCTTGACGATATTTATCGCCTTCCTGACAATAAACCTGAAATCCAGGGGAAAATATATTACTATCGCATCCCGCACGAAGATCTTTTTCGCCAGGTCATTACCTGCCTTTGTAATAGTAGAGATCACTATGTCCCGATCCGGAAATTTTTCTTTTAAAGCAGGTATGAGGCTTCTGCAAAGCGCTACTTCGCCGACGCTTACCGCCTGTATCCATATCCGCCCGTTACCCGAAAGAAGGGCCCTTTCGGTCATCTTGTCAAACCTGGCGAACCTTTGGCCAAGATCAGCGTGAAACTTGCCCTTAAAGATAAGGGTTGGCAGATAGATAAGTGAAAATATAAAAAACGCTATTGAGTATAACATTTTTTGGGCAGAAACAGCCTTAAAAGCAACAACACCGAACCTACGGTTATGGCCGAATCGGCTATGTTGAATACCGGCCAGACCCTGAGATCCAAAAAGTCTATTATATAACCGAACAATAAACGGTCGATAAGATTGCCTATCGCGCCGCCGAGGATCAATCCTAACGCGCTTAGCTTTAAGACATCCTTCTCTTTATCAAAAATAACATAAAGGAATATCAATGCGGCCACGATAAAAGAGGATACTATGAAAAACTGGTTTCCTTCTTTGAACAGGCCGAAAGCGGCACCGGTATTTAACACCAGTGTAATATGAAAAATCTTAGGTACGACCCCTATGGATTGCCCTTCGAGCAGATTGTTAAATACCAGGAATTTAGCAAATCTGTCAATAATGATAACGAGCGACGCTATCAGAATCAGGCAGGTCATTTGCCTTCATTCTTAGACTGACAGGCGATGCAAAGTTCCGTATGTGGTAAAGCATCAAGGCGTTTTTTCGGTATCTGCTTCCCGCATTGTGTGCAGCTGCCGTATGTCCCGTCTTGTATGCGTTTTAGCGCTTCATCGACAGAATAAAGGATGTTCTGTTCATCACTGGCCCTTCCCAAAGAGAATTCAACTTCATAATTGTCGCTGGCCATGTCCGCCATGTGGAAAGAATAACCCGACAGGTCTCCTGAAGCGTCCCTTTGCGAGGTCTTAAGCGTGTCCTGGGTTATATGATTTAACCCTCCTCCTATTTTCTCGCGTTCCTTCAAAAGGAGCTCTTTATATTTTTTAAGGAGCTTTCTTGGCAGCCTCTTTATCTTGAACTTTTTTTCCGCGGGTTCTTTTTCAGATTTTTTTACTTTCACCTTTGATACTTTCGCGGCTTTCTTTTTTATCACCATCTTCTTCTTTTTTTTCATGCTAGCTTTACTCCTTCCTGAATATTCTTTATGCATCTTTCACAGAGTGTAGGATGGGCCTTATCCATGCCTACCATTTCACTATAGTTCCAGCATCTTGAACATTTGCCACCTTTCGCCTTTTCAACCAGTATATCATACTGGCCTTCCTTTAATTGAGCTTGCGAAACTATAAACAGATATCTTAAGGATCCTTCATACTCCTTCAGAAGCTTCATCACCTTTTCATCATTCGCAGTTATCGTTACAGCGGCTTCGAGACTTGAGCCTATAAGGCCTGCCTGGCGCTTATCTTCTATCTTTTTCATGACCTCTTCCCTGATACCGGCAAGCACCGCCCATTTCTCCTGCAATGCTTTATCGACCCATTTCTCGCAGTTCTTTTCATCGGGCCATGATTCAAGATGGACAGATTCTTTTTTATCTTTCATGGAAAAATAACCCCATGCTTCATCCGTAGTGACCGCGAGAAGAGGCGCCATTATTTTTAGCAGGATGGACAATACCTCGAACATTGCAGTCTGGCCGGACCGTCTTTCCGGGGATGACTTCGCGAATGTGTACATCCTGTCCTTCAAAACATCCAAATATATGGACGACACTTCGTTAACGCAGAAATTATATACATCGCGGTAAACCTTGTGGAACTCGTACGTCTCGTAATTACGCGCCGTATCTTTTACAAGCACCGCGATCTCGCTTAAGATCCACCTGTCGATGTCAAGCATGTCTTTGTAGTCGACCTTGTCCTTATCCGGATCATAGTCATAAAGGTTACTTAAAAGGTACTTATAGGTATTGCGTATCTTTCTGTAAGCGTCTGCCAGGCGCGTAAGGATCTCCCCAGACATCCTTACGTCTTCTGAATAGTCGCTGGAGGCTACCCACAATCTTAATATATCCGCGCCATACTTCTTCATTACTTCTTCCGGGGTAATGACATTGCCGAGGGACTTTGACATCTTCTTGCCATCGCCATCAACCACGAAACCATGCGTAAGCACGCTTTTATACGGCGGCCTTTCATCTATACCCATAGCTGTAATAAGCGCGGACTGGAACCATCCCCTGTGCTGGTCAGAGCCTTCGAGATAAAGCTCGCATGGATAATCCATATCCTTGTTGTTCTTTAACACCACCTGATGGCTTATACCCGAATCGAACCATACGTCAAGGATATCGGTCTCTTTCCTGAACCTGGAACCGCCGCATTTTTTACACCTGGTCCCTTTGGGCATCAGGTCCTCTTCTTTATTTATAAACCAGGCATCTGCGCCGTCCTTTTCAAAAAGAGACGCCACGTATTCTATGACATTTGCGTCCAGGAGGACCTCGTTGCATTCCATGCAGTAAAAAGCTATTATAGGGACACCCCAATATCTCTGGCGCGAAAGGCACCAATCCGGCCTGTTCTCGACCATTGATGAGATCCTCGCCTCCCCAACTTCCGGGACCCACTTTACATCAGACGAAATAGCCTTAAGCATACGCTTTCTCAGGTCTTTATGGTCTATCCTCAAAAAATACTGTTCTGTAGCCCTGAAGATGATCGGCTTTTTGCAACGCCAACAATGTGGATATGAATGCGTTACCCCTTCTTCGTGGAGCAGTTTCTTAAGAGAATTTAATTTTTCAAGGATAGGCTTATTAGCTTTGATGACATCCATCCCGCTGAATTCACCGCATGTCTTATCGAACCTGCCCTTTGGATCTACCGGCATTATTGTAGGCAGGTTATAACGCTTGCCTGTCATATAGTCTTCCTGTCCATGGCCAGGCGCGGTATGTACACAACCAGTCCCGTCTTCCATGGAAACATAAGCGGCAAGAACTACCCTTGATGTCCTGTCTATGAACGGATGCCTTGTCTCTGCCCCTTCCAGGTCCTTACCTTTAACGGACTTTATTATCTTGTAATTTTTAATGCCAAATTTTTCCATAGCGGTTTCGAGAAGCGCCCTTGCCATTATTAATGTGCCGGGCTCTAAACCACTGGTCTCGGATCTTCCCGTTTCAACAAATACGTATTCGGCATCAGGATGCACCGCTATAGCAACATTAGCTAATAGCGTCCAGGGTGTCGTGGTCCATATTACAAAACTAGCATTGTGTATTGGGCATTGAGTATTGGGTATGACATCAAATTTAACATAGATCGATGGTGAGGTTTTATTCTCATACTCGACTTCCGCTTCAGCCAAAGCGGTTTCACATGTAGAGCACCAATTAACCGGTTTCAGGTCCTTATATACGTATCCCTTCTCCACCAAGCGCCCGAAGGACCTCACTATCTTGGCTTCATAATCCTTTGAAAGGGTCAGGTACGGCCTTTCCCAATCACCCATGATCCCCAGCCGCTTGAATTGGTCACGCTGGATCGCAACATACTTCATGGCATAATCATATGCCTGTTTCCTGAATTTTACCTGGTCTATCTCATACTTTGTTATCTTTAATTCCTTGAACAGCTGATGTTCGACCGGAAGGCCGTGGCAATCCCATCCCGGTATATAAGGCGAATCGAACCCGCGCATAGTCGCATATCGCACGACTATGTCCTTAAGTATCTTATTAAGGGCATGGCCCATATGGATATTGCCGTTCGCGTAAGGAGGCCCGTCATGAAGGATGAATTTCTTTTTGCCTTTATAAAGCTTGCGCAATTTCTCATAAAGGCCCATGTCCTGCCAATGTTTTATGAACTTGGGCTCCCTGTTAGGCAGGTCCGCCTTCATCGGAAAATCCGTCTTAGGTAAATTTAATGTATGCTTATATTCCATTTTATTTAATGTATTTTCCAATTATCAGATCCAGGTCCTTTTTGACCTTTCCCGGTATGGCATCAGGAACGGTGACTATCGAGTCCTTGAGGGCGGAGGAACAAACACACGTCCTTTCCTCGTCAAGTTTACCCAAGACCCTTTTCACTATTCCTTTTGCCTTGTCGACATTTTTACAAAGATTCTGGATTATCATATCTATGGTTACGGACTCCACTGACTGGTCCATGTGCCAACAGTCATAATCGGTAATACAGGCTAACGTCGAGTAGCAGATCTCAGCCTCCCTGGCGAGTTTGGCCTCGGCTAAATTGGTCATGCCGATTATATCCATCCCCCATGACCTGTAGAGGTAGGATTCGGCTTTGGTAGAGAACTGCGGGCCTTCCATGTTAAGATACGTACCGCCGAGATGCATGTTCGCTTTTTCGGCCATGCCTGCTTCGTACAGCGCTTTCGATAAATGCGGGCATACGGGTTCGGCAAATGCGATATGCGCCACTATACCCGATCCAAAGAATGTCATCTGGCGGCCATAATTTGTACGATCGACGAACTGCAAGGGTATCACTATGTCGAGCGGCTTCAACTCCTCCTTGAGGCTTCCGCAGGCGGATACGGATACAATACGCTCTACCCCCAGCTTCTTCATGCCATAGATGTTTGCGCGGTAATTTATTTCACTGGGAAGTATCCTGTGCCCCTTGTCATGCCTTGCCAAAAATACGACTTCTTTCTTCTCAAGCGTCCCGGTAACAAATTCGCTTGAAGGCTTGCCGAACGGGGTCTTTACCACGACCTTTTTGATGTTTTTTATGCCGTCGATGTGATAAAAACCGCTTCCTCCAATAATACCTATCTTTCCGGCCATGATCCTCTCTCTATCCTAACCTTAATGCTATACCATATAGCGTCTTGACTAAAAATAATTTTAAGAACCATATTGCCAAAAGCGCAAATATAGGCGATATGTCAATTCCTAATGAATAGGGCGGCAGTATCCTCTTGAACGGCGCCAATAACGGCTCTGTAGTCTTATACAAAAACTGCACTATCACATTATACGGATCGGGATTCACCCAGCTGATCAACGCCCGTATGATTATCAGCCAGTTTGCGATAGTAAGGGTGTAATCTATTATGGTGGCTATCGCCATTATAAAATTTCCCACTACGAACATATCTATTTCCCCTCCGATAGCTTCTTGGAACGTTTACAGGCTTCCTTTACAGCGGCCTTGATCGCCTGCTTGACTTTTTTGCTTTCAAAAACCTTGAGCGCTGCCTCCGTTGTTCCACCTTTTGAAGCAACCTTTTTTCGCAGGGCCCCGGCGTCTTCTCTGAGCTCGATCAGCAGCTTAACGCTCCCAAGGGCGGTCTTTACAACAAGTTCCCTGGCAACATCTTTTGGCAGGTCAAGCTCCCCGGCTGCTTCAAGGATCGATTCTATGAAATAAAAGAAATAAGCAGGGCCGCTTCCGCTGACAGCGGTAACGGCATCGACAAGTTTTTCATCGACTTCAACTACATCCCCTATCAGCGAAAATATCTCTTTGGCTGATCTCATATGCCCTTCATTAGCCGAAGTCCCGCCGCTCAAGCTCGATACTGCCTGGCCTATTAAGGCGCCCATGTTGGGCATTGCCCTTATGACAGGTATGTCTTTCCCTATAAGTTTTTCAATATATTTTGTGGTGATCCCGGCCGCTATGGATATCACTAATTTATCCTTCGAAACACCGCAGCATAGTTCTCCGGTAAGCAGATCGTCAAAATCTTTTGGCTTTACAGCGATTATTATGATATCGGCAAATTTTACCACTGCATTATTATCTATCCCGATTATCATCTTGTATTTGTCCTGAAGATAATCGCGCCTTTTGGCATCTAGTTCGCTGACCATTATGGATGTGCTTTTTTTCAACACCCCCGTCAGCCTGCTAAGAAGGGCTTCGCCCATATTGCCGCAGCCTATAATGCCTATCTTCTTATCGATCATTTTCAAACACCGCCCTTCCTATCCTTACCATGGTTGCCCCTTCTTCTATGGCAACCTCGAAATCATTGGTCATACCCATGGATAAAACTTGCAGCTTACTGCCGATCCCGTCCCTGATCTCTCTTAGCCTGCGAAAATACGGCCTCACTGTTTCAGGGTCGGAAACTTCGGGGGCGATCGTCATTAATCCTAATATATTAATATTAGGATATAAAGTGACTTCATTAAAAAATGTATCCGCTTCCCCCGGAGTTAAACCGAATTTGCTTTTTTCGCCTGATGTGTTGACCTGGATCAGGATATCCTGCTTCTTGTTTATCTTACCGGCTTCTTTTGATATCTCTTTAGCAAGATGAATGCTATCAACGGAATGTATAAGCGAAAATATCTTTACAGCGTCTTTAACCTTGTTCGTCTGAAGATGGCCTATAAGGTGCCATATTGCCTTGTCGCCTATAGCGTTATACTTAACAATGGCATCCTGTACCCTGTTTTCGCCAATGTCCACGCAACCACAGCCGATAACTTCGTTGATCTGTTCGATACCAGCCGTTTTTGTGACACATATCAGTTTTACACTTGTAATGGGCCGGCCAGCCTTTTCACAACACCTTGATATCCTTAGCGTTACGTTCTTTAAGTTGTCTGCGACCATAGGGATTTAATGAGGGGATAAGATAACATAAATGAGGGGAAAAGTCAAGTATAAGAGGCTATATAACCGCAGCCTTCGTGGGGAAGGCCTTTTGCAAGGACATCCCTGATATCAACACAGGTAAATGTGCGCCCTGAAACCGTGCTTTGCATCCCAAGCCGGTTTTGATAGGATTTACAATAAAATTTTCCATCATGATCCTTAACAAGGTTCGAGCACGGTTCTGAGGTACCCGCGCCGCAGCACTTGCCGCAGCGCTTGCACAGCGCTTCGTATTCCTGCAATTGTTCAACCTGTTTATTGCTATATCTTATTTCGTCCATCTTGTTTTTCAAACCATATTTTATAAGCAATGCCCCGCTCTGTTTCCGCCTTCTCTATTTTCTTTTGTATGGCATCATACTCCGGGTCACGCCCGTATTTATAAACGGATTGTTCCTGCTCGAGCGCGATTATCTCTTTTTTAAGATCATCCATCCTGCCCGAAAGCTCATCCGCATTCATCTGTTCAAAATTATATTTTTTTGCGGGATCCCCGGCGTTTTTCAAAAGGCCTATTTTTATTTCATCTTTAAGATGTTGATCTTCGTTTTCCACAATGATATCTATACTGTCCCGCCCTTCTTCTATTCTTTCCACAGTCTCTTCGGGTATATAGAAAATGCATCTCTCGCCGCCTATTTCTCCCTTGGCCTGAAGGGCGATGAGGCCCATGCCTAATGCAGCGCCTAATCTTGACACGGTATTCTCGAAGCTTGAGCCGGAATAATCACCCACGGCCGCAAGCGCGGCTATAGCGATAGCGCCCGGCACCCTGAAGAGCGATTCCTCTGTTACGTAAAATTTACCGCTCCTATCGGGCCTGAACCTGCCGCCGCCGATACGCAGCTTTATATCGGATACCTTCCACTTCCGGAACTCAGCTCCTTTACCTGTAGCAATGGCTGAAACTCCGACGGTCATACCTTTCTGCGTCTTTATATAACGTATGCCTACATCGCAGGAAGCGTCTTCGAGCTTAAATTTTTTATACTCGGTCTCATCCTGGGCAAAAATAAGCTGGCCGGTAAAAACAGCTGCTGCGGATAGGACCGCTATTCCTTTTAGCCTAGCTTTTATATTCGACATTGATATTCTTCGCGATATGCTCTCCGGTACCGCTGTCATAATATTCTACCGTAACGTAATTTCCCGGGTCTATATCTGACAGCTGTATGTCAAAGCCATCCGGGTTTGTCAGTTTTGCGTCAGACGGAACCGAAAATACGGTATTCCTGTATGTTTTAACCACGATGCTGGAACCCTGGGGATCGACCGACACCACGTTACCTTCAACAACCTTAGTAACAGCGCCGGTACCGTCCTGACAGCGCGCCGGGAAAGCGGATACGGCAAATACTATAAAAAATATCCCGAATAACGATACTATTCTTTTTACCACGTTCGCCTCCTAACGTTTACTTTTTTTATACAGACCCATTAACTCTGTCTTGGCCAGGATATGACCCTCCATTGCTTCTTCCAGGGTCCTCTTATCGATCCCTTCGTCAAGGCCTAGCATCTTATCCAGTGCGTATATCTTAAAATAATAGCGATGGGTACCTGAAGGCGGGCAAGGCCCTCCCCAATCTTTCCTGTCAAAATCGTTTATGCCCTGTTTACCGGGGATACTGCCTTCATCTATTTTATTTGTAACGGGTATATCATACACTACCCAATGTACCCAGGTCTTACCGGGCGCATCGGGATCGTCCACTATCAACGCAAGGCTCTTTGCGCCCGCCGGGATATTCTCAATGACAAGCCCGGGGCTCGTATCGCTGCCTTCACACGTAAATTCGGAGGGTATATTGGAATTATTTTCAAATGAAGGGCTGGTAATTTTCATGTCTGCCTCCTTATGGCTTTCTGCGTTTAAGCATGCGGGATAAAACAATGATAAAAATAAAAGAAAAATTATCCGGCGCATGACGGGCGCCTCTTTCATCGCCATATGATATGCGGCTTATTGCGGATAGGGATGCGGTGATAATTAAATCTTGGATATCCCACCATCATGGCGCCAAAACAAGCCATCCTGCTCGATAAAAATACGAACTTTCGCACTTCAGGGCTCATGTTTATGGCCATAACCAGGTAACCTGCCCAGCAGGTGCCGAGATGCATCGATGCTGCGGCGATCTCAAAATAGGTAAGGGCTATCGTGGAATCTTGCGCCGCGATCATGTCGCTTTTTGGCGCATATACTATAACAACGTGGGGCGCGCTGCGGCAGATCCAGTCATTGCCGTTCTCCCAGGCAGCTATCATACGTTTCATACGGTATGATTTCGCAAGAGGAGAATCTATGGACACCTGGAAACGCATCCAGTTAATGACCGCCTCAGAAAGGCGCCGGACCCTGTCTTTATAATAGACGATCTCCCATCGGACAGGCTGCCTGTTAACTCCCGACGGAGCATAACGCGCTATATCTATTACTTTTTTCAGTTTCTCCCTGTCCACAGCCTCATTTTTGTAATTACGTATCGACCTTCTCCCCTTTAAAAGCTGCTCTATTTTTTCCGGCGAAAGCCGCCAATCATGCCTGAGCGGGTGGTGACTTTCCGCGCGCATATGATAAATAGATACTGCCCTGTGGGGACAAACAGTGATACAGTGGCCGCACCTTATGCATATCTTGTCTCCCCTGTTGACCATTGCCGGGATGCGGGTCTGCGCGTCCATTTTAATGATCTTTATCGGGCAAACGGCAATACATGCGCCGCACCTTACACACTTAAACCTGTCGACATTGAAGTACTTCATTTCCTCACCAGTATAACCTTGCAAATCTCCTGGAATATCGCCTGATCCATTCTTCTGAGGCCTTCTCCATGCTTATCTCCTGCCCCAGCTGCAATGAACGCAATATCCGGTATTCATCTATAAGATATAGCTGCTCTATCAATTTTACCTTGAAGGCGTCGGAATAGCGATAAAATGCAACGCCTATGTCGTATAGTTTAGGGTTATCCGCATCTTTTGTGACATGCATAACCCTGGCGTTGACCTTGAACATTTTATTCTGCATAGGCATTTTCAATACAATAGCCTCGCCCCGTTTCAGGGCATGCTTGGACAAAAAAAGAAGCCCGCCCTGGCTTACATTCAAAGTACTGGTCCTTTCAACTATCTTTTTGGGGGCGTGCTCGAATTCAAGCGGATAGCAGATAGGGTGCCTTATAAAATGCCTTTTTTCCCTGAAATAAGGTATATCCATACCTCTTTAGAAGTAGTTGTTGAATATCTCCACTACCTTGTTTGATATATTTTGGGCTATGTTCCTGGCCTGGGCCGTTTTAGGCTGCAAATTTAAAGCGGCATACCTGGCCAGCCCTATTGCCGTAACGGCGCGAAGGCTGTCTGTGCTTGATATATTTCCCTGTATATTTTTTACGATACCCATCTTAACGGGAAATCCAAGGCGTTCTTCGAGGATCTCGGCAGTCCCTTCCGAAAATGAGAGCCCCCCCGTAATGATGATGGATTTTATACTGCCTCCCTTTTTTAAAAATTCCTCAATATCGGATTTGAGACGGGATGTTATTTTTTCAAATTCGGCGTCTTCTTTCAAGGGAACTTTTACATCCTTGGCTCCCGCGCCGATCACGTCCAGATAGGTCAATGCCCCTGCTGAAAACACGGAAAATTCCGTAAGGGAAGCGCCCATATCTATAAGGACCGCTCCTTCCTCTTTACACGCATCTTCCAGCAGGCTTGAGCCATCCGCTATTCCCGAGTAACATACTTCTTCCAGGTCATATCCTGCATCGTTAACGCATTTATATATATTCTGGATATGATTGAGGTTGGCCGTCATCATATACATTTCACAGTACAGGCGGGATGCATACAGCCCGAAAGCATTTTTTACGGCAGGCTGGTCATCGATGGAAAAATTAAGGACGATCTTGTGTATAACCTCCCTGTCGAAGGTCAGCCTTATGGTGCTTGCCGCATTTATGCATTTCAAGATATCTGAATTGGTGACCTCGCGGCCCCTGGAAGAAAGCGGGATCATGCCTTTTGATTTTTCGCCGCTTATTGACTCGCCGCTTATATTGGCATAGATGTTGTCTGGCCGCCTGCCCAGCTTGGCGCCAAGTTTGTCCAAAACCCTTGCGGTGGAATTAGACGCTTCTGAAATATCCACGAATACTCCCCTGTTGATCCCCTTTGATGGCTGGCTTTCATAAGCGAGGATATTAAAGCCGTCTCTTCCATAAACGGCTGCCGCTACCGCAGAAATTTTTGATGAACTGATGTCAAGGCCTGTTACTATAATTGGTTTGGTCATTTTTTTTATTTTGGGCTTATCGCCACATCCTTAAATCTTATGTCTATATAATTTATTCTCTCCAGCGCAAGCCGCGGGTCGCGCAGCGTATCTTTCAAAACATCCAGGCGCTCCTTGAACCCTTCATATCCTATTATTATAACAGGTCCGCCGTCGCCAAGGGAAAAAGACAGGCTTTTTATGTCACCGGCATCTATGAGCCGCACGTTATATTTTTCCAGGAATCTGGTCTTCTTTATCTCATCGAGCAGGCCCAGCGCTATCAGCAGGTTTCGAGACCTGTTTTTCTTGTGGGGCTTTCCGGCAAGCCTGGGGTCGATCCCTTTTATGACCGGGAGGTTGTTAAGTTTCATGGAATTTATATTGACCAGTATCACGCCTTCCCTGTCTATCGGGTACGACTGGCCATTACTTAGAAGCGCGACCGGTTTACGAAAATCCATGGATATCAGCAGCTTATCCGGCAATACACGCCTTACCGTTATCTCTTTTGCGTCCGGATATTTAGGCTCAAGGCCCGTGGCTATAGCTTTTATATCTACAATGAAGATGTTCTTATCTTTATACTGCCGCAATATATCGTTCTTAAGGGCCATGAGGCTTGCCTCCGACGCGCCCTTTATATCGACTGCGCTTAGCCTGAAATAGTCGCTCTTTTCAAGGAAGGCCTTTATAAGGACCCAGGCCAATATTAAAGATACTACCAACACAGCTATAACGGTCAGCCTTTTAGCGAGATACTCCATCGCCCCTTCAAGTACTTTGGGTATCTTGATCTTTTTATTTATTTTTTTCTGCTTCCCCATGGCTACTTTCCTGCTTTTGATAAGGCGTTTTCAAGAATTTTAACACAAAGATCGCTAAAACGCAAACCTATAGCTTCCGCTGCTTTCGGGAGAAGGCTGCGCTCGGTCATGCCCGGTATGGTGTTCACTTCCAATACGAACATATCCCCGTTTTCCTTCATCATTATGTCGACCCTAGAAAAAGAATTGCAGCCCAATGCCTTGTGGGCCATCACACCAAGCAGCGAGGCTCTTTCATAGGCATCTTTATTTATCTTGGCGGGAACAAGATATTCAGTATCCGCATTTTTGTACTTCGCTTCATAATCATAAACTTTATTTCTTGTTACGATCTCTATAACAGGCAATGCCTTATTTTCCAGTATGCCCACCGTAAGCTCCCTGCCCTCTATATATCGTTCCAGGAGAAGCCTGTCGCCATATTGAAATGCTTTATCCAGGGATCCTTTCAGCAGCTTTTCCTCCCTGACTATCGACAGGCCTATGCTCGATCCTTCGAACTGCGGTTTGACAACAAGCGGGTATCCTAAGCTATCGGCATCATCTATAGAATAAATATTTTTTTCGAATACTATATATGCAGGGACGGGAATACTGTTCTTTATAAACACTTCCTTGGATGTTATCTTATCGAGCGCCAGTCGCGACGCCTCTACATCGGATCCGGTATAGGGGATATTCGCATCCTCCAGCATCTTCTGCACGGTCCCATCTTCGCCGAACTTACCATGCAGGGCTATAAATGCGACATCGATCACATTAGTTGCTACAACATCGCGTATACTATCTTTCACATCGAGAAGAACAGCGTTAAGGCCCTGGCTCAATAGCGCGCCATGGACCGCCTTGCCTGAACGAAGGCTGATATCCCGTTCACTCGACGGGCCTCCGGCTAATACACCTATCCTTCCAAACTTTGACACTTTGACGCTTTGACACTTCATAAGATCTTTATCTCCAATTCAAGCGGTATGTTATAGCTATCCATTACTTTCTTGCTTATAATACTGACGAGCCGCATGACGTCCTGCGAAGTGGCATTCTTTCTGTTGATGATGAAATTTGCATGTTTTTCGGATACTTCCGCCCCTCCCACTCTTCTTCCTTTCAACCCGAGCATGTCTATCAATTGTCCGGTAGTAAACTGAAAATCCCTGGGATTTTTAAAAACACACCCTGCGCTCGGCATATCCAGCACCTGCTTTTCTTTTTTCATCTTCAGGAACTTGGAGCACCGTGACGTCAAGGCCGAGCTTTCCTCGCGGCCCAATCGCAGCTTTACTTCGAGAACTATGCAATCCGACAGGTTGGACCTGCGATACCCGAACTCTATCTCGTCCTTTTTTAATATTTCTATATTTCCGCAATAATCCATCACTTTTAGCGACATGACATAATCACCGATATTCTTATATAACGGGCTGGACCATCCGCCGGCGTTCATGAATACTGCGCCTCCGATGGTCCCCGGGATACCGACAAGGCTTTCGAGCCCGCTAAGCCCGTTATTACAACTCAACCTTACCAGGCCCGGCGTAGAGTACCCAGCGCCGACCCTCACGCTGGTCCCTTTAATGGATATATTTTTAAACGCTGCCGACCCCAGGTGCACGACAATACCGTTAAAACCTTCGTCGCTGACCAGCACATTGCTCCCGCCTCCCATGACAAAGAGCGGGATCCCGTTATTCTTTGCAAATAGGACGATCTTCTTCAGCTCTCTCGTATCCTTCGGCTCTACCCATAAAGCGGCCGGGCCGCCTATCCTGAAGGATGTGTGAGCCGATAATATTTCCAGCGGCTTACAGCTGCCTTTTATTAAGTTTTTCGGAAAGTTCGTTCGCAACATCTTTTATATCTCCTGCTCCAAGTATTAAGATCATGTCACCGCTCTTTTTCAGTTTCATTACATGTTCCGCTATCTCTTTTTTATCCATTATTACTACATCGTGAGGCCCGTGGACCCTTACCTTGTCATATATGACCTTGGAGGAAATGCCTTCTATCGGGTCCTCGCTTGCAGCGTATATATCCGTCAATATCAGTTTATGCGCCCCTTTAAAACAGCGTCCGAATTCGTCCGCAAGGAATTTCGTCCGGGAATACCTGTGCGGCTGGAATATGACTATAAGGCGTTTATTTTCCCAATTCTTGCATGCCTCTAGGACGGCCCGTATTTCCGTTGGATGATGAGCGTAATCATCTATCAGCATTATTTCCCCGTTATCGGCCCGCAGATGGAACCGACGCTTCGTCCCGGTAAAATCCTGTAGCGACTGGGTTATCTTTTCAAACGGCAATCCCATGTCCAGCCCTACCTGTATGGCAGCGAGGCTGTTCAATATGTTATGCTTTCCTGGAATGTTCAGGAAGACCTTACCCAGCAGCTCGTTCTTATACGCGCAAAGATAAGACGAGCGGAACCCATTCATTTTTATTTCGTGAGGATATATATCAGAACCTTTTGCCAGGGAAAAGCTTTCCGACTTTCCCTTGAATTTTTTAAGCATCTTTTTTATATTCTCATCGCCGCTGTTATAGAAAAGCTTCCCTGTCCTTTTGGTATTATTCGCAAATGCGGCATAAGCGCTGATGGAATCTTCCAGCGTCCCGTAATAATCCACATGCTCCATTTCGATATTCGTGATCACCGAATAAAAAGGCTTCAGATAGATGAAGGAGCCGTCGCTTTCATCCGCTTCTGCGACCAGGAATTCGCCGCGGCCGAATTTGGCGTTACTGCCGAACTGCCCCACCTCTCCGCCTATTATTGCCGTGGGATCCAAACCGCATTTTTCCAGCATTACAGAAATAAGGGAGGTTGTCGTCGTTTTACCGTGCGTACCGGTAACCGCTATCCCTTTTTTGCTGTTCAGCAGTTCACCTAATACTTCCGCCCTCCTGACTATAGGCATGCCGCGCTTCTTCGCCTCGCATATTTCGGGATTTGCATTGTTTATAGAAGAAGAATAGACTGTTATCTCCGTATCCGGGCATACGTTTGAGCCGCTATGGCCGATAAAGATCGTGGCGCCAAGCTCTTTAAGCTTCCCGGTCAGGCCGTTCGCCTGTATATCCGAGCCGGAGATCTTATAGCCCATCCTGAGAAGGACAAGCGCTATGCTGCTCATCCCTATGCCGCCGATCCCGACAAAATGCATCGCCTTTTTTTCTAATATCATCCCGTTACATCTCCTTATCTATATATGATCTTGCCCATTACACCATTATTCTTAAGAGATGTAACGGGAATCATTGAATTACCTCTTACTTATTTTTAAAACTTCCGACGCCAGATTATCAGATGAATGCGGAACGCTCAAGGTCCTCGCTTTTTTTCCCATTTGGTCAAGCATTCCCCTGTTATTTAACAGCTTCTCTATGCTATCCTTCATCATGTTTCCGGTCAGGTCTTTTTCATCGATCTGTATGGCTGCCCCGTTCCCTGAAAAAACCCTGGCATTCTCCACCTGATGGCTCATCGCAAACGGATAAGGGATAAGTATCATAGGCAGGCCATAATAGGCTATCTCGAATATAGCCGACGCCCCTGACCGCGTAACAACAAGGTCCGATACGCTGTATGCTTCTTCGATATTATCTATAAAAGAAAATACCCTGTGTTCAAGCCCTATATCATCATACGCATTATTCGCCCATTCATAATCTGCCATGCCTGTAATGTGTATCGCCTGCAGCGATTGGACTTTCCCCTTGTCTATGCCGGATAATGCCTCCATAAAAGCCTTATTTAAATTGTGGGCGCCCTGGCTTCCACCTATGATAAGCATGGTGAATTTTTCCGGATTGAGCCCGAACTTACGCATATTAACGTCCCTGGCATTATTTAAAAGCGTCATCCTGATGGGGTTGCCCGTAAACACTGCCTTGCTGTTGAAACGGCCCAGATATTTCCTGGTTTCTTCAAAACTTAACGCTATCTTGTCAGCGAACCTGAATAAAACAGTATTCGCCCTGCCCGGCACAACATTCTGTTCGTGCACTATCCTGGGTATCCTCAGCACATAGGCCGCAAATATCACGGGGCTCGACACGTACCCGCCGAAACCGACAACGGTATCGGGAGAATATTTTGCCAGGATAATGAAAGCCTTCAATGTGTCAAAAAATAATTTAATGAAAAAAACCAACGTTTTCAGGGATCGCCCATACGGCAATTTATTAGACGAAAGGAACCTGCAATTCAGGTGTTCCTTTTCGAATATACGTTTATCAAGCGCGCTATTGCTCCCAACAAACAGCAGGTCGATATCCTTATTGCTGTCCTTTAAACATTTGGCAAGCGCTGTCGCAGGAAATATATGGCCACCCGAGCCTCCGCAGGCGATCAGTATTTTCACCGGTAGACCTCACTTGATTTGGCTATGTTAAGCAATAACCCGACCGCTGTCAGATGGAACATCAGCGATGTCCCTCCATAACTTATAAAAGGAAGGGGCAATCCTTTCGTCGGTAAAACTCCTGCCGTAACACCTATATTGATAACGGCTTCCAGGGCTATAAGGCAGACCAATGCCATGCTTAACAGCTTTTCGAACTGCCCGGACGCCCTGAACGTTATTTTCATGCCTTCCCATACAAAAAGTATAAACAGTACGACTACGCTTGCGGCTCCTATGAATCCCAGCTCTTCACCGATTATCGAAAATATGAAGTCTGTGTGAGAAGCGGGCAGGTAGAATAATTTCTGCCTGGATTGGCCCAGGCCTACCCCTAGAAGCCCCCCGGAACCCAGGGCTATGAACGATTGTATTATCTGGAACCCCGCCCCCCTTTTATCGGACCATGGATTCAAAAATATCATCATTCGCTTCCTTCTATACGGCACCCTGAACAGCAAAATATAAAGCGCAGGTATGCTGGCCAGTAAAGAAGCGAATATATATGACGGCCTTATACCGTTTACGAACAACATGAGCATTCCTATTATGGATATCGCTATTGCCGTGCCAAGGTCCGGCTCCAAAAGGACCAGCCCAAGGACAAGCCCCAGGACAAGCATGGGAGGCAAATACCCATATAAAAAACTTTTTGCCACCTTTTCCTTTCTGGCCAAAAGGTCGGCAAGGTATACGAGAATGGCTATTTTGGCAAATTCAGACGGCTGGAAATTAAGCAGGCCTATTTTAAACCATCGCCTGGCCCCGGCTGTTTCCCTGCCTATATGCGGAATAAGCACCAGTATAAGCAATATTATTGAAGCCAGCATTATCGGCTTCGAAAACTTCCTAAGGGCCTGTATATCGATCCCCATCGCGACCAGCATCATGAATAATCCTCCCACAAGATATATGAGATGCCTCTTTAAAAAATAAAGGCTGTCATGCATCCTGTCATTGGCATATATGGCGCTGGTAGAATATATCATGATGATACCGATCGCCATCAGTATCATAACTATTAGAAGTAAAGTCGACCTTGTATCTCTCATTTTAATGCCATTACTGCCTTTTTAAAAACATCACCACGTTCCTTATAGGAACTGAACATGTCAAAGCTTGAACACATCGGTGATAGGAGGACTATATAATTTTTTCCGGCCAGCTTACTGGCAATCTTAACGGCTTCATCCATAGTAGCGGCTTCACAGGTATCTACAGAGGGCCCTAAAGCCGCCTTTATCCTGCCCTTCGCCTCTCCGATAAGTACAAGATGCCTTACCTTCTCTTTGACCAGGTCTTTTATGGCCTTATAATTGCTGTTCTTGTCTTTTCCTCCGGCAATGAGTACTACAGGCTTCTCGCATGACTGGAGCGCCCTGTACGTCGAATCAACCGTTGTGCCCTTTGAATCATCTATATACTCAACGCCATTTACAGTGACAACGGTCTCGAACCTGTGGCTCAAGCCCCTGAAGTTTCTTATCGTATCTTTTATGTATAACGGTTTGAGGCCGGCTATCATGCAGGCAAGGCTTGAGACTAAGACGTTTTCCACATTATGAAGCCCTTTCAGCCCTATATCCCTGACCGAACATAACTGGACCTCCTTGCCGCTTTGATTATAGATCAGGCTGTCCTGTTTTAAATAAGCTCCATTCGTCTTTGCAAGCCTCGAATAATACAATACCCTGGACCTTGCGCTTTTCTCAAGGCCATTCAGTTCCCGGGCGTCGCGATTCAGGATCAGCGCATCGTTCTCATCCTGGTTTTTGAACACCTTTAGCTTCTCATTATAATAATCGGTGAATTTTGAATATCTGTCCATGTGGTCATCTGTAATATTCAATATGACCGCTATATTCGGCTTAAAATCCGTTATTTTTTCAAGCTGAAACGAGCTTACTTCAAGCACGACCCATGTTCCATATTCTATCCGGCCTATTTCACCACAAAGAGAATTCCCTATATTGCCGCATACTACTGAATCTACGCCCCCGTTTTTCAGCATTTCGCCTATCAAAGTCGTTACCGTGCTCTTCCCGTTCGTCCCGGTAATGGCTATGATCCTGCCCTTGCAATACCTGTAGCCAAGCTCCATCTCGCTTATTATTTGTATCTTGGACTTCCTGGCCCATTTCATTGCCGGCGACGATTCTTCAACACCCGGGCTTGCCACTACAAGGCTACTGCCGCTGATAAAGTCTTTTGTGTGGCCTATTTCATAGGGTATTTTTTTATTCTCAAGACTTTTAATGTTTTTACGCACAGAGGCGCTATCGCAGGACTCCGTGACCCTTACCTCATGGCCCATATCCTTAAGCAGTATTGCCGCATTTAAACCGCTATTTCCCAAGCCTATTACAGTTGTTCTCATATTTATTATTGTAATTTTAACGTTGAAAGGCTGAGCAGCGCCAGTATGATAGCCAATATCCAAAACCGTATCGTTATCTTTGATTCCGGCCAGCCTAAAAGCTGGAAATGATGATGTATGGGCGCCATAAGGAACAACCTCTTCTTCGTTGTTTTGAACCATATGACCTGTAGAAGTACCGATGTAGCCTCTATTACGAATATGCCCCCTACCAAAAACAGCAGCAATTCCTTTTTTATGAATACCGCGACAACGCCCAGGCCGCCACCCAGGGCCAAAGAGCCGGTATCTCCCATGAATACGGTAGCCGGATAGGAGTTGAACCATAAAAAGCCCAATCCTGCGCCGACTATCGCGGCACAGAAAACGGACAATTCCCCGGCTCCCTGCAGATAAAATACGTTGAGATAATCTGCAAATTTAAAATTACCCGTTATATAACTCAATACTGTATACGCCAGGGCCGCTATTATAGTGCATCCCGTAGCAAGGCCATCCAGCCCGTCAGTAAGGTTGACTGCATTGCTGGCGCCCGTTATTACTATTATTACAAATATCAGATAAAAAAGGCTTAGCTCAGCCGAAAAGAACTTAAGGAAAGGCACGCTCAGCGTTGTAGGTATGGGGGTATATATAAGGACAAATGTCGCTATGATAATAGCCAGAAATACCTGGCTTAAAAATTTGACATTTGCCCTTAAACCGAGGTTCCTTTTCTTCACGACCTTTATGTAATCGTCCGCAAATCCCACTATTCCCAAAAAGAGAAAGGCTGCAAGCGCCATAATGACATATTTATTAAGTATATCTGCCCACAATAACGTGGAAACCGCTATGGACATTATTATCAAGACGCCACCCATGGTGGGGGTACCCTGCTTATGCTTATGCAGGTCATACAACGACTCAACATGTTCTTTGCGGATATACTGGCCAAAGTTTACCCTTTTCAGCCATTTTATGATCATAGGGCCGAATATCATTGATATCAATAAGGCTGTAAGGCTTGCCATGGCGGCGCGGAAAGTTATATACCTGAATACATTGAACCCTGACCAGGTATCCTTTAAATAATAGAAAAGATAATACAGCATTCTATTCCGGTCCTTTGGTTAATATAAGGCGTTTTTTCAGCATTTCTATGACCTCTTCCATCTTCATGGCACGCGAGCCCTTTACTAATATCACATCGCCTCTTTTGGCCACCCTGTAAAGTATGTCGGCCACTTCCCGGCGCGTTGAACAATACCAGGCATTATCCTTATTCATTCCGCATCTTAAAGCGCTGTCATAAGTACCCCTGGAGAGCGCGCCGAACGTCAAAAGTCCCTTAAACCCTGCCTTCGCCACAGACTCGCCTATAATCCTGTGAAAATCGTCCTCCTTGTTTCCCAGCTCCAGCATATCAGCGCTCACTATCCATTTACCCCTGGAAGGCAAGACCCTCATCGCCTGGAGCGCGGATTTCATCGATAAAGGGTTCGAATTATACGTATCGTCTATTATGATAACACCGCCTATATTCTTTACGTTAAGCCTCATATGCGCAGGCCTGTATCCTGCCAGGCTGTCTGCTATCGATTTGATACTTAAATTAAAATGGCGCCCCGCGGCTATAGCCGCTAATGCATTATAAACGTTATGCGTGCCTAACAGATTCAACTCAAAACGCGCCTTGTCGCCCAATAAAAATTCTGTATGGTTAACAGAAGCGGATAAAAGGGATGCCCTCAGGTCGTTCCTATCGTTAAAGCCGAACCTCATGACCTTTAGGCCCTTACCTTTCAGGCCGGCCAGATATTCATCATCACCGTTAATTATGACCAAACTGTTTTTGCCAAGGAATTCAAGTATCTCTTTTTTGGCCGCGAACACCCCTTTTAAGTCTTTAAGGAATTTCAGGTGCGAGGGTCCGATATTAGTAATGATTGCCATGGTCGGCCTGGCGATGCCTGAGAGTAAACGTATCTCGCCTTTATGGTTGGCCCCCATCTCAAGCACGCAGATATCATGTTTTTTATTCAGTTTTAAAAGAGTTTGCGGAACGCCTATTTGATTATTTTTTGTTCCTTCATTTTTTAAAACATTAAACCTTTTTGAAAGAACGTGCGATATCATATCTTTAGTGGTGGTTTTGCCGTTGCTTCCCGTAACACCTATGACCGGAATGTCAAATTTCATCCTGTGATAGTGGGCAATATCCTGCAGCGCCTTTTCGGTATCTTTAACGAATATTATTATCTTTTCTTTATACATCGAGGACTTAATGTTCCTCCGGGCAGTTAACGAACCCATTGCCCCTTTCTTCAGCGCCTCATCAATAAATAGTTCGCCGTTAAAATTTTCACCCTTAAGAGGCAGGAAAAAAGATCCTTTCTTTATCGTTCTTGAATCCGTAGAAATAGACGCAGGATCTATGCGTGCGTTTATATTACCGCTGACCAGGGTCCCGCCTGTTGCCTTTATGATATCTGACACTATCATGATATCTCCCTTAGGATTGAAGAAGCCACTTCACAATCGTCAAAAGGGATGATCTTATCATTCACTATCTGATATTTCTCATGCCCTTTGCCTGCGATCAGCACGATATCGCCGCTGCACGCCGACCGCAAAGCCTTATCTATCGCCTTTTTTCTGTCAGGCGAGATCTCATAGTTAGTAAATCTGCCTTTTATGCCTTTTTCTATTTCTGATATTATAAGATCAGGATCTTCGAATCTTGGATTATCGGAAGTGATCACTACCTTGTCCGACAGCCTGCAGGCTACCTTGCCCATGAGCGGTCTTTTAGACCGGTCCCTGTTACCGCCGCAGCCAAATATCGTTATTATCCTGCCCTCCTGCGTTACATCCCTTAAGAGGCTCAGGACATTATATAAAGCATCTTCCGTGTGTGCAAAATCGACAAAAACCTTGAAGGGCTGGCCGCGATCAACGGGTTCCAGCCGACCCGGCACATACCAGAAGGATTCGATACCTTTTTTTATTACATCAAGCCCGATACCGAGCGCCAGCGCTGCGGCAATGCTTGCCAGGATATTCGATATATTATGCATGCCTATAAGCCTGGTAACGATACTGAATGATCCGGATGGGGTCTTGACAATAAAATCCGATGAACCCATGGAAAGACTTATGTCCTTCGCCATTACATTGGACCTATTCCTGATCCCGTATGTCAAAATACGTTTATTTATACGGCGCTTCAAAGAAGCCGCCATTTTGTCATCATTGTTTATGATTGCAATGCCGTTCTTTTTTAATTTTTTAAACAGCTTTGCTTTTGCCTTAAAATAATTTGCCGCAGTTTTATGATAATCCAGGTGGTCCTTTGCGATATTTGTAAATATTGCCACGTCATACGATAAACAGGCTACCCTATCCTGATCCAGGGAATGGCTGGACACTTCCATTACGGCATAACCGGCTTTCCTATTAAGCATTTCGGATAACAATGATTGCAGCTCCAGGCAACCGGGCGTAGTGTTCCTGGCAGGGATCTGCCTGCCTGCGATCCTGTGATTTATGGTCCCTATAATACCTGCTTTCTTCTTTGCTGCATTAAGGATATTTTCTATTAAATACGTGACCGTTGTCTTGCCATTAGTCCCGGTAACTCCTATCATTTGCAAACACTTCGAAGGATGGCTGTAAAAATTATCAGCCATTACGGGGATTGCGCTGCGGACATCTTCCACGATTATCTTTTTTATGTACCCGGGCGCTTTGAAATCCCTGTCTGAAATTATAACGCAGGCGCCTTTTTGAACGGCATTACCGATAAAATCATGGCCATCTGTAGTATGTCCGCGAACCGCAATGAACAGGTCCCCATGCCTGATCTTTCGCGAGTCATCGCTCATCCTCTTCACATCCAGATTAGGGCAGGACACGCCAAACCTGCACTCAACGCCTTTAAGTATCTCTTTTATTTTTGCCATAGATCCCGCTAGTGCTTCTGCGCAGCTATCTGCCTTGGAAGAACATACGTATCTTTTATGTTAAGATGTTTAAGTGATTCGTCTACAACATTTTTAAAAACAGGAGCCGCGACGTCGCCGCCGAAATATACGGGCCTGGGTTCATCAACACATACTGCCACAGCAAGAACGGGCTTTGATACAGGAGCAAATCCAATGAAGGATGCTACAAAACGGCCATGAGAATACACTCCCCCTTCGACTTTCTGGGCCGTGCCGGTCTTGCCGCCGGCGCTGAATTCTTCCATTTTAGCCTTCTGTCCGGTCCCGGATTCGACAGCTCCCATCAGAAGCCCTCTCATCTTAGCCGCGGTTTGGGGGGATATAACTTTTCTGCTAACTTGAGGCGGGAATTCTTTTATTATCTCGCCGTTCTCATCGATTATCTGTTTGATAATACGCGGCTTTACCAAAAACCCGTTATCCGCTATTACTGCCATTGCCCTGGCCAGCTGTATGGCAGTAGCGGTTACTTCGTGCCCCATCGGTATGGCAAGCATGCTTGATGAAGTCCAGCTTGAAAAAGGCCTGTTCATCCCCACTACCTCGCCTGGCAAGTCTATTCCTGTCTTCTCGTAAAACCCGAAAAGCCGTATATATTTGAACATGTTGGCCGGACCTAACAGGCTTGCTACTTTAACCGTTCCTATATTACTGGATTTCTCGATGACTTCCCTGAATGTTAATATACCATGCGGCCTGTGATCATGTAAAACCCTTTTACCTATTTTCCAGGCGCCGTTCTCACAATCAAACTTGTCATTAAAACCAACCACATTTTCTTCGAGCGCAGCGCTGGCAGTTACTATCTTAAATACGCTTCCAGGCTCGAAAAAGTCATTAATGGCCCTGTTCCTTATAGCTTCCGGGGGCCTGCTACTTATGTTATTAAGATTAAAGTTGGGATAATTGGCAAGCGCAAGGATGTCGCCATTTTTCGGGTCCATGACTACGATCGATGCGCCTTTTGCATGATACTTGTCGTACATCTTGAACAATTCTCTTTCAGCTATATTCTGTATGACATCATCTATGGTAAGAACAAGGCTATGCCCGTTCTTAGGCAGCATGAATTCTTCCTGATATGACTTCAGGAGGTTTCTCTTGGCATCCTGCATAGAAACAAGCCATCCGCCCTCGCCTTTCAGGTAATTATCATATAATAATTCAAGCCCTTCCAGGCCCTTATTGTCAATGTCAACGGATCCCAGTACATGGCAAGCTGATTGTAAATTAGGATAAAAACGTTTCGATTCCTCCAAAAAATATACGCCGGTAAGATTGGCTTTGCGCAACTGTAGCGCTTCTTTAGTAGTAAGCTTTCGTTTTACCCATATGAAGCCTTTGTCTTTGGAGATCTTATCCAGCACGTTCTTTTTGCTCATGCCCAGGATCGAGGCAAGCGTTTCTGCGGTAAGCTCTATATCTTTTATCTGGCGGGGATTAGCATATACTGATTCCCTGTTAAGGTTAACGGCAAGGACACGCATATTTCTATCGTATATAGCGCCTCTTTTCGGCTGCAATTCTTCGGAAAACGCATGTTCTTCATTGGCTATCTTATAATAGAAGGGATGTTTTAATGCCTGAAGATAAAATAAGCGTAGGATAAGAATAATTAACGATAGGAGAAAAAAAAGAAAGACAAATACCTGGCGAGTCCTGACGATTCCGCTATGCACGAACTGAAGATCCTTAAGACTACTCTAGCGATACAAAATTTTATTTTTCTCTGGCATGCGCTTCGGCACGCCCTATGAGAAAATCAAAAAACCTGAAAATCGGCACCCGGTCTTCCAGATTTTTTGTCCCCAAAACCGGCAACGCACTGGAATATGAAGGCGCTCTTGACAAAATAATAACCTGGCCCTTTCGCGGATACGACACGACAACCTTTTTCGATGAAAGAACATTCTCCAAGCGAGAAGGCGATTCTAGGTTTGATATATTATAACGCAGGATATCTCTATGGTCAAGCATCTCCTTTGCCTTCTTGTCCTTGCAGTCTATTTCGTAACTTAACTTGACCAACTCTATTTGCTGATGGACATACACTAATGCGGCAAACGTTAATATCCCTATCGATATCATATACCTTAAAAGTCTCATGTTATCTATTTGATCCTTTCCGCTACCCTCATCTTTGCGCTCCTTGCGCGTGGATTACTAATTATCTCATCCTGCGAAGGCGTCAAAGGTTTTTTTGTTATAATTTTTAAAACTCCTAATCCCGCATAACCCTTAAATAAATTTTTCACTATCCTGTCTTCAAGCGAGTGGAACGATATGACCACTATCCTGCCTCCCGGCTTCAACCAGAATATGGCTTTTTTCAATCCTTCTTCCAGCGCCCCCAACTCATCATTGACCCTTATCCTTATCGCCTGGAAGGTCCTCGTCGCAGGATCGATTCGCAATTTTCTGTAATGGTACCCGACAGCCCTGCGTATTATGTCCGAAAGTTCTTTGGTCGTTTCGATCGGTTTGTTACGGCGGGATTCACTTATATAACGCGCTATCCTGTTATGGAACCTTTCTTCGCCGTATTTTTCTATTATTTCCGACAGGTCTTTCTCGCTGCATCTGTTTACTATGTCATACGCCGTTATGCCGGATTGGCTGTTCATGCGCATGTCCAGCCGGCTTTCATGCTTTATACTAAAACCCCTGTTAGCATCTTCCAGCTGATATGATGAAATACCGATGTCCATGAGAATTGCATCTACGTCTTTTATGTTCTCTTTTGCAAGGATCCTGTCTATGTTCCTGAAGTTATCGTTCACCAGTGTAAAGCTCCCGGTATTATCTTTTAATGTGTGCGCCGCTATCTTCAATGCATCCGGGTCCGCGTCTATGCCTACCAGCCGCCCGTCAGGTATTATTTTTTTTAATATCTGTAACGAATGGCCGCCTCCCCCGACCGTTGCATCGACCACAATCGCTCCGCGTTTCAGATTCAAAGAACTTATTGCCTCTTCAAGCATTACACTATGATGCACACTACAGGTACTCCAAATTTATAAAGTTTTCGTTAACACATCTACCCTGTGAAAGGAGAATTTTTTTACGTCGCCTGAATCCATGCCGAACAGTGCAGGATCGCTGTTGATGGCCCTTACCCTCCTGAGCCTTTCAATAAACGCATCCATGTTGGCGTTATATAACTTTACTTTTTTACTGCACTTACGATATCTGGGACTCATCTATGCCTCCTTCTTACCCTTCGGAAGACATCAGTCTTTCGGCGATGTCTTCATAAGAGCTTTTGGAAGATTTATAATATTCCTGCCATACTTCCCTCGACCAGATCTCTATCCGGTTCGAAACGCCTATAAATATTATGTCCCTTTTTATCTCGGCAAAATCCTTGAGATATTTGGGAAGAAGAATCCTGCCCTGCGCGTCGCATTCAACCTGCGTAGCGCCGGAAAAATACAGCCTGTTAAATTTTCTGGACTCGGATTTTGTGAACGAAACGGATTTGAATTTTGTTTCCTGCGCCTTCCATTCATCCTCTGTAAATAAAAAGAGGCACTTGTCCAGGCCCCTAGTCACGAATATCTTTTTTATGTCGTATTCTTTCAGGAAATCGCGGAACTTGGACGGTATGATTATCCTGCCCTTTTTATCTATCGTATGCTCATATTCACCGTAGAACACGCTTTGATTTCCTCCACTTTAAACCACTTTGCACCACAATTAATACAAAGTATACACTATGCCTCCACCCCTGTCAAGCATTTGTGGGATATATTTATATATAATATATTAATAGCTAAGGTGTGATTCAACACAAACGGCGGTGGCCTTGATGGTCGCCTTCAGCAGACATAGATATTGTTTACTGCCAGGCCGAAAGGTATTGCTTGCGGCTTAGAATTTTTCCGCCGTGTGCTACGGTTTACGTTTCGCGAATTTGCAGGAATTCCCTCCCTTAAGCCCAAAATCCTTTAAGGAATGTACTTATTATCGTTTGGGCGTTTGGTCGGTCAGTTCCTGCATTCGCTCAACGTAAATCCTTGCACACCAAGCCGTAGACAGCTCTATGCCGAAAAAATTCAATAAGCCGCTTCACAACACCCTTCGTCCTGTCATGATCCTTAGCCTATAGACTATTGACGACATGGCGTATAAAACTTTTCTGCACTTAGGCTATATCAGATGCGAGTGACATTGGGTAGTATAAATTTTTTGGGTGACGCTGTGAAAACCTTTTTAAAGT
>CAZHPY010000011.1:25739-33830 GCA_964534705.1 uncultured Planctomycetia bacterium | reverse complement strand
ATTTGATATTTGGGATGGGGGTGGAGCATGTTAGCCCCCATTAATATAACGCTATGGGGTTATGCGACACACAGATACCCGTCTTGTATAACAGTATATTGTAAACCCCAAATAATCGAATTTGGGCAATCCAATGGCAGGACCCGCGATCAGCTAACTTGCGACACAGAAAAGTTTTATGGGTTCTTGAAGAGAAAGTGCAGGCGACCATCGGGGTCACCGCCGTATTGGTTGCAGAAGACATCCACTCGCTTATAGTATTTGACAGCCCCACCAATATAATATAAAATATCTTCGCTCACTCATTTAAGCTAATTAAGAATATAATATTATGATATCACGATATTCACTTCCAAGGATGTCAGGCGTATGGAGCGAGGAAAACCGCTTCCGGAAAATGCTTGATGTCGAACTATATGCCTGCGAAGCCCTTGCAAAACTGCGCGAGATCCCAAAATCGGCGCTTTTCCAGATACAAAAGAGGGCGCGGTTCGACGTAGACAGGATCAAAGATATAGAAAAAGAGACCAACCACGATGTCATCGCCTTCATAAAGAACGTGTCGGAATATGTGGGCGAGGACGCCAAATATATCCATAAGGGACTGACCTCAAGCGATGTCCTGGATACCGCCCTGGCCGTCCAGATGCAGGAGGCCTGTGACATACTTATCGATGATGTTAAAAAACTCCTCAGGATATTAAGATCTAAAGCCCGCCGGCACAAAAGGACCATTATGATGGGCAGGACCCATTCGGTCCATGCCGAACCAACGACATTCGGGCTGAAGCTGGCGCTGTATTTTGACGAGATGAACCGCAATCTCGCCAGGCTGAAGAGGGCCCGGGAAGCGGTCAGTGTAGGAAAGATATCGGGCGCAGTGGGTACATACGCTAATATAGACCCGTACGTCGAAGAATATACATGCAGGAAGCTGGGATTAAAAGCTGCCAGGATATCCACGCAGATAGTCCAGCGTGACCATCACGCTGAATTCCTGACAGCCATTGCCATTACCGGGACGTCACTGGAAAAGTTCGCGACCGAATTCAGGAACCTGCAGCATACCGAGATCGGCGAAGTGGAAGAATATTTTTCTCCTACGCAGAAGGGGTCGAGCGCAATGCCGCACAAAAAGAACCCGATACTTTGCGAGAGGATAGCGGGCCTTGCGCGCATATTGCGGGCCAACGCCCATGCCGCCATGGATGACATGGTATTATGGCACGAACGCGATATTTCACATTCATCGGTTGAAAGGGTGATCCTGCCGGATTCCACCATATTGCTTGATTACATGCTGAATAAATTTTCCGACATAGTCGCAAAACTCGTTGTCAATGCGGACAGGATGCTTGAAAATCTTGAAAAATCAAAAGGCGTGGTATTCTCGGGCAAGATATTGCTTACGCTTATCGATAAAGGCCTGACGCGCAACGAGGGTTATGATACCATGCAAAGGCTCGCATTCATGGCAAAGAAGGAAGAGATAGATTTTAAGTCGGCCCTTCTTAAGGACGATGCCGTAAGAAGCCTGCTGGGCGTTAAAGAGATAGACGAGATGTTCGATATAAGGCATTATATCAAAAATGTAGACAGGATATTCAGGAGAGTTGGTATTTAGTTGTGAGTAAAGGAGAGGGGTGATATGGAAAAACTGAAGCAGATATATGAAGGAAAGGCAAAAAAACTATACGAGACAGAAGACGCTAATTTGCTCATACAGGAATTCAAGGATGACGCTACGGCCTTTGACGCTACCAAGCGCGGCACCATTTTGAATAAAGGCATCATAAATAATAAATTGTCCGAAAAGATATTTACCCTTCTCATCAAAAAAGGGATACCTACGCATTTTGTACAACGCCTCAATGACCGTGACATGCTTGTCAAACGCGTCCAGATAGTGCCGATAGAGGTAACGATGAGGAATATCGTCGCGGGGGGCATGGCGAAACTGCTGGGCCTCGACGAAGGGATAATACTGAAGAAGCCCGTGCTCGAATGGCACTATAAGGAAGATGCGCTGCACGACCCCCTTATAAACGATGACCATGTCAGGGCCCTGGGGATCGCGACGGACAAAGAGCTGCAATCGATAAAGAAATATTCCTATAAAATAAATGAAGTGCTGAAAAAATTTTTTGATTCCAAAAATCTCATACTCGTGGATTTCAAACTTGAGTTCGGCAGGTATAAAGGCAAGGTCATCCTGGCCGACGAGATATCTCCCGACACCTGCAGGTTATGGGATAAGACAACAAAGGAAAAACTGGATAAAGACAGGTTCCGCAGGGATCTGGGCAACGTAGAAGACGCCTATCAGGAAGTCCTTAGAAGGGTTACGGAATAATGGCGCAGATAACGTATAAGACAGCAGGGGTGGACATAGATAAGGCCAATGCGCTTATTAAGGATTACAAGCGTTTTTCGGATTCCACGAAGATCAAGGGCGTCGTCAGCGATGTAGGCAGTTTTGGAGGGCTTTTCCAGCCGGACATAAAGAGATTCAAAAATCCCATCCTTGTCTCCTCCACCGACGGAGTCGGTACAAAATTAAAAGTAGCGTTCCTCGCGGATAAGCATGATACCGTAGGCATAGACCTTGTTGCGATGAGCGCCAACGATATCCTGTGCTCCGGGGCGGAGGGCCTTTTTTTTCTGGATTATATAGCGACTGGAAAGATAAGATCATCGGTATTGAGGGATATCGTTAAAGGCATTGCCAGGGGCTGCAAAGAGGCCGGATATGCGCTAATAGGCGGGGAGACCGCGGAGATGCCGGGCATGTACAAAGAGGGCGAATATGACCTTGCCGGATTCGGAGTGGGGATAGCCGACAGGAATAAAGTAATAGACGGCAGGACCGTAAAAAAAGGCGATACGGTAATAGGATTGGCGTCAAGCGGCCTGCATTCCAACGGGTTTTCATTGGTGAGAAAGGTATTTAATACCAGTGAGCTGAAAAGATATGCCGGGGAATTGCTGAAACCTACCAAGCTTTACGCTAAAGGCATCCTTGCGCTTAAAACAAAGGTAAGCATAAAAGGCATTGCCAATATAACAGGCGGCGCTTTTTACGATAAGATACCACGTATAATACCGTCGGGTATGGCCATAGAGATAGATAAGTATGCATGGCATGTCCCCGCGATATTTTCAACGATACAGAAAAAGGGGAATATCGAGGACAGGGAGATGTACAGGACTTTTAATATGGGCATAGGTATGGTGATAGTGGTGTCAAAGAACGACGTAGATAAGTCAGTGAGAGTATTAAAACAGAACGGTGTAAAGGCGTACGTCATAGGCGGCGTTGTTAAAGGGAGCCGCGAAGTAGTTATACTGTAGAGCTTTTACTTGTGCTCTTGTGTCTTGTGCACTTGTGACCAAGGTAATCAGATGAACATACTAGTGATAGGTTCGGGCGGAAGAGAACATGCGATCTGCTGGAAGATAGCGCAGAGCCAGAAGTGCGGCAAACTGTACTGCGCCCCGGGCAATGGAGGTATTTCTGAAGTAGCCCAGCTCGTTGATATAAGATCAGATGATATCGAGGCGCTTTTAAAATTCGCGAAAGAAAATAAGATAGACCTGACAGTGGTGGGGCCGGAAGCCCCTCTTGTTGCCGGTATCGTTGACCGGTTCGAAAAAGAGGGTTTAAGGATATTTGGCCCGCGCAAGGCATGCGCCATGCTTGAAGGCAGCAAGGTCTTTGCAAAAGAGGTCATGAAAAGATCTGGTGTTCCCACGGCTGGTTTTGAGGTATTCGAATCATACGATTCAGCGTTAAAATATCTGGAGCAAAAAGACCCACCTCTTGTGATAAAAGCCGATGGCTTATGCGCAGGTAAGGGCGTTGTTGTCTGCAAGACCATAGCAGAGGCTAAAGACGCCCTCAAAGAGATGATGGTCAAAAAAATATTCGGCGACGCAGCAAAGAAGGTCATTATAGAGGAATGCCTTATAGGCGAAGAGGCCTCTATAATAGTCGTTGTGGATGGTAAAAATGTCGTCAGCATGGCGTCGAGCCAGGACCATAAAAGGATCTTAGACGGCGACAAAGGGCCGAACACGGGCGGCATGGGCGCATACTCGCCCGCGCCTATAGTCACCGAACAGCTTTTTAAGGAAATAATGGATAGAGTCATATTCCCCGTAGTAAATACGCTGGCAAAGGACGGGAAGCCCTATAAGGGGGCGTTATATGCGGGGATAATGGTAACGGAGAGCGGCCCGAAAGTGCTCGAATTCAATGCCAGGTTCGGCGATCCGGAGACACAGGCCATCCTGCCAAGATTAAAAAGCGACATCGTTGAATTAATGGAGAGAGCGATCGACGGAGGGCTTGGCGGCTATGTTCCGGAATGGGACGAGCGGCCATGCGTATCCGTTGTAGTGGCGGCAGGCGGATATCCGGGCAATTATGATAAGGGCATGGAAATAAAAGACCTGGAACCCGTAAAAGCGCTGAAAGACGTAGTGGTATTTCACGCCGGAACAAAAAAAGGCAGGCGGGCGGCCGATGGGAATACGACTTTTATAACTAATGGCGGCAGGGTATTGAATGTCACAGCTTTGGGCGGGGATATAAAAGACGCTATAGATAATTGCTACAATGCCGTCGGTAAGATCCATTTTGAAGGGATGCAGTACCGCCGTGACATCGGATATCGGGCAGTAGCAGTTAATAAAAGTTAGGAGAGGCACATGCCAAAAAAACACAAAGTCGCGATCATTATGGGAAGCGATTCAGACCTGCCTACAATGGGTGAGGCGGAGAAGCTTCTTAAGGAGTACGGCGTGGGATGCGAGATCAGGATATTGTCAGCGCACAGATCGCCGGATGATACTGCCGAATTTTCCAAAAAAGCCAGGTCAAACGGATTTTCTGTTATTATAGCCGGCGCCGGCGCCGCGGCGCACCTTGCAGGGGTGATAGCAAGCCATACTACGCTGCCCGTCATAGGTGTTCCTATGGAATCCGGAGAACTTAAAGGCATAGATGCCCTTCTGTCGACAGTACAGATGCCGTCCGGGGTCCCGGTAGCGACGGTCGCAATCGGCAAGGCCGGGGCCAAGAACGCGGCTATCCTGGCGCTGCAGATACTTGGGGTTTCCGATAAGGCAATAGAGAAAAAACTTGACGGACTGAAGAGATCGCTCGTTGAAAACGTACGTAATAAAAATAGATCCAAAAGATCCTGAAAAGGACGGAATAGAATCTGCGGCAAAGGCGATCAGGGAAGGGAAACTGGTTGCTTTCCCGACCGAAACTGTGTATGGAGTGGCCGCCAGTTTTCTCGACGCAAAAGCCATAGATAAACTTTATAAGATAAAAAACCGGCCGAAAGACAAGCCGTTTACGGTCCACATAGCCGACATAGCCATGGTAGAGGCTTTGGGTTGTCCTGTCTCGGCGGAATCGCTGCGCCTTATAAGTAAGTTTTGGCCCGGCCCGCTTACAGTGGTCCTTAGGTCGGGCACCGATAAAACGCTTGGTTTCAGGATACCGGCTAACAAAGTCGCGCTTGAATTGATAAAAGCCGCGGCAGTTCCCATTGTAGCGCCCAGCGCCAATCTTAGCGGTAACGGGGCGCCGGTATCGGCCCAGGAAGTATTGAAGGACCTGGACGGAAAAATAGACATCCTGCTGGACAGCGGCAAAACCGATATAGGAGTAGAGTCAACCGTGATCGACATGACACAGGAACCGCCCAGGATACTCCGTGAGGGCGCGATCACAAAAGCAGAGTTGGAAAAGTTCTTGAAAAAGAGTTTATGAAAAAGGTTAAGTCGGTTTTACTTGTATGTACCGGGAACAGCTGCCGTTCTATAATGGCCGAAGGTATCCTGAAAAAATACCTTAAGGAATTTGGCAAGGACGACATCGAGGTAACGTCGGCCGGGGTCCACGCGATAGACGGGTCCGGCCCTACCATAGAAACAATAGAGGTTGCGAAAAAAGAGGGCGTAGATGTTTCGGGTTTGCGTTCCAAGACCCTTACCGATGAATTGATAAAAAAAGCGGACCTTATACTGGTAATGACCGCTTACCATATGGATGAGGTCATAGCAAGGTGGCCTGACGCCGCGCCGAAAGTGCACATGGTAAAACAGTTCGGCATTAATTCTGAAGAACAGGCGTGCGAGGACCTGGATATAGCCGATCCCATAGGGATGGATGAAAGTTTTTACGAAGAAATACTTTCGTTAATAAAAAAAGAAATGGAAAGGATCGCCCGGATCCTCTGAAATAATAAAGGAGAAGATGCAAGTGAATCCCGTTAGACCTCTTAAGAAGTACGTTATTAATTTTTCAAAAGATATATGCCGAATGAACGTATATGCGTTCGATAAACAGAGTATGGAGGTCTAACGGGATGAAGATAGCGATAGGCAGCGACCATGGCGGATACGAACTGAAGGAGAAGGTCCTGGAGTTCTTAAAACAGGAAAAATATGAAGTAAAGGATTTTGGGTGCTACTCAAAAGAATCCTGCGATTACCCTGTGATAGGTTTTAAGGTCGCTGAGGCGGTAAGTTCCGGCAAAGCGGACAGGGCCATCCTGATATGCAGGTCGGGAGTAGGGATGGCAATAGTGGCGAACAAGCTTCAGGGCGTAAGGGCCGCAGCGTGTTATCATGAAAATATAGCGAAGTCCTCAAGAGAACATAATGACTGTAATATACTTGTGCTGGCCGCAGACTACACGGACTTCAATGATGCGAAGAAATTCATCGCGATATTCCTTACGACAAACAGCGAAGGCGACAGGCACCAGAGGCGCGTCAGGCAGATAGAGGAGTTTGAATCGAAACTGAAAGGAAAGAAGCAATGAGCCTCCTGAAGAAACAAGACAAGGAAATATTTAATGCTATCCTGAGCGAGACCAGGCGCGAGAACAGCAATATAGAGCTTATCGCAAGCGAAAATTTTGTAAGCGAACCGATCCTCGAGGCGCAGGGATCCGTCCTTACCAATAAATATGCGGAAGGTTATCCTAAAGCAAGATGGTATAACGGTTGCGAATACGTCGACGAGGTCGAGACCATAGCGATAGAGCGCGCTAAGGAACTTTTTGGCGCCGAGCATGTCAATGTCCAGCCTCATTCCGGCACGCAGGCCAACATGGTCATATATTTTGCCATGCTTAAGCCGGGCGATACGGTCATGGCTATGGACCTGGCATGCGGAGGCCATCTTTCGCACGGCCACCCGCATAATTTTTCCGGTAAATTCTATAATATAGTCCCTTATGGCGTAAATCGCAAGACAGAGACGCTCGACTATGACGAGATCGCCGGTATAGCCGCAAAAAACAAGCCTAAGATGATACTCGTGGGCGCATCGGCTTACCCCCGCGCAATAGATTTTAAAAAGTTCAGGCAGATCGCGGATTCTGTGGGCGCATTTATGTTCGTGGACATAGCGCATATAGCCGGGCTCATAGCGGCCGGCCTCCACCAGAATCCGGTCGAATACGCGGAATTTGTCACATCAACGACACACAAGACACTCAGAGGACCCAGAGGCGGATTTATAATGTGCCGCAAAGAATTTGCAAAAAAGATCGACATGGAAGTATTTCCCGGCCTGCAGGGAGGCCCTTTAATGCATGTCATAGCGGCAAAGGCGGTATGTTTTAAAGAAGCCTTAAAGCCTGAATTCAAGAAATACCAGGCGCAGATAATAAAAAATTGCAGGGCCCTGTCGCAGGAGATGGAAAGGCTGGGCTACCGCATAGTCGCCGGAGGGACGGATACCCACCTGTTCCTGGTGGACCTTACTAATAAAAATATAACCGGTAAAGAAGCGGCAACGGTTTTGGACAGGACAGGCATCACGGTCAATAAAAACCTTATACCTTACGATCCGCAGTCCCCCTTCGTTGCCAGCGGCATACGTATCGGGACCCCTGCGGTCACCACGCGCGGCATGAAGGAGACGCAGATGAAAACAATCGCGCAGCTCATCAATAAAGTGCTGAGCGATCCGCATAATGAGAAGAATATCCAGGATGTGAAAAAAGAAGTCAGCGTCCTGGTAAAAGTATTTCCTTTGTATAAGGACCTGATAAAAAGGCTGGA
>CAZHPY010000011.1:0-25639 GCA_964534705.1 uncultured Planctomycetia bacterium | reverse complement strand
TCAGCGTCCTGGTAAAAGTATTTCCTTTGTATAAGGACCTGATAAAAAGGCTGGAAAAGAAATGAAGAAGAGACAAGACACAAGAAACAAGAAGCAAAGTTTTGAAGATACAAGGCCGAGCTGGGATGAGTATTTTCTCGGGATAGCAGACCTTGTTTCGAAACGCTCGACCTGCCTGAGGCGCAGGGTCGGGGCTGTCCTCGTAAAAGATAAGCGGATACTGGCCACCGGTTATAACGGCGCGCCCAGTATGATAGCGCATTGCAGCGAAACCGGCTGCATACGTGAAAAGCTGAATATACCGTCGGGAGAAAGGCATGAATTATGCCGCGGCCTGCACGGAGAGCAGAATTCATTCCTTCAGGCGGCGCTTCACGGCACGAGCCTTAAGGGAGCGACCCTCTATTGCACGACCCAGCCATGCATGATATGCGCCAAGATGATCATTAACGCAGGTATCAAAGAGGTTGTCATCAAGGGTTCATATCCGGATAAAATGGCGCGCAAATTCCTGGATGAAGCCAGCGTAAAAGTAAGGGTCGTAAAATAAAATTTTGATGAAGATCTTTGCAGCCATAACGCTTTGCCTGTTACTGACAGGGTGCGAAACCATCCCTCTTAAAGACGGCGAGCTTTATCTTAATGAGAAGACCTCGGTCGGCATGAACGATTTCGGCGTAGCAAAAGTGAGGAACCAGTTCTAGATGCGTTGCCCTTATTGCGGGAATAAAAAAGACAGTGTAATAGACTCGAGGATGTCGAAAAACGCCTCGAACGTGCGCCGACGCCGGGAATGCCTTAAATGCAAGCACCGGTTCACAACATATGAATATGTGGAACGTATTCCTTTGATGGTGCTTAAAAAAGACGGCCGCCATGAACCATTCGACAGGGAGAAGCTGATGAATGGAGTCCTTGTCGCCTGCGAAAAGAGGCCGGTCAGCCTGAAACGCATAGAACGGCTGGTCGACGAGATAGAAAGGCAGCTTGAAAAAATGCATGAAAAGGAAGTTTCCTCAAAAGAAATAGGCGAACTGGTGATGAAGAGCCTTCATAATATAGATGAGATAGCTTATGTGAGATTTGCGTCCGTCTACAGGCAGTTCAGGGACGTCGGTCAGTTCATGAAGGAGTTGAAAACGTTCCTTAGATAAGGGTAAGAGGTGTATTATGCAAGGAGCCCTCTACTACGAAAAGCTAGACGGAAAACGTGTAAAATGCCATCTTTGCCCATATGAATGCCTTATTCCCGATGAAGGCAAGGGCGCGTGCGGCGTCAGGCTGAACAAGGACGGCGCGCTTTATACATTAGTATACGGCAAAACCACAGGCATAGCCTTAGACCCCATAGAAAAGAAGCCGCTATATCGTTACCATCCCGGAGAATATATATTATCCTTAGGTACGCGTGGTTGTAACCTTCATTGTGAATTTTGCCAGAACTGGCACATATCGCAGGAAGCGGAAGGCGCGATGGAAGAAGTTACTTCGGAGGAGATCGTAGAGCGCGCCAGGGCCCTTAACTCATTCGGCATAGCCTATACGTATAACGAGCCTTTTATATGGTATGAATTTGTGCTATCTACGGCGAAGCTGGCTAAGGCTAAGGGCCTGGAAAACGTCCTTGTCACGAACGGATTCGTGAACATAGAACCGCTTAAAGAGATGCTGCCGTATATAAGTGCCATGAATATCGACCTGAAGGCGTTCGACGAAAATTTTTATGTAAAGGTCTGTAAGGGAAGATTGAAGCCGGTGCTCGACGTGATAAAAATGGCAGCCTCTAAGTGCCACATAGAGCTGACGAACCTTATAATACCTACGCTAAATGATTCCGAAGAGATCATAACTAAGATGGTCGACTGGATATATGAGAACCTCGGCTCCGACGTACCTTTGCATATATCGCGATATTTTCCCTGCTACCTGGCTACTCTGCCGCCGACGCCGCTGGAAACATTGAAGAAAGCGGAAAAAATAGCGAAAGAAAAACTGAAATACGTTTATCTGGGCAACGTGTAGGCCAGCCTTTTTACCTGTAATATTTTTCCACGTCGTCTAATTGTATTGCAAGAGTTGCTTTAGACTCGAGGTCTCTCAGGTAGTTCTCCATAAGCGAATCTGCCATTTTTCCGCGCACCTTTTTAACATATTCGTCTTTTTCTTTCTTGAATGCCTCTTCGTCAGGCTCTTTTTTCTGGACAACCTCAAAGATCATGAAGCCTCTGTTTATTTCAACAGGTTTTGAGACTTCGAATATTTTCAATCCAGCCGCCTCGTTAGCTATCATAGGCACGCTTTCTATATCGTCGATCTTATCCGATCTTGAAAAGAAGTCCGAAGCAGCGGTTTTTAGTTTCAGTTCGGAAGCCGCCTTTTCAAAAGTCGCATTTTTCTTCTCCATGAGCTCCATGATCTTATTGTATATATCCAGGCTCTTATCCTTGAGTGTTTTTCTGGCCTCGACCTCTTTCAGGAATTTTTCTATGCTTTCCCTGGACTCATCGAACGTTGCCGCGCGGTCAGGTATGGCGCCCTTGAGATTGGATTTAAGCATGAGCTCATTTTTATGTTTTTCATAAAAGTCCGACACGGCCTTTTCATCGACTTTGGCCTCATCTATATGGTCCTTTACGTCGAATACAACATAGGATATTTTAAATTTTGAGAATTCCTTATTATACTCGGTAACGACATCCGCATCCGTTACATTCAGGTCTCTGGCGACATATGCCGATAATTTCTGTATAAGGATATTTTCCCTGACGATCTCTTCGAAGGCCCTCGGGTCCAATCCTATGTTATTACGCAGGATATACGAATAAAATTTTTCATCGAAGGCCCCGTCCCTCGTGAACAGGGGATGGCTCCTTATAGTGGCGACAACTTCGCTGTCCGGGGCTTTCAACCTCAGCTTTTTAGCTTCTTCCAGCATCAGTATCCTGTCCCATCCTATTTTTGCGAGCATAGGCTTATTGTTCAGGAGCGCTTCCAGTATCTGCGGCTGGTTATAATAACTTAATATTATCTGGGTTCTTACGCCGGAGATCGCCTGGTACAACTGTTCAAAGGATACCTTCCTGTTGTCGAAAATACCCACATATGTGGGGCCCTTATCCTTTGACCGCGACATAGAAGCGCTCCCCCACATTACGAAAGCAGGCAGTATCAGTATTAAAAGGCCCCATAGTATTATCTTGCTTACGATCTTTTTCCTGAATAACTTAAGCATTCTTTCACCTCTTTTTTGTTATTATACAGGAGAAATTGACAAAGTCTAGCCTAATGTGCTAGAGTAACGAATTATGGGAGATTTCAGGAAGGAACTCGTAAAATACGGTAAGTTGATCTATGCGCAGGATTTTGTTGTCGGTTCCGGCGGAAATATAAGCGTGTGCGTAAAAGACAGGATCTACATAAAAGCCAGCCGGGTATCCCTGGAGAATTCACGGGAAACCGATTATAATGAGATCGATCTAAGGACAGGCAAGGCCATATGTTTAAAGGGGCCATGTTCTATCGAGGTGCCCATGCATACGGCATGTTACATGGCTCGGCCCCACGATATAGGGGCAGTGGTCCATACCCATCCTGTATATGGGACCATAGCCGCGATGTCGCTGAAAAAACTGGGTTTTATTTCTTATGAACTGATGTTTACGCTGGCTACGGAAGCGCCGGTCATGGGCTATAAAGAGCCTGGCAGCCGGGAACTGGCGGATGCAGTTAAAAAAATGATAAAAAAGCATAATGCCGTTTTACTGAAGAATCACGGAGCCCTCATAGTGGGGAGGGACCTTAAAGAAGCGTACGAGAGGGCCGTGGCGCTTGAGCGCGCATGCAAAATATACGTCCTGTCAAAACTCACGGGAAAACCGTCGCTGATCAGGTAGCCTTGACTTTATATATCATAATATGATAATATAGTATGAAAATTTATTCAAGAAAGGCGCGATAATGAAAATTGCGGCAAATAAACTCAAACTTGGCCTGCCTAAAGGCAGCCTGCAGGAATCTACGGTAAGGATGTTCCGTAAGGCCGGCTTCTTTGTCGGCATAAGCGAAAGGTCTTATTTCCCGTCCATAGACGACGATGAAATAGAAGCAATACTCTTCAGGGCCCAGGAGATGTCCCGTTACGTCGAAGATGGCATACTTGATTGCGGAATAACGGGCAATGACTGGATACTTGAGAATTCATCGAATGTCGTGAGGGTCGCAGAACTGATCTACGCAAAACAAAGCCTGAGGCCGGTACGATGGGTATTGGCGGTCCCGCAGGATTCAAAGGTGAAAAACGTTAAGGATCTCGCCGGTAAACGGATAGCTACCGAACTCGTCAGTGTTACCAAGAGCTATCTTAGAAAGAATAAAGTAAGCGCTAACGTAGAGTTCTCATGGGGAGCGACCGAGGTCAAGGCCGCGATAGGTATAGACGCCATAGTGGAGGTCACGGAAACAGGTTCATCTTTGCGCGCCAATAAGCTGAGGGAAGTGGCCACGGTATGCGAATCCACGACACAATTGATCGCGAACCGTAAAAGCTGGCTAAAGCCCTGGAAACGCGCCAAGATAGAGAACCTCGCTTTACTGCTAAAGGGCGCAATACTCGCGGAAGAGAAGGTCGGGCTTAAAATGAACGTCCCAAAAAATGACCTGAAGGCTATATTAGCGATATTACCGTCGATGAAGACCCCGACCATTTCCAATCTCGCCGACCCTAACTGGTACGACGTAGATACTATAATAGACGAGAAAACGGCAAAAAAAATAATCCCGGAATTAAAAAGGGCAGGCGCTCAAGGTATTATCGAGTACCCCCTGAACAAAGTCATATATTAGGAGGTGAACGACTCATGCCTTGCGGCAGAAAAAGAAAAAGAGCAAAAATGGCGAAGCATAAAAGAAAAAAAAGAATGAGAAAAAATCGCCATAAGAAAAGACTGATGTATAAATAGAGCTCAAGACGTCTGATATTATCCTTTGAAGAAAATATTTGTTTACCTATCGGCGTTTCTGATCCTTGCGGTATGCTCGCCGGAATCGCTCAAAGCGGACCGCGATACTTTATCTAAAGGAAAAACGTCTCTTTGGGATATAAGGATTGAAAAGGAGAGGGCTTCGGATACTTTCTCCAAGGCGCTTGCCCATTATACAATGGGCATTATTTATGATAATGAAGGCAAGATACAGGAAGCGCTCGGAGAGTATAAAAAAGCCCTGAACCTCGACCCAAAGATCAGTTATCTCCATACAAGGATAGGTGTAGATTATTTTCTCAGTAAAGATATAGATCTGGCCATAGAAGAGTTCAAGGCGGCCAGGGTGCTGGACCCGACCGATACAAAACCCTTGTTCCTTCTCGCTCTGGCTTACACCGTCCAGAATAAATTCGATCTTGCGCAGAAAGAATATGAGACCATAGTCAGGATAAATCCTAATGATATTGCTGCGCTTGGTTCTTTGGCAGACCTGCTTGTAATACAGGAAAAGATGGCGGAAGCATTGGCTATCTATGAAAAACTTGTAGAAAAAGAGAAGAATTCAAGCCTCTTATATTTTAATCTCGGCGTAATATATTCCAGGCTCGGCAAGATCGACACGGCAATAGAATCTTTGAAAAAGGCCATAGAGATAGAGCCTAATTACCTGGAGGCCCTTATAGGGTTGGGCGTATTATACGAGATGAAGAACGACCTGCCTGGTTCCATCGCAAGTTTCGAAAAGGCGTTAAAGGTCGATCCTTTGAACATAAAGATATACTATTCTTTAGGTAACCTATACTACAAGGCCAAAAAGATAGATGACGCAGCCCAACAGTACAGCCTGATCGTAAAGCTGGATCCAAAAGAGCCCGAAGGTTATATCGAATGGGCGGAGATGTACATAAGGGAAAAGCGTCCTAAAGAAGCCATTAATATTTTAAATAAAGCTCTTTCTGAAGGGATCAGGGATACCAATGCCTATCTTGCGCTCGGTTATGCCTACGGCGAAGATTCGAAGAACAACGAAGCCATCGGATCCTATAACCAGGCGCTTGAAATGAGCCCGGGCGATCCGAAAGTCCACTTTTATCTTGCGATACAGTATGATAAGATGAAGGATCGGGACGCGGCTCAAAAGGAACTAAAAGAGACTTTGGCGCTGGATCCCAAATTCGCAGATGCCTATAACTATCTCGGTTATATGTATGCCGAACAGGGCGTGAATCTAGATGAAGCCGTTACGCTTATCAAAAAGGCGATAGAGATGGATCCTTCGAACGGCGCGTACATCGATTCTCTGGGATGGGCATATTTCCAAAAGGGCATGGCCGATGAAGCTATTATCGAGTTGGAAAAAGCCGCCAAGCTGGAGCCGGATGACCCCATGATAATAGATCATTTAGGCGACGCGTACTTCAAGAAAGGGCTAAAAAAAGAAGCGCGGGCAGCATGGGAAAGATCGCTCAAACTTGATCCGAAACAGGAAAGCATTAAGAAGAAATTAAAAGAAAAGAGATGAGGGAAAATGGACAGACCTGATATTAAAGAGCTTAAAAAGAAGGCCATAGAGATCCGTAAAGATATACTGAAGATGCTTACCCTCGCCGGGTCTGGACATACTGGCGGCAGCCTTTCCATAGTCGATATATTAGTAGCGCTTTATTATTATGCGTTACATGTAGACCCTAAAAATCCGAAATGGAAAGAACGGGACCTGTTCCTGCTGTCAAAAGGCCACGGATGCCCGGCTCTTTATGCAACACTTGCTGAAAAAGGATATTTCCCGAAAGAGGACCTGTGGGGATTAAGAAAAATGGGCAGCCGCCTGCAGGGGCACCCCCAGATAGGCCTCCCGGGTGTAGAGATATCCAGCGGATCGCTGGGACAGGGATTATCGATAGGCAACGGAATGGCCCTTGCGGCGCGCCTTGACGATCTTCCGAACAGGATATATTGCCTTATGGGTGACGGGGAAACCAATGAAGGGCAGGTATGGGAAGCAGCGATGACGGCGTCCCATTATAAACTGGATAATGTATGCGCAATAATAGATTATAATAAACTCCAGATAGACGGATTCTGCTGCGATGTCAAGGATATGGGCGCTTATATCGATAAATGGAAAAATTTCGGATGGTACACGATCGAGACCGACGGCCACGATATCGGGAAACTAATGGATGCTTTTGACAAGGCAAAGACAGTAAAAATGGTGCCGACGGTGATCATCGCGCATACAATAAAAGGCAAAGGCGTATCTTTTGTCGAGAATAAGGTTGAATGGCACGGCGTAGCCCCTAAAAAAGAAGAGTATGAGCGGGCTATGCTGGAATTAGATGAGGCCTCAAAAAAAATATAAGGAGATCTTATGGATTCGGCTGTCCAGTTTATAAAAGGGGTTTTGATAATAATAGATATATGCCTGATAATAGGCCCGCTGATATGGTATGTGATCGCTTTGAAAAATAAAAAAGCGATGATGTACTTCAAGATGTTCTGGGTAAGGATCGTGATCATCAACGTGATAATACTCATGGTTGTCCTTGCCATCCAGGGCCTGTCGTCACTCGAGTCGTACTACAGGAATATAACCCTTGCCACGATGCCGGTGAACCTGCTCATGGTCTCTTTGAATGCGGTCATATTCGTTTTTATGTATATGACATTCATGAGGGGCGGATTTTCCAAACTTAGCAGCAAGCTCAGGGTCCACGGTGAGTTCGTGAATGTAAAATGGACCGATGTCGTAGGTATGGAAAACGTCAAAGAAGAAGCCATGGAAGTCGTGCAGCTGATAAGGGACCGCGCCCGGGTCAAGAAAATAGGGGGGAAGATACTGAGGGGTATCCTCATGCTAGGCCCTCCGGGATGCGGTAAGACTTATCTTGCAAAGGCGATCGCTACCGAAGCCGGTATGCCTTTCGTATCGATGTCGGGAAGCGAATTTGTCGAGATATTTGTCGGGGTGGGCGCTGCCAGGGTAAGGGCTTTATTTAAAAAAGCCAGGGAACTTGCTTATGGGTACGGCGGTTGTATTATTTTCATAGACGAGTTGGACGCCATAGCGAGAAAAAGGGTCTTTTCTGCCTTCGGCGGTACGGAGGAAACAAACTCCACGCAGAACCAGCTCTTGGCGGAAATGGACGGGCTGCAGGAGCTTAAGGATAAATCAGGCGAACGGTTGTCCGAACAGAATATAATAGTAATAGGCGCTACGAATGCGCCGGAAGACATGCTTGACAGGGCCCTGCGCAGGCCGGGACGTTTTGACAGGATAATCTATATTGAAAGGCCGGGGCTTGAGGATAGGGAAAAACTCTTTGCCTATTATCTGAACAAGGTAGCTTATGACAAAACCCTTGATGTCGCGCGTCTCGCCAGGAAAGCCGTATATAAGTCGCCAGCCGACATAGAAAACATAATAAAAGAAGCGGCCCTTGTAGCTACCAGGAACGAACGTGACACTATAAAGCTGGAAGACATAAGCGAGGCGATGGAGAGGATCGACCTGGGCCTGAAACGCAAAATTACCATGACGCAGCATGAGAAGGAAACGACAGCGTTCCATGAGGCCGGCCATGCAGTTGTCCTTTATATACTTCATCCGACGAATGACGTATTCAAGATCTCCATAATACCGCGTAAAGACGTTCTCGGCGTTACATACACACAACCTAAGGAAGAGCTTTACAGCTATACCAAGGATAAGCTTTTAGCGGATATAAAAGTGGACCTGGCAGGGTATGTAGCTGAAAAGATCGGGTTTGGCGTTACATCTACGGGTGTCGCAGGTGATTTTAAAGATGCGATGAGGATAGCGCATTTCATGGTATGGAGCCTTGGCATGAGCGATGCCGGATATCTCGGGGACTATACGACGATCCCTGAATCACAGATATCGGAGGACCTGAAGGAGAAGCTCAACCAGGAAACAAACAAGATATTCCAGCAGTGCCTTAAAGACGTAGAGAACCTGCTGGCAAAAGAAAAACAGATCCTGGACAGGCTCGTTAAAGAACTTTTGGAAAAAGAAGAGCTGGAGTACGACGAGGTCGAGGCCATATTCCAGGAATACGGCAAACTGCGCACGAAGATTACATGGTAAAAAAGAGCACGATACTACTTGTGTCTTGCGCCTTGTGTCTTGTGTCTTTGACAGGCTGCACCGCTACTTATCCAAAAGCGACGGTCAGGGAATCCGTAATAAAGATCTGTAAACAGGAATATGATGTCGATGTAAAGGTGCAGATCGAAGGCAGGACAATGGCTATATACCTGCCGCTTATGGACCTTATGGATTATTCTTTTAACCTGACCAAGTCCGCAAGCGATAAGATAAACGACGTTATATTCAGCGCCGCGCGGGTCGTGCTTTCGACTGATGCAAAGATAGATTTTTACTGCGTGATAGCGCATGACGTGAAGATGCCGGAGCTGCAGGTCATAATAATAAAGAACGTAGAAGACATCAAACGCCTCTTTGCCAATGACATCTCGCGGGGCGAATATATGAAGCGCATGCTTATAGACCTGCGCTGGAGCCCCCAGGCAAAAAAAGAGCAGGTAATAAAAGAGATCTTTTCCAGGATGAACGTCGATACCAAATGGCAGGACCAGGTAATGGCGGATTTCTTCAGGACCCAGCCGGCCGGTATAGGAGACATAGGTTATTGGAACAACCAGTTTTATATCAAGGATATAACGATGGCGGAATTCCTGGCGGAACAGGTTGTAAACAGGATAAAGATAGAATTCCGCGAAGATAAATATCTAAAAGAAAATTTTATCCTGAAGACGGTAAAAGGCTCGTATGCGACAAAAGCCGGCAGGCGTATCCTGAATTTTGAGGTACTTGCGGACCGCTCCGTACTTGGCGTAGGCAATACCATAGAAGATTCCGACAGGATCTTCGCGACAACCCTGTCTATAGTAGGACAGGTTGTCCACGGATATCATTTTAATGATCTTGACGCTGTAAGCGTCTTCGACCAGCGTGCCGGGAGGTCCATAGAAGTAACTCCGGAGGAGTTAGAAGCATTCAGGGCGCACAAGAAGAAGCTGGAAGAAATTGGTAAGTGAGCGGGAGACAAAGAGACAAGTGACAAGAAACAAGAAAAAGCTTTTACTTGTGACTTGTGTCTTGTGCTCTTGTGACTAACTATAGTTTACGAGGAGAATAATGGGCGATACTAAATACAAGATGGTCCCGACAAGGGATGGTTTTGGCCAGGGCGTGGTCGAGCTTGGCCGTAATAATAAAGATGTAGTGGTCCTTTCAGCCGACCTGACGGATTCGACGCGGGCGAACTGGTTTAAAAAAGAATTCCCCGACAGATTTTTCGGGCTTGGTGTGGCTGAACAGGACATGATCGGGGCGGCGGCCGGATTTGCGCTCATGGGAAAGATCCCCTTTGCGTGCACATTCGGTGTTTTTGCGTCCGGAAGGGCATGGGACCAGATAAGGGTCTCTATCGCATACATGAACCTTAATGTAAAAATAATAGGTACACACGGAGGTATCTCCGTCGGGCCAGACGGCGCGACACATCAGGCGCTCGAAGAGATATCACTGATGAGGATAATCCCTAACATGTCGGTCGTGGTGCCATGCGATGCATTGGAAGCAAAGAGAGCCACGATCGAAGCCGGCTCCATAAAAGGCCCGGTATATATAAGGCTGGGACGCAGCGGGGCCCCTGTGATCACAAAAGAATCCGATGATTTTAAGATAGGGAAAGCAAATATACTAAAAGACGGTAAGGATGTTTCGATATTTGCCTGCGGCCAAATGGTTTATGAAGCTATGATCGCATGCGATGAGTTAAAAAAAGACGGTATAGATGCCCGTCTTATCAATCTGCACACGCCCAAGCCCATAGACAAAGAGTGCATCATAAAATGTGCAAGGGAAACGGGCGCCATAGTTACTGCGGAAGAGCACACGATAGCCGGGGGCATGGGTAGCGCGATCTCGGAAGTTGTTATCGAGAATTGCCCTGTTCCGATAAAATTTGTAGGGATAAGAGACAGGTTCGGCTTATCCGGCGAGCCTGATGAATTATTCGAACATTTCGGTCTTAAAGCGAATTATATTGTCAAAGCAGTAAAAGAAGTTATAAAAATGAAGCGGAAATAAACAATAGGGTGAGGGTGAGTTGTGAGTAGTGTGTCGGGTTGTGAGGGTGAGAAAGGGTTTTTAGAACCCATCCTCAACCCCATCCTCGACCCACAACACACAACCCATCCCCATCCCTAATCCTATGAACTCTATCACAGTCAAAGCACCTGCGAAAGTCAATTTATACCTGAAAATCCTCTCCAAAAGAAAAGATCGCTATCATAATATCCATACTTTATTCGAGCGTATATCACTTTATGATACGATCAGGATCTCGAGGGCGCAAAAAGGGATAATCGTCAGTTCGGATAAGCCCATTACCAAAGATCCAAAAGATAATATTGTTTATAAGGCCGCGCAGGCGATATTAAAGCAGGAAAAACCGGGATACGGGGTGCTTATAGAGATAAAAAAGCGCATTCCGATCGCCGCAGGGCTTGGCGGCGGGTCATCCGATGCCGCAGCCACGCTTATCGGGATAAATAAGCTTTTTAACCTGGGGTTGGGCCGTAGCGCCCTGATGCGTATAGGCAGGTCCCTGGGCGCCGATGTGCCGTTCTTCCTTTTGGACGCCCGATTTGCCGTTGGTAAAGGGATAGGAGATGATCTTGATATAATAAAGATAAAAAGGCGGTTATGGCATATCCTTGTTTATCCCGGCTTCAAAGTAAGCACAAAGGACGTTTATAAGGTATTTGATGGCCTGCCTGGCCGCGAATCTAAGGGCTTGACATATAGCCGGCAGGGTGCTAAAATACAAACCCCTTTGACGGGCTATAAGAATATGGAGCAAGCGCTCTACAACGATCTTGAACGGGCAACGTTATTACAAAAAGGCATTATAGGCTGTATTTTAGAAGGCTTGGCACAACTATTAGGTAAGAAATTCATTGTTTCCGGGAGCGGACCAAGCTTATTTTGTTTGTATGGTACCGGAAAGGAGGCGATCTCGGCCAAACGCACGATCCTGAGGAGAATGCCGGCAAACAAGAGGCGTGGCTGGCAGATTTTTGTCGTTAAAACAGCATAGTGAAAACTTAACGTTAAAGGAGTTATTGAGTATGGAAATCACAGAAGTCAGGATATTCTTGAAGGAAGGGCAGGATAAGAAGTTAAAGGCATACGCTACGCTTACTTTCGATAAATCATTCGTAGTGCGCAACGTCAAGGTAATAGAAGGTACAAAAGGCCTGTTCATCGCAATGCCGTCAAGGCGCTTGAAAGACTCGTGTCCGAAATGCCATTTCAAAAATGTAGTACGGTCGAAATATTGCAACCAGTGCGGAACCACTTTGCCGCCTCACGTGGAGCAGAAACCTGTAATGCAGGGCGAAAACCGCGAAAGGCAGTCGGAACACAGGGATATCGCGCATCCCATAACCGCAGATTTCAGGGAATATATACAGAAAAAAGTCCTCACAGCTTATGAGGATGAAACTAAGAAAAAACCAACTCAAACATCAGCAGCATCAGCAACGTCAGCGCCGAGCGTTCCAGCTCCCCGCATAGACACGATGGATGAGGATGACGATATAGAATTATAGTTTCTTGTGTCTTTAGACTGGGAGGTCGTTCAACGGTAGGACACGAGAATTTGGGTCTCGGTATTCTGGTTCGAATCCAGACCTCCCAACCAGTTTTAAGAGCTTAATAAACTATTATGAAAAAGACAATAGCTGTTATACTTGCGGCAGGCCGCGGGACAAGGATGAAGTCCGACACGCCCAAGGTCATGCATGAGATACTCGGCAGGCCGATGATATCGTATGTAACCGGTTCCGTCCAGGATGCCGGCATAAAGGACATAGTCCTTGTCACCGGATTCGGAAGCGCCCTGGTGCGTGAATTTTTTGAAGGCACTAAAGTAAAGACGGTTTTACAGAAAAAGCTGCTGGGCAGCGGAGATGCCGTAAGTACTGCGAAAAAAGAGATAATAAAGTCTAAAAGCAGCGACTGTATGATCGTTTACGGCGATACGCCGTTGATAAAAAGAGATACTTTAAAGCGGCTTATCGAAAAGCACCGGACTTCCGGCGCCAGCCTTACGCTGCTAACGGCAATATTAAAAAACCCTACAGGGTACGGCAGGATAATAAGGAACACCGCCGGGGGAGTAGTAAAGATCGCGGAAGAAGATGAGGCAAGGACTTATAAGCAGGAGATAAAAGAGATAAATGTGGGTACATGTGTTTTCAGGGTGGAAGACCTTCTCAGCGCCCTGGGCAGGATAAAGCCTGAAAATGCAAAAAAAGAATACTATCTTACCGATGCAGTGAAGATATTCTATGACAGCGGGAAAAAGATAGAATCGGTATTTGTGGAAGACGTCGAAGAAATGATAGGCGTAAATTCAAGAGTTGAGCTTGCAAAGGCTTCCGTCTGCGTAAAGACAAGGATATTGAATGAGTTTATGGAATCCGGCGTTACAATACAGGACCCGGCTACGACGACGATATATCCCGGCGTAAAGATAGGCAGGGATTCGGTAATATATCCTAATACCATAATAGAATCCGACGTAAAAATAGGCGAGCATTGCCATATCGGCCCTTTTTCCCGTATAAGGCCGGGGACAAGGGTAGCGGATAAGGCTGAAATAGGCAATTTTGTGGAACTTGTAAGGACAGAGGTCGGTGAGCGCACAAAGGTAAAACATCACACCTATCTCGGGGACGCCAGGGTCGGCAAGGGAGTCAATATAGGGGCAGGGACGATCACCGCTAACTACGATGGGAAGAATAAGAACAGGACCGTGATAAAGGACGGCGCGTTCGTGGGAGTAGGCTCTACACTCATAGCTCCGGTAATAATAGGCAAAAAAGCGCTTGTCGGAGCGGGCACAGTTGTATTAAGAGGACGAAATATTAAAGACGGGGCGACCGCAGTAGGCGTTCCCGCACGGATTTTAGAAAGAAGAAAAGGCGAAAGAAGGAGATAGAAGATGAGAAATCATCTGTTAGTATTCAGCGGGAATTCTAACAAGAAATTAGCTTTAGATATATGCAAAAAACTTAAAATAAAGCCCGGTGACGCGTCAATAGACCGGTTTTCCGACGGAGAGATACGCGTAAAGATAAACTCGAATGTCCGCGGCCACGACGTATTTGTCATACAATCAACATCGGACCCGGCAAGCGAAAATTTATTAGAACTTCTTATAATGATAGATGCGCTAAGGCGCGCTTCGGCGCAGAGGATAACGGCGGTACTTCCGTATTTTGGTTACGCCAGGCAGGACAGGAAAGACCAGCCCAGGGTCCCTATAACGGCAAAACTGGTGGCAAACCTCCTGACGACGGCCGGGGCAAACAGGATATTGACCATAGACCTGCATGCCGGGCAGATACAGGGGTTCTTCGATATTCCGCTAGACCATCTCTTCGCGGTAAAAATATTCATGGATTACAGGAACCGGGTCAGGTTAAAAGGAGAACTTGTTGTTGTCAGCCCGGACGTCGGAGGCATAAAGACCGCCCGCGCTTACGCAAAAAGATTTAACTGCGGCCTTGCGATAGTAGATAAAAGGCGCATAGACGACAAGAAAGCCGAAGTAATGCATATCATGGGCGATGTCAAAGGCAAGGTAGCATTAATAGTCGATGATATGGCCGCGACTGCGGGCTCTCTGGTCGAAGCTGTGGATGCGATCAAAAAGAAGGGCGCGCTGGAAGTCTATGCGGCTATCACTCACCCGGTCCTTTGCGGGCCTGCCATGGACAGGATAAAGAGATCCGCGCTCAAAGAACTTATTGTTACCGATACGATTCCGATCGGTAAAGAGAAGATGCTGAGCAAGATAAAGGTGCTTTCAGTAGCGCCGCTGCTTGCCGAAGCGATAAAGAGGATACATTGTGAGGAATCGCTTAGCGTGTTGTTCAAATAGGGGTAAATCGAAGGGAGCAGGGTTATATTTATGGAAAAGATAATATTAAACGCCGAAGTCAGGTCAAGTACGGGCAAGGCAGCGGCAAAAAGTTTAAGAAGGAAAGATGTAATTCCGGCGGTAGTTTATAAGGGCGGTAAAGAAGCTATCAAGCTGCAGCTTGCGGTAGGAGCCCTCAACGAAATATTGCATACAAAAGCCGGAGAGAACGTCATCGTGACATTGAAGATCGCCGACGGCGCAAATAAGACAAAAGACAAGACCGTACTGATAAAGGAGATACAGCGGGAACCGATAAGGGGCCTTATCCTCCACGTAGATTTCAGCGAGATATCACTGACAGAAACATTGAAAGTCAACGTCCCGCTGGCCGTGCGCGGAGAACCCGTAGGCGTAAAGGTCGACGGCGGGATACTTGAGCACGTCATGTGGGAACTTCAGGTCGAGTGTTTACCTACAGCCATACCGGAGAAGATCGATGTGGATGTATCTGCCATGAAGATAGGCGACGCCATATATGTGAAGAATATCACGGCGCCCGAAGGCGTTAAACTGATCACAGACCCGGAACTTATAGCGCTCATTGTTAAACCTCCTAAGGTCGAGGTTCCGAAGGAAGAAGCCGCTGCTGAAGGCGCTGTCGAACCGGAACTTATCAGGAAGAAGAAGGAAGTCGAGGAAGAGGGCGAAGAAGGCAAGAAGGAAGAAGCGTCAAAAGCGGACGCTGGCAAGAAGGAAGAAAAAAAGTAGTTTTTAGTATTGGGTATTGAGTATTGTGTATTGAGTAAAAATACAAACGCAATACTCACTACGCAATACGCAATACGAAAGAGTGGGGTTTTAAGAGTGAAGTATATCATCGGCCTCGGTAATCCGGGCCTTGAATATAATGCGACAAAGCATAACGCAGGTTTTTTGGTAGTAAAAGAACTTGCCAAAGAGAATAAGGTCAAGATAAAAGAAAGTCGTTATTCGGCCCTTTTAGGGAAGGGCAGGATATCGGGCGAGGAAGTCACTCTTGTCCTTCCGCAAACCTATATGAACCGTTCCGGGGATACAGTAGGGGACCTTTTAAGGAACGACGTCAAATCCATAGAAGATATAATCATAGTATGCGACGATATAAATTTGAAGCTAGGCAGGGTAAGGCTGAAAAAGCAGGGTTCGGCCGGAGGGCATAAAGGCCTGGAGTCTATAATAGCGGTTACCGGCAGGGATGACTTTGCCCGCCTGCGGATAGGCATCGCTACGGATGTCCATAAAGGTGATATTACAAGATATGTCCTTACGCCTTTCAGGAGGAACCAGCGGAAGAATGTAGCTCACGTAATAACGCTGGCTACGGATTCCCTCAAGTGTTGGATAAAAGAGGGCATGGATACCGCCATGAACAAATTCAATATCAAAAAGGTAGCTACCTCTTAACAATTAAAACGCTTGAGTAAATATTTAATGTATGGTAGTATTGTCTGATAATTAAGAGAAAATAATAGGAGGTTAAGTGGGAAATTACGAAGGTTTATTCATAATAAAACCCGACATAAAAGAAGAGGACGTAAAGGGCGTCTACAAGGTCATTTCTGACAGTGTCACGAAAAATGGCGGTAGTATCACGAAAGAAGACATTTGGGGAAAAAGACAGCTCGCCTACCCTGTAAAAAAGTTCAAGGAAGGTTTTTATTATAAGCTGGATTTTACCGCGCCTACCAACGTGATAGTCAAGCTTGAAGAGGCCTATAGGCTTAATTCCGACATTCTTCGCACTATGATGACAAGAAGGTAGATTAGAGGCTAAACGCAATACGCAGTACGCCCGACGCAATACAAGAGAGTCTAATAGAGGGGAACAATATGGCAAGCCTTAACAAAGTATTCATAATGGGTAATCTGACGCGCGATCCGGAATTGCGCTATGTACCAAGCGGTACAGCCGTAGCGAGTTTTACGATAGCCGTAAACAGGGTTTATACCAGCCAGGCCGGCGAAAAGAAAGAAGAAGTTTCCTTTATCAGGGTTGTTGTATGGGGCCGCAGGGCAGAGGTTTGTGGTGAGTATCTTTCAAAAGGAAGCCCTGTTTTTGTTGAAGGAAGACTTCAGTCGAGGAGTTGGGAGGCCCAGGACGGCCAGAAAAGAAGTACCATAGAGGTCATAGCCGACAATGTCCAGTTCTTAAGGGGCGGCGCAGGTGAAAAGACGCCCGGGGCTGCAGCCAAAGCGGATGTGACTGCCGGCAGCGATATAGCCACCATAAATTTGAACGATGAATTGGGCCCTATACCAGATCAGGGCGGCAATAACAAGGGAAGCAAACAGGGCGCTGAGGAAGAAGCACCTTTTTAGAGTGTATTAATAGAGTTGGAGACAAAGAGACAAGTGACAAGAGACATGTAAAAGCTTTTACTTGTGACTTGTGTCTTGTGCTCTTGTGACTAAAGTGTCTACGAAGGGGAGTAATAATGCCTAGATTTGAGCAAAAAAGAAAACCAAAACGAGACGGCGATAAGAAAAGAAAAGTATTTAAGAAAAAACCATGCAGGTTCTGCCTTGATAAAGTGGAATCAATAGATTATCTTGACTATCAGAAATTCCAGAAGCTGATCACCGAACGCGGTAAGATAATGCCATCAAGGATAACCGGGAACTGCGCAAAGCACCAGAGACAGCTGGCGCGGGCTATACGCAAGGCCAGGGTTGCAGCGCTTTTACCTTTTGTGGCCGAATAGGAAGGTCTGACAATGAAAATTATTCTGTGCCAAACGATAGACAGGCTGGGCAGGGCAGGTGACTGCGTTAACGTTAAAGAAGGATACGCGAGGAATTATCTGTTCCCAAAAAACCTTGCGAAAGAAGCAACGCCCGGCAATATAAAATCACTGGAGTCATTAAAGAAAAAACAGGCTATTGAAGACGAGAATAAGCTGAAGGATGCCATGGCCCTTGCCGAAAAAATAGCAGCCCTATCGATAACTATAAGCGCAAAGGCAGGCGAGGAAGAAAAATTATTCGGCGCAGTCACCTCGGATATGGTCTCAAAGGCCCTCGAGTCGGAGGGCATTTCCATAGACAAGAAGGATATCATTATAGACGATCCTATTAAGAAACTGGGCGTTTATCAGATAGGCGTAAAATTGCATCCGGAAGTAAAGGCTACTTTAAGAATTTGGATAGTTAAAGAATAATATATGGCAGGACAAGAAATAATCGAGAAGCTCCCACCGCAAAGCCTCGAAGCCGAGGTCGCTGTACTCGGCTCAATGTTATTAGACCGCGAAGCCAATGCCCTTGCAGTAGAACTTCTGGATGTCTCATGTTTTTATAAGGAAGCCCACAAAAAGATATACGCCGCTATAGTAAAACTATTTGATGAGAACAGGGCGGTGGACCTTGTGACCGTAGTCGAAGAGCTTAAAAAAACAAATGCGCTTGACGATGTCGGCGGCCCCGCATACCTGGCCAACATAGCCTCTAGCGTCCCAACGTCCGCTAACATAACCCATTATGCGAAGATAGTCAAAGAAAAATACGTCTTAAGGACCCTTATCAATGCGGCTACGCAGATAGCCTCGGAATGTTATAATCCTTCCCACGACGCAGATAGCCTTGTAGATAAAGCAGAGCAGATAATATTCGACATCGCTTCTAAGAAAGTAGAGACGCGCAGCGTCCCATTAAGGGATGTCATAAGAAGTTCCATAGAGACCATAGACAGCCTGTACCAGCGCAAAGAAAACATAACGGGCCTGGCCACAGGTTTCAGGGACCTGGACATGAGGACGGCTGGGCTTCAGCGGTCCGATCTTATAGTTGTTGCGGGACGGCCGTCTATGGGGAAAAGCGCTTTGGCCGCTTGCATGCTGGAGCACGTGGGCGTAGTAGAAAAAAAGCCCGTCGCATTTTTCAGCCTTGAAATGTCGAAAGAACAGTTGGTGCAGAGGATGCTTTGTTCGCACGCCAGGGTGGACGCTCACAAAGTAAGGACCGGGTTCCTGTCGCAGGCGGACTGGCCCAGGCTTGTCAATGCAGCTGGAAAATTATCCGAAGCGCCTATATATATCGATGATTCGCCCGGTATCTCGGTCATGGAGCTGCGCGCTAAAGCGCGCCGCCTGAAAGCGCAGCATGATATCCAGATGATAGTCCTGGATTACCTGCAGTTAATGCAGGGCCATGCCAGGGCCGATAGCAGGCAGCAGGAGATATCGGAAATTTCAAGATCATTAAAGGCGCTGGCAAGGGAGTTGAATGTCCCCCTCATAGCCATAAGCCAGCTTTCACGCGCGGTAGAACAAAGATCTGATCACAGGCCCCAGCTTTCCGACCTCAGGGAATCGGGCGCTATTGAACAGGACGCCGACCTTGTACTTCTTTTGTTGAGAGAGGAATACTATAATCCGACTGAGGAAAATAAGGGGCTTGCCGAAGTGATCATAGCAAAACAGAGGAACGGTCCCGTCGGAAGCCTGAACCTGACTTTTATAGGCGAATATATGAGGTTCGAAAACCTGGTATCGCGCCAGGATGATTTTATCTCAGCGGAAGATGTTGCTGACGCTGACATGGAAAGGGTTTGAGATGACAAAGCTTTTTAGATCGGTTTTGCTGTCATTAATTTGCACCGGCCTCATACAATTTTCTTTTAATACTGCCTTGTATTCACAGGACCAGGGTAATGAAGGGAAGATAATAAATGCGATCGAGATCAAAAACAACAGGGTTATAAGCTCGGAGACGATATTATCTAAGATAAAGACAAAGGTTGGCGACGCATTCAGCCAGGTAGTGGTAAATGAAGACTTGAAGAGGCTGTATGCTACCGATTATTTTACGGATGTGTCAATAGACGGCGAGTCATATGAAGACGGCATGAAGCTTACCATTTCGGTAGAAGAAAAATCGATAATCGGCGATATAGTATTTAAGGGCAACAAGGCATTTACCGTACAAAAATTGAAACAGTCCATGAAATCAAAGCCGGATGAGATGCTGAACATGTCATTATTGGCGCAGGACATAGCCGAGATAAAATCGATGTATATCAAAAAAGGTTATCCGACCGTTGACATAAAGTACGAGTTGGATGTCGATAAGTCCCTCAACAAGACGAAGATCACTATAGCTATAGAAGAGAAGACAAAGGTGAGGGTGACCAAGATAACTGTAACCGGCAACGAGCATCTAAAAACGCCCAAGATAATAAAAGTGCTGGGCACCAAGCCTGCCTGGTTGTTTAATCCGGGCGTATTTAAGGAAGACGTGCTCGAAGAGGACGTGGAGAAGATAAAGGCGCTGTATGATGATATGGGGTATCTTGACGTAGAGGTGACTCCGAAGCTCGATTATAGCCCTAGCGGTACTGAAATGTATGTTGCCTTTGAAGTCAAGGAAGGAAAACAATACCTGGTAGGTAACATAGACGTCAATGGTAACCTGATCCTTAAAGAAAAAGAAGTTAAGTCAAAAATAAAGATGAAATCCAGCAGGCCATTTTCAAGAAGAGAGCTCAGGGATGACATGCTTTCCATACGGGACCTGTATTACCAGTATGGTTATATGGATGCCGTCGTTGACGTTGACCAGAATGTGAATGCGTCAACGGGTAACATGGATATAATGTACACGGTAGACCCCAAAGAGGTCATATACGTAGGCAAGATATATATACGGGGGAACGTAAAAACGAGAGAAGTCATTGTACGAAGAGAGTTGAGGATCTTCCCGGGAGATAAGTTCAACGGGACAAAGATAAAGAGATCAAAGGAGCGCCTGTATAACTTAGGCTTGTTCGAGGATATCAGTTTTGATACGGAACCTACGCAGGTACCGCAATCACACAACCTTATAGTTAATGTAAAAGAGACGAAGACAGGCGAGTTTTCATTCGGCGGCGGTTACAGTTCCATTGATCAATTCCTCGGTTTTGTCGAAGTAGGGCAGAAAAATTTTGACCTGTTGAATTTCCCTACATTTACGGGCGGCGGGCAGAATCTTATAGTTAGGGCGGAGATCGGTATGGTCAGGCAGGATTACAACATAAGCTGGACAGACCCATGGATATTCGGCTGGCCTTATCTTTTCGGCGTCGACATGTACCGGACTAGCCATACGCGCCAACTGGACGTAGGCTGGGCCTATGACGAAACGAGGACCGGATTTGACCTGAGGGCTGGTAAAGAACTAACGGAATTTTTAAGGGCAGATGCAAAGTATAGATTAGAAGAGGTAAAAATAGGCAGCGTCCCCGACTATGCATCCTATGATTTCAAAAAGGAAGAAGGGTCCAACCTTATTTCTGCGGTTTCGGGCCAATTGACCCAGGATACAAGGGATAATATATATAATCCGGGCAGAGGGTATATACTGAATGGTTCTATCGAAGATGCCGGAGGCGTTTTCGGCGGCGATAAGAATTTTGTGAAAGGGACCGCCACAGCCGCTTTTTATCATACTTTTTTCCAAAGATTTGTCCTTGAGTTAAAAGGAAGGGCGGGATGGGCAACTGCTTATGGCGGTTCCGATGATGTCCCGATATACGAAAGGTTCTATGCCGGAGGCGCTAATACCATCCGTGGATACAAGGAAAGAAAAGTCGGCCCCAGGGATCTTGGTTCCGACGAGCCTATAGGAGGTAACGCGCTCTTACTAGGCAACGCCGAAGTAACCTTCCCTATATATGAGAAGATACTTAAAGGCGCGATCTTCTATGATGTAGGTAATGTATGGGCAAAGACAGAAGATTTTATGGTAGGTGGAGGTTATAAGTCAGGTGTGGGTGTTGGTGTAAGGGTAAATACGCCCGTAGGGCCTTTCAGGCTCGATTACGGTTATCCTATAGTAAAGAATAATAACGATGAATCAAGGAACGGCGAATTTTATTTCAGTATAAGCAGGGGATTCTAATAAAATATAGAAAGGAGAGCAACATGTTAAGGAGGATAAGTTTAGCGGCAGTTATTTTATTTGCAATAGCAATATGCCTCACGGCAGCCAATGACGCGTTCGCCAAGGAATACAAGATAGGCTACGTTGACCTGGCAAAAGTATCTGATGAGTATGCCAAGACCAAAGATTATGAGAAGAGTTTCGAATCTCAGGTGAAGGTAAAGGACGCCGAGAGGCAGAAATTCGTCGATGAAATACGCAAGCTCAAAGACGAACAGGCGCTCCTCTCCGATAAGGCAAAAGCGGAAAAGCAGACAATTATCGATGACAAAATAAAGGGCCTGCAGGATTTTGACCGCAGGGTCCGTGACGATCTTATTAAACAGAGGAACACGATGCTGGGAGAGATACAGAAGGACATAGACGGCGTTATATCCGGTTATGCCAAAGAGAGCGGTTATGATATCGTCCTCATAAAGCAAACGGTGCTTTATGGTGGGCAGGACCTGGATATTACAGTCGAAATCGTTAAAAGGCTTAACGCACAGAAGAGATAAAATTTTTATTTATGTCGAAGACTTTAAAAGAAATAGCTAATTTTATAAATGGGGAGCTTGTAGGCGACGGCGATATCTCGGTAACAGGGATAAACGGCATACAGGACGCACGGGAAGGGGATCTTACTTTTATATCGAACCCTAAAGACGAGGAACTTGTCGACCAGACAAATGCCTCCTGCGTTGTTATCCCAAAAACCATAAGCAGGGAGTTTAAGAAACCTGCTATAAAAGTGGATTATCCCTCCGTAGCATTATCGAAAATAATAGAATTCCTTATGCCGGAATCCATCCCGCATCCCAAGGGAATACACAAAACTGCTATAGTATCCGAAACCGCTTCGCTTGGTAAAAATGTCTGTGTCGGGCCATATGCCGTTATATCCGATAAGGCATCCATAGGCGACAACACTGTTATCTACCCGTTCAGTTATGTAGGTAAAAATTCAAAGATCGGCTCAGGATGCATCCTTTATCCTCATGTCACGATAAGAGAGTCCATAATAATAGGCAACAGGGTTATAATACATCCTTCCACTGTGGTCGGCAGCGATGGATTTGGTTTTGATACCCAGCGGGACGGGACGCATTTCAAAATACCCCAGATGGGCACCGTAGTCGTTGAAGATGATGTAGAAATAGGGTCATGCGTTACCATCGATAGGGCCAGGTTCAATAAGACGGTTATAGGGAGAGGTACCAAGATAGACAACCTTGTTCAGATAGCCCATAACGTTATTATGGGCCCTCATTGCCTTATAGCTGCTCAAACCGGCATATCCGGAAGCACAACATTGGGCAGGAACGTGGTTTTCGGCGGCCAGGTAGGCGTAGCTGACCATGTGAAGATCGGAGACTTTGTCGTTGCCGGCGCAAAAACAGGTATATCAAAATCTTTCCCGGCAAAGAGCGTCCTATTTTGGTATCCTGCCAAACCGGCTGACAAAGCGCGGGAGTTACTGGGATCTATCGGGCTATTGCCTAAGTTGTTTGAACGCGTAAGGCAGCTGGAAGCAAAAATAAAAGAGCTAGAAAAGAAGTGATCAGGCAAAGGACGATCCGCTCATCCGTCTTGATCGAAGGCATTGGCCTTCAGACAGGCTCAAAAACAAAACTGAACATCAAGAGCGCTCCCGCTAACAGCGGGATAAATTTTATACGGACGGACCTGCCCAACAAACCTCTTCTTAACATACGATCGCTTTCTCTTGATAGCTCTGACCTTAAAAAGCGCAGGACAGTGATAAGATCCGGCCCCGTTGAAATACATACTACGGAACATCTTTTATCGGCTTTTTTCGGTTTAAGTATTGATAATGCGGCCATAGAAATAGACGGTGACGAACTGCCGGGGCTCGACGGAAGCGCTAAAGAATACGTTGAAGCGGTCGAGCGGGCCGGCGTTATCGAACAGGACGCCCAGGCAAAAGAGCTTGTTGTAAAAGATGCCGTATGGTGCGCGTCTAAAAAGGCTGTACTAGCCGCTTTCCCTTACGACGGTTTTAAGATATCATATTTTCTTTCTTATCCCGTCAGGAGCATAGGTGAACAATTTTTAAGCCTGGACATAACTGCGGATAGTTTTAAAAAAGAGATAGCGCCTGCGCGCACTTTTTGCATGAAAAAAGAAGCCCTTCTTTTAAGGATGCTCGGTTTCGGAAGAGGGGCAAACGCTAAAAATACGCTTATAATGGGCAGCAAAGGCCCTTTAAATAATGAATTGAGGTTTCCCGACGAGCCTGTGCGCCATAAAATACTTGATCTGATAGGTGACCTCAGCCTTACAGGCAGGCCTTTAAAGGCCCATATAGTGGCGATAAAGAGCGGCCACGGCCTGAATATGGAGTTGGTAAAGAAACTAAGGAAGGAGTAATATATGGGAATGGAAGAGCTTGATATAAAAGGAAAAACGCTGGACGTTACCACCATACAGAAGATACTGCCGCACAGGTATCCGTTTTTACTGGTGGACAGGATAATAGAATGCAGTGAAAAACGCGTTGTCGGCATAAAGAACGTTACTATAAACGAGGCATTCTTCCAGGGACATTTTCCCGGGATGCCTATCATGCCCGGTGTCCTTATAATAGAGGCTATGGCGCAGACCGGAGGCGTCGGCGCCCTCAATGTAAAAGAGAACCTTGGGAAACTTGCGTTTTTCATGAGCATTAAAGAGGCAAAATTCCGCAAGCCTGTTGTGCCCGGCGACCAGCTGGTAATGGAAGTAGAGATAGTAAAGCAGAAGATGAACATTTTACAGGCGCGCGGCGTAGCTAAGGTCAACGGTGAAGTCGTTACCGAAGCGGAATTCATGTTCGCGTTCGTCAATCCGGAAAAATAATAAGGAAAAAGAATGGCAAGGATCGGGTTAGTCGCAGGTTTTGGGGAGCTTCCAATAATATTTGCCAAAAACGCAAAGGAAAAAGGCGATACCGTTATTGCCATAGGCCTTAAAGGCGTTACTTCCGAAGAGCTTTCGAAATATACCGATAAGATACACTGGTTCGAATGGGGAGACCTGAAGAAGGCGATGTTCCTGGCCGTGACGGAGAGGCTTAATAAGGTCACTCTTTTGGGTAAGATAAAAAAAGAGATACTTTTCAAGGACAGCGATAAATTCGATGATGAGTCAAAGGCCATTGTGAAAAAAGCCGGCACCAAAAAAGATTATGCCATATTAAAAGGCATAGCGAACCTGATAAAGACCGTCGGTATAGAGGTGATCGACCCTACTCCATACCTGCAAGAGCTTGTTCCGTTGAAGGGCACTTTAACTAAAAGGATCCCTACCAAAAGCGAGAATGAAGATATTGAATACGGCCGCGAAGTGGCATCGGAACTGGCAAGGTTCGATATAGGCCAGACGGTCGTTATCAAAGAAAAGACAGTAATAGCCCTCGAAGCCGCTGAGGGCACAGACGATACCATTAACAGGGCCGGCCAGCTTGCTGGCGGCGGATTTACAGTCGTAAAAATGGCGCGCCCGGACCAGGACGCAAGGTTCGACATCCCTCTCGTCGGGCCGGATACAGTAAAGGCTGTCATCAATAACAAAGGAACCGTATTAGCGCTCCAGGAAAAGAAGACGTTCCTCATGAACCGCGAAGAAGTTATCTCCCTCGCTGACCAAAACAACATTTCCATAGTCGTAGTCTAATACTCCCCTCTTCAATAACTCATAAAACTTTTCTGTGTCTCCACTTAACTGATCGCGGGT
>CAZHPY010000010.1:12600-34044 GCA_964534705.1 uncultured Planctomycetia bacterium | reverse complement strand
GGGCATTGACGTCAAGGGCATAGAGCTTGTTATCAATTATGATCTTCCGGAAGATTCGGAAAATTACGTGCATAGGATAGGCAGGACCGCACGAGCCGGGCATGATGGGCGCGCTATTTCGTTCGCTACGCCTGACCAAAAAGACGACATTAAAAATATTGAACGGATAACCAAGGCAGTGCTGCCGATCTCACGCCATCCGGGATTTGCCGTTGAGAGTTTTACATCTCATCAAAGTTCTCCGTCTAAAGGTTCTCACCATCACAGGAACAGCTATAAGAAGCATTATAGCGGACAACGACGTTTTGGCTCGCACTTTTAGTTTTCAAAAGCGACATATCCTCGATAAAACACAAAGGATGATTTAATTGAGATTTCTGTTATCAATAATGATATGGGTTGCCGGCATAATTATTACGGCAGCCGCATTTTTGGCCAGCCTGGTCATAAAGATCCTCCCCGTGCCGATAGCTGCCAGGGAAAGACTGGTCCATGCGCAATGTTTCTGGTGGTCAGATACGCTTGTCGCGCTGAATCCTTACTGGAAAGTGAAGGTGAAAGGGCTGGAAAATATCGATCACCGGCAGACTTATGTCATAGTCGCCAATCACCAGAGCCTTGCCGATATAATAGTAATTTACAAGATGCATATGTACTTCAAATGGGTGGCGAAGAAGGAACTCCTCAAGCTGCCGTTCATAGGAGGGCTTCTCTGGGTTAATGACCACGTCCTGCTTTCCAGGGGGGATTTCGGCAGCATAAAGGCGGTTTACAAGCAGGCAGCTGTATGGCTGAGGAACGGCGTTAGCATGTTATTCTTCCCGGAAGGAACGCGTAGTGGTACGGATGAAATGAACGCATTCCAGAATGGCGCTTTTAAGCTTGCCATAAAAGAAAGAAAACCCGTGCTTCCCGTATTTATCGGCGGCACAAGAGAAGCAATACCGAAGGGCGGTTGGATATTTAAGACGAAAGTAGCAGGGCAACTCGTAGTATTACCGAGCATCGATACATCGGCTTATGGGCCCGGGGACTACACAAAGCTACGCGAGCTGGTGCGGGAAAAATTGCTGACAGCCGCAGTATAAGATTTTTAAACCAGGGGGAAAGGAGGACGTATTGGCGAGAGATAATTACTCATACCAGAAGTACAGAAGGGAGATGGCAAAGAAAAAGAAGAAGGAAGAAAAGATGCAGCGTAAATTGGATAAAAAGAACGCGGCGCCGAAAGATGAGGTAGCACAGGCCCCGGCGGAAGACGTTACTATTAACTAACACATAAAAAAGGAGATGATAACATGGGATATCAAGGTGGAGGATTCGGAGGACCCAGGGAAATGCACAAAGCGACCTGCGCGGAATGTAAAAAAGAATGCGAAGTTCCTTTCAAGCCCAGGGAAGACCGTCCGGTATATTGCAAAGACTGTTTTTCAAAGCGTAAAGATAGAAGCCGCTAAGTATAAAGATTCTTTTTAGTTACAGCTAAAATGGCCGGACATAAGTTAATCCTATGTCCGGTATTTTAGCTTGACAAGCTTTTGCCGCTGACTTATCCTATAAATATATGCTGTATTTATCCACCGGTGTACAGGAGGGGTATGTGGATATATTTAGGTTAAGCCGACCCAAAGCCCGGATCCTGCCAGTTAAGGCAATGTCTGGGCTTTTCATATTTTAGAGGCCGCATGCAGAAGATAAAAGAAGAAAAAAATAACAAGAAGAAATATTGGCCCGCACCCGTATTCTATGACATACTTATAATCTTTGTCATAGGCCTTGTCACGTATATTACATCACCCATCTTTTCCCCGCATAAATTTTTCTATGATACATTAGGAGCGATCAAAATAGGGCGAATGCCGGGAAGAGACCTTCCGATATTTCTTGCCGTCCTCTTACTGTGTCTGCTGGTATTCTCTTTCCGCAGGTGGCTTGAAAACAGGGCCGAGGTGCACCGGCGTATAAAGGTGGAAAAAGACCTGAAAAGATATCAGGAATGCCTGGAAGCGCTGGTTGATGTGCGCATGCATGAGATCCTTGAACTGCACAAGCAGATGGAATTTATTTTAGGGGCCGCTAAAACAGGCCTTGATATAATTGACTCCGATTATAATGTGGTCTACATAGATAAGGAATGGCAAAAGGTATACGGTGAACCTAAAGGAAAGAAATGCTATGCCTACTTCATGGGACGTGACCGGGTCTGCCCGAATTGCGGCATAACCAAGGCGTTCCAGACGAAGAAGATAGTTGTGACCGAAGAAGTCCTTGCCAAGGAGGATAACAGGCCGGTCCAGGTTACAACGATCCCATACCAGAATGCGAAAGGCGAATGGCTTGTAGCCGAAGTGAACGTTGATATTTCCGAGAGAAAGAAGATGGAAAACGAGTTAAGGAAATATCGCGATCACCTCGAAGATGTTGTAAGAGAGCGCACAGAACAATTGGCCGATAGCGAGGAAAGATTCCGGCATATTTTCAATGAGTCTATAGACGGGTTTATAGTCGGTGACATAAGTACCAAGCGATTTTTAATGGGTAACAGGTCGATCTGCGCAATGCTGGGGTATACAGAAAAGGAACTGAAAGACCTGAGTGTCAAAGATATACACCCGGCAGATTCGGTCGATTTCGCATTGAGAAATTTTGAAGATGGAGCTATGGGGCATGTTTCTAACGTGCGGTCATTGCCCGTTAAGCGCAAAGACGGCAGCATATTTTATGCCGATATCAGTATTTCAAAAATAATCTTTTCCAATAAAGAATATCTAGTCGGCGGTTTCAGGGATGTTACAGAACGCAGGCTCCTCGAAATTAAGATATTGAAACTCAGCGAGCTCAAAAAGCAGCTTATTATACTTGGCGATCTCGATAAGAAGCTAAAGGTCATTACGGAAAAGGTCGTGGATATTTTTGGCGCCGATTTCGCGCGCATATGGTTATTAAAGGAAGCGGATCTTTGCCATAATGGATGCAGGCATGCTTCCGTTGTTGAAGGCCCTCATATCTGCAGAAATAGGGACCGATGCCTGCATCTCATTGCAAGCTCGGGGAGGTATACACATATAGAAGGCGAGCATGACAGGGTCCCCATAGGTTGCTATAAAATAGGCCAGATAGCATCAGGTGAATGCCAGAGTTTTATAACGAATGACGTCAAGCGCGACCCGCGAGTCCACGACCATAAGTGGGCCGAGTCGCTCGGATTGGTTTCTTTCGCTGGATATCGGCTTACTTCGGTGGCAGGCGAGCCGATCGGGGTCCTGGCCCTTTTTTGCAAGCATCCCATTGTCAAAAGCGATGAAAATCTGCTAAATGATCTCGTTAGCAGCGTATCGCATATGATCATGGCGGAAATGTTAAACCAGGAGATAAAGATATCGGAAGAGAGCTATCACACAATATTTGAATCCGCAAATGATGCGATGCTGATAAGGGATATCAAGACATACGATATAATCGATGTTAACCACAAGGCTTGCGAGTTATTTTGCTATCCAAGGGAAGGGATGATAGGCCTGAAGCTGGGTATCCTCCATAAAGATTCCTTCCAGCATCCCTTTGAAAAATTCATAGGCTTTTTCGAGAAAGCCGCTGATGGCGAAATGCAGGTTTTTGAATGGATCTCAAAAGACCGTTTTGAGAGAGAATTCTGGGTTGAGATGAGCGTTAAGCGCGTGATCATAGGAGGGCAATATCGTTTTCTCTGCGTCGTACGTGATATTACTGAAAGAAAGCAGGCTATGATGCAAAAAGAAAAATTCATCAATATGGTATCCCATGAATTGCGAACGCCGCTAGCCGCTATTAAAGAGAGTATTTCTATCGTAATCAATGACAGTATCGGGGTTACTAATAATGCGCAGCATGAAGTGCTGGAGATAGGAAAAAGCAATATAGACAGATTGTCGCGGCTTATCGATCAAGTGCTGGATTTTCAGAAAATAAGCGCCGGAAGGATGGAGTTTAAATTCAAAAAAAATAATATAAATGATGTTGTCGGGGAGGTCCGCAGGTCCATGCTATCAGCTGTCAGTAAAAAAGGATTAAAATTTATCCTGAAACTTGACGACAAGCTTCCGGCTATTAAGTTTGATGAGGACAAGATCATCGAAGTACTTAATAATCTTGTCAATAATGCTGTAAAATTTACGGCAACCGGCAGTATTGTAATTACTACAAGCCTCGGTAATGATTTTGTCCAGGTCCGGGTCAGCGATACGGGCATAGGTATCAAAAAAAGTGATATGCCGAAATTATTTCAAAGTTTTTCACAACTAGAGGGGAAGAGCGGCGGTACGGGGCTGGGCCTTGCTATCTGTAAAGAACTGATAGAAAAACATAAAGGTAAGATATGGGCAGAATCCGAATTTGGCAAAGGATCGACGTTCACTTTTATCTTGCCGCTTGGCTAAATAGTGGGCTAATGTGATCGAGGCGAGCTAAACCCTGCAAAAGGCGATCGTGATAAGTACGGGCTTAAAAGAATTGGATAAGATAGTCACGGGGCTTGCCCTGGGCGATAACATAGTCTGGCAGATAGATGCTGTCGCCGATTATGCCGATTTCGTGAAGCCTTTTGCCGCAAGGGCCATTAAGGACAAGAGAAAGCTTGTCTATATCCGTTTTGCTAACCATAAGTCGCTGCTTGAGAAAAAGAAAGACATTGTAATATATAAATTGGATCCTCGCACAGGATTCGAGGCCTTTTCCATGCAGGTCAACAACATAGCAAAGAAAGAGGGAGAAGGCGCCTTTTATGTGTTCGATTGCCTTTCAGACCTTCTTTCCGCATGGTCTAACGATCTCATGGTAGGTAATTTTTTCAAGATAACCTGCCCGTATCTTTTTGAACTCAATACGATAGCCTACTTCTCACTTATGCGTAATAGCCACTCTTTCAAGACCGTCGCGCGCATCAGGGATACTACGCAGCTCCTTATCGATGTTTACAATTATAATGGAAATTGCTATGTGCACCCTCTGAAAGTATGGAACCGCTATACGCCTACGATGTTCCTGCCGCATATAAGGAAGAAGGACCAGTTTGTGCCTATCGCAAATAGCGCAGATACAGCAAGGTTGTTCTCGAATATTTTTAAAAAAAGCTCCAAGAGCGCCGTGCGGAAATTAGATTACTGGGACAGGCTTTTTTTAAGCGCCGAAGATATGGTGTCAAGGAAGGCTGTCCAGCGGGAAAAAGTCGAGGGCATGGTCGGCCAATTGGCCAGGCTCATAATTGCCCGGGATGAGAAGATACTGAAATTGGCGAAGGCAAACCTTACCTTAGAAGATTTCTTGAATATAAAATCCAGGATGATAGGGACAGGGTTTGTCGGAGGGAAGACGGTAGGCATGCTCATTGCCCGCAATATCTTATTAAAAGAAGGTCCTGCCGAAACGGAAAAGATGCTTGAGCCGCACGATTCTTTCTATGTCGGTTCCGACGTATTCTATACATATATTGTAGAGAACGGTTGGTGGAAAGCCAGGATGGAACAGCGTGCCAGGAAAGGGTATTTTGAAGTAGCCAAGACCCTCAGGGATAAGCTCCTGTCCGGTGTATTCCCCGAGGAGATCAAGGAGCAGTTCCAGCAGATGATAGAATATTTTGGGCAATCGCCTATTATAGTCCGTTCCAGCAGCCTGCTGGAAGACAGTTATGGCAATGCATTTGCGGGAAAATACGAAAGCATATTCCTTGCCAACCAGGGTAGCCCCGAAGCGAGATACTCGAAATTTGTAGAGGCTGTCAGGCGTATCTACGCCTCGACCATGAATGAAGATGCGCTAACATATAGGCTGCAGCGTGGGCTGGATCAGATGGACGAGCAAATGGCCCTTTTAGTGCAACGGGTATCGGGCGCTTACCACAAAGATTATTTCTTCCCGGATGTAGCGGGAGTCGGTATATCCCACAACGTCTTTGTCTGGAAAAATACGCTTGACCCCGGGGCAGGGATGTTGCGTCTCGTCCTTGGCCTTGGTACGAGGGCTGTCAACCGTGTCGATGGTGATTATCCCCGGATAGTAGCGCTGGATGAACCGTTATTGAAACCGCATACCAGCCTGGAGGATACCCAGAAATTTTCCCAGCACTACGTGGACCTTATCAATATAAAAAATAACACGTTCGAAACTGTATCCCTGCGGGAACTGTTAAAGAAGCGCATAGATGTGAAATTGAATTTAATAGCAGTCAAGGATTATGAGTCCACGGAGATGCTGCACGAGCTGGGAAGAGATGAAGATGCGTGGGTGATCACTTTCGATAATCTCGTTTCAGAGGGCGCATTCAGGAAGACGCTGCAGAAAATACTCCGTACTTTAGAAAAAGCCTATGGTTATCCGGTCGATATAGAGTTTACGGTGAATTTTAAGAAGAACAAATTTCAGGTAAACCTTTTGCAGTGCCGTCCCATGCAGACAAAAGGCCTGGGGGACAAGGTACGGCTGCCGGGTCCTGTCAGGAAAGACAGGATCGTATTTCAGTCTCTCGGTAATTTTTTGGGTGGAAACATCTCGCAGAAGATCGACAGGATCGTTTACATAGATCCCAAGGCCTACAGTGAATTAATAGACCAATCCGCAAAATACGATATAGCGCGGGCCGTCGGAGAGATCAATAGGGAAATAGGCCACAAAAAGAACTCCTCGGTCATGCTCTTAGGGCCGGGAAGATGGGGTACCAGTACGCCATCTTTGGGTATACCTGTATCATTTGCAGAAATAAACAATATGACAGTAATGGGCGAGATAGCTTTTGCTACCAGTAATGCTGTCCCGGAGATCTCATTCGGGACCCATTTTTTCCAGGATCTCGTGGAGACGGGTATCTTCTACCTGGCCCTCTTCCCCGATAATAAAGAGGTGTATTTAAACAAAAGCTTTTTCAATTCAAAGCCGAATTTACTAGGCAAGCTTGCCCCACAGTATAAAAAGTATGAATACGCGATCAAGGTATTCGATGCAAGGAACCTCAAGATAGCCGCAGACATAATATCCCAAAAAATCATCTGTTATTTTTAGCAAGAACAGAAATTTATTATTGACAAGAGACAGGGCAGATATTACAATGAATCAGGTTTAGACAAAGACGTCCGCAATAGAAGGGGTGTCTTTTTTTTTATCTATCCTTGCCTAGTTTTTAAGCATAATTTGCATATTTAGAAGGCATAAATAAAGATACTTTACAAGACAAATAGTGGAACATAACCAAAGGGAGGAGATTAGCTAATGGAAAAGAAGATCAAGGCGTTCATGGAGGAAGTAATACGCAAAAATCCTGGGGAAGCCGAGTTCCATCAGGCCGTAAAAGAGGTGGTCGAGTCGGTCATGCCTTATATACACCAAAATCCCAAATATGAAAAGGCAAAGATACTTGAAAGAATGGTTGAGCCGGAAAGAGTTATAATGTTCCGCGTTCCATGGCAGGATGATAAGGGAGAGATACATATAAATAAGGGTTACAGGATACAGATGAATAGCGCTATAGGACCTTACAAGGGAGGCATCCGTCTTCATCCAAGCGTTAACCTGGGCATCCTGAAGTTTTTGGCGTTTGAGCAGGTGTTCAAGAACAGCTTAACGACATTGCCCATGGGTGGCGCCAAGGGTGGTTCTGATTTTGATCCGAAGGGTAAATCAAATACTGAAGTAATGAGGTTTTGTCAGAGCTTTATGACTGAATTGCAGAAATACATAGGCCCGGATACCGACGTACCGGCAGGCGACATAGGGACCGGCGGCCGTGAGATCGGGTATATGTTCGGTCAATATAAAAAGCTGCGCAATGAATTTACCGGAGTCCTTACCGGCAAAGGGCTTGCATGGGGAGGAAGCCTTATACGTCCGGAAGCAACTGGTTATGGGTGCGTATATTTTGTACAGGAGATGTTGAAGGCCAAAGGCGATTCATTGAAAGGAAAAGTATGCGCAGTTTCCGGCTCAGGGAATGTTGCCCAATATACAGCTGAAAAACTCATCGAATTGGGCGCTACAGTAGTGACCATGTCAGATTCCGACGGGTTTATCCATGACGAGGGTGGCATAGATTCGAAAGAATTAAAATGCATATTTGAGCTGAAGAACAGCAGGCGCGGCCGCATAAAAGAGTGCATCAATGACTTCAAATGCAAATATCATGAAAATAAGAGGCCATGGTCGGTGAAATGCGATATCGCATTCCCCAGCGCTACACAGAATGAGATAAATGAAGAAGATGCAAAGATGCTGGTAAAGAACGGCTGCATTGCGGTAGGGGAAGGCGCAAACATGCCGACTACACCGCAAGGCGTAAAAGTATTCCAGAAGGCAAAGATACTTTATGCGCCCGGAAAAGCGGCTAATGCAGGAGGCGTGGCAACATCCGGATTAGAGATGAGCCAGAACAGCATGCGGTTGTCATGGCCCAGGGAAGAGGTCGACAGGCGTCTGCATGATATCATGATCAATATCCATAATAACTGTGTTAAGTATGGCAAGGAAAAAGGCGGTTATATAAATTATGTTAATGGCGCAAATATCGCCGGTTTCGTAAAAGTAGCAGATGCCATGCTCGAGCAGGGCCTGGTATAAGGGTAAGACGAGACAGCCTTATCTTTTGTCCCAGATATCGTGATTTTTGGAAAAAGATACGATGAAGGCCTTAACGACCTTAGGATCGAATTGCGAGGACGCGCCCTGGGCTATTTCAAAAAGCGCTTCTTTTGATGAATACTTTTTCTGGTAGGGCCTTGTTGTTGTAAGGGCGTCATAGGTGTCTGCCACAGCAGCTATCCTGCCCTCAAGAGATATCTGGTTCCCTTTCAGGTGAGCGGGGTATCCTTTTCCGTCGAAACGCTCATGATGGTCCTTGATGCAGTTTATTATATTTTGCGAATCCCTTATCGTTTCCACTATCTTGACGCCGATCGAAGGATGCTGGTGTATGTGCTGAAGCTCTGTATCTGACAACCTGCCGGGCTTCAGCAAAACACTCTCCTTCACCCCTATTTTTCCGACATCGTGAAGAAGGCTTGAAAGCCCCAGGTTTTCCATCGCATCTCCTTTTAATCCCATTTCCTTGGCTATGGCCAGGCTGTATTTCATAACGCGTTCAGAATGGCCGCTTGTGTAAGGGTCCTTGGCATCTACCGCGCGGACGAGCGACTTGACCGTACTGATGAAAAGATTTTTAAGCCTGTTATATAAGGTGGCATTAAGAAGCGCTATTGCTATGTGGTTGGAAAGGGTGACCATAAGGCGCTTGTCCTCGTTATTGAATATGCGCCCGGATTTTTTTCTGTTACTGACTATAAGCACGCCTATGATCTTATTTTCTTTGATCAGCGGGACCGCCAGAAAGGAGCTTATGGGCAGTTTTTCGCTGGAAAATGGAAGGGATTTGCTCCTGAAAAGCGTATTATTATGCAGGTTATTGACGATCAGCGGCTTTTTCTTTTTAATAAGCTGGTTATTTATAACTTCCCAGCTTCCCATCAGCTTGATATTATCTATCTCATCTTTACTGAACCCCATTACCTTTTCCAGAACAAGATGTTTCATGCTTTCATCTATCAAAAAGAGAGAGGCGTGGCTTGCCCGCATGGTTTTCATGGATTCCCGCAGGACAAGCTCGGTTACCGTATTTAAGCTCAGGGAGGAGCTTATCATGCGGCTTACCTCAAGCAGTATCTTCTCGATCTCGGATTTGCTGTATTTAGTTTTCATCTAATATCTTAAAAGTTATAGTAGAGGCCGAAGGAATATAGCGTATTAACATACTGGTCAAAAGGCTCATTGGAATGATTTTCGCTATGGGAGTAATTTACAAATACCGACAGGTCCCTCCTGATATCGTATATAAGAGAACCTGTAACGGTATAAAGATTATCCTTCTGGCGCGATAATCTTCTGGGGGTAAACCTGTTCTTATAGTTGCGCCTTTGGTAAAATACGCCGCCTATGCCGTACAATTTTTTCGTAAAGAACTGGATCACCGAACCTCCGACCCTATAATTGGAATAATCGTAAAAATCCGTGAAGCTATAGTTGGAGCTGTTGTAATAGAACTGGTTCGTTACTCTTACCTTAGTATTATCTCCTATATACGCACCTAGCTCACTCTCAAAGATATTCCTCGTATCCTGGCGCAAGTTGTCGCGCGCAACGCCGGCCCCATCCAGGGCTTCATTGCTGGGGAAATTTTTTAGGCGAAAACGGTATGTTTCCTTATGATACAGCCATTTGGTCAGGAATTGTTTAAAGCTTGTATTGAATTCGTTGCCTATATAATTACCATCTTCATCATTAGGGAACCACATGATCTCAAGGGCGTATCCGCTGGTTACGGTGATCGTGTCAGATGCTTGCATCTCGATGTTGTAGTCTATTAACGAGTTAAACATGTTTACATCGGTTTTTTTATAATAGTTTACATTTATTGCGTTAAAACCGAATTTGGACTTTGTAAACCCCAGGATCGAGGTAAAGAGCGGGTAGGCATAATGCATGTCGACCATTTCCTGCGTATAACTGTCTACCGCATGTGACGAATCCAACAGCGGATTGGAATCGACGCCCTGAGTAATGCCCGCAGTAGCGTTAGTGACCAGGCTGTCTGCAGAAGACGTCCTTTGTATGAATGCTTTTTCCGAAGGCATTGTTGTATACTTATATTTCGGTTCCTCCTCAGTAACGGTTATCATGTCTGCCGCTGAAATACCGGCCATGGGTAATAAGGACAATATGGCGACCGAGGTAACAAATAGGTTAAATATTTTTGTTTTTCTCATTGAGCATGCCTTTTGTTAGTAACCCGTTGTATCTATACTGGTGACGCCTTCATTCGCTGTCCTGCTAACTTCAGGCGCGTCTTCTCTTGCCTTGATCGTATCTGAATCTCTCGCGTCCCTGAAATCACTGGTTTTTTTATTGTCAAGCTGCTGTATCTTATTCTGCATCTGCGCGGCCTGTTCAAAGCCTCTTTCTTTTAAGTTTTCCAGCCTGTCCATGACATCGCTTTTCCATTCATTCCAACGGTCAAGGTCGCCCGATTCAAGCCTCTCTAATGCTCCGGGTTTTTCAAACTTATCGACTATCGACTGCCAGCCCTCTCTTACTTCAAGCTCGCCTGGTATTTCATTGCCGGCTGCATCTATACCTTTTACATAGATGGTATTTTCGAAGGATTTGAATATTGCTTTAAGCTCACTTGCAGTAACGCCCCAACCCGTTCCTCTGGCTCCGCTTATTCCGGTAGGCGTCCGTATTTCAAAAGTCGACCCTTCGGGGAGTTTTTCCAAAAGCGCCATTGCCTCGCCATTTATAAGTTCTATCGAATAAGGCGATTCAATCTTTCTTATGTACACGTCCGAATTCTCGCCTATCTTGATTATTTTGCTGTTGTCATCTGAAAATGATATTTCTACAGCTTCGCCCTTCAAGGTCATTATCCTGTCGCCGTTAGTTATAGCCTTGTTCTTGTTGCAGGTATCCCATGTTGACGAGCCCTGTTTCATGATCTTGGGTCCGCCTCTTACCGCTATTATCGCAGCAGTGTCTTTGGATTCAGCTATACCGCTGAATAAAAAAAGCGACAGGGATATTACTGCCGCTGATAACAAAACTTTTCTATCAAATATAGACATAATAGGCCTCCTTTGCCATGATTATTTTATTACTAATGGGTCATTATATCAAGGATTTTTTAATGGTAAAAAGTCAGATAAATAAAGAAGCTTGCCATTTACAAAATTGCCGCGTAGAATTATGATAAGTAAAGCGCGGAGGTGTGTAAATGAAGATGGATAACTCTAAAGAGTTGTATCGCGAAGCTTTGCGATATATGCCGGGCGGAGTAAACAGTCCCGTCCGAGCCTTTAAGGCGGTCGGCGGCAACCCTATCTTCATAAGGCGGGGTTTGGGATCTACGGTATTTGATGAAGATAAGAACGAGTATATAGATTATGTAATGAGCTGGGGGGCGATAATGCTGGGGCACTGCCATCCGGCAATATGCGAGGCAGTAAGAAAAGCCATAATGTCCGGATCAAGTTTTGGCGCTCCTACAAAGCATGAAACAGAATTCGCCAAAATGATACAGCGCGCCATCCCATCTATCGAAAAGATACGCCTTGTTAATTCCGGAACAGAAGCAGTAATGAGCGCTATACGCTTAAGCCGCGGCTATACGAAAAGAGAAAAGATCGTTAAGTTCGACGGATGTTACCACGGCCATTGTGACGGGTTGCTTGTTAAGCCCGGTTCCGGCCGGGCCTCATCGGCAACGCAGGCCAGTGCCGGTATAACACGTTCTACAATAGCAGATACGATAGTCTGTCCATATAACGATATCAAAACTGTTACGGAAACCGTGAAAAAAAATTACCGTGATATCGCCTGCATAATAGTTGAGCCTGTATCCGCAAACATGGGAGTCGTCCTGCCGGAAAAAGATTTTCTTTCAGCGCTGCGCAGCCTTACAAAAAAATACGGTATAGTGCTCATATTCGACGAAGTCATAACCGGTTTTCGTTTACGGTTCGGCGGGATCCAGGACCATTTCGGGGTCAGGCCGGACCTTACCTGTTTAGGGAAAATAATAGGAGCGGGTTTCCCGATAGGCGCATACGGTGGAAAAAGCGAAATAATGGATTGCGTCGCCCCGCTGGGCCCGGTATATCAGGCAGGGACGCTTTCCGGCAACCCGGTTGCGGTCCGTGCCGGCATAACTGCGTTAAGAGAACTGGCAATTATGGATTATGACGCGTTAAATGACGTATCGGATAACCTTTGCAAACAAATATATTCTCATCTCAGCAAAAAAAAGATCCATATAACGATCAACCGGATAGGGCCTGTCTTTACAGTATTTTTTACCGGTAACAAGGTCACCGATCTTAAAAGCGCTAAGGCGTCGGATACAAAATTATACGCGAAATATTTCTGGGCCCTGTTGCGCAAAGGTATCTATATGGCTCCGTCTCAATTCGAAGCAAATTTTATTTCTTTTGCCCATACAGATGAAGACATTGCCAGGACGGTGCGTGCCCACAGGAGGGTAAAGCTATAAATAATAAATAAAAGTAGTAATAAACCGCTTTATTTGGTACAATATTAGGCCTAAAATAGAGGTAATAATATCATGAGAATAGCCTTACTTTCCTGGGAATCGCTTCATTCTATAGGTGTGGGGGGTGTTGCCGCTCACGTTACGGAATTGGCCGCTGCGTTGGAACGCAAGGGCAATGAGGTCCACATCTTTACGCGTATGGGCAGGCCTAACCACGCGCAGTATGAGTGCATACATGGGGTCCATTATCACAGGGTACCGTTCTCCTGCCATTCTGATTTTGTCGAAGAAATAAATAATATGTGCCGCTCCTTTGTCGAATCGGTTTTTAAGGCCGAAGACTACATGGGCGCTGCATTTGATATCGTGCATGCCCACGATTGGCTGGCTTCCAACGCCATGGTTTGGATAAAAGAAGGCCGCCGCCGCAAGTCGATCCTGACAATACACTCTACCGAATATGGAAGGTGCGGGAATAATTTTTACGGAGGCAGGTCGGCGAGGATAAGGGACCATGAAAGGCACGGTACATTCTGCAGTGACCGCGTGATCGCGGTATCGGGAGCGCTTAAGAATGAGATCATGTGGATGTATAACCTGCCGGACTCGAAGGTAAATGTCATATATAACGGTGTAAGCCCTGCAAATTATGATGGCTGGATAGATCCGGCCGGAGTGCGGCGGACATACGGTATAGGGCCCATGGACCCGATGGTGCTTTTTTCCGGAAGGATGGTATACCAAAAAGGCCCCGACCTTCTTCTCGAGGCCATTCCTTACGTATTGAAATATTATGGGAACGCGAAGTTTGTCTTTGTAGGCGACGGTGAAATGCGCTGGGGTATAGAAGATCGCGCAAGGCATATGGGGATAGCGCATTCTACCCGGTTCCTGGGCCATCACAGTGGTTGGCGGCTGACGGATCTATACAAAGCCTGCGATTGTGTATGTGTCCCTAGCAGGAACGAGCCATTCGGTATAGTGATCCTGGAGGCATGGAGCGCAGGAAAACCCGTTGTGGCAAGCTGTAACGGCGGGCCGTCGGAAATAGTATGGCATGATGTGACAGGCTTTAAGATATACTGTAACCCGGAATCCATTGCCTGGGGGATAGGAACGTTATTTTCAGATTTTGAGCACGCAAGATGGATGGGAAGGAACGGCCGCGTAGCGGTGGAATCATCCTTTTCGTGGAACGTAATAGCTGACCAGGTATTGCATGTCTACAATTCTTAATAATAAAAAGAGTAAAACTTTCGAAGATCGCCTCGACCTGCCCGCATCTTATAACAAAACAAAACTTACCCTGATGGCGCGGGACCCGAACTGGATGTTCGCTTACTGGGAGATCGCGTCGGCAACTTCAGAAGGCCTGAGAAAGCTTCTTGGCCATGAGTATGACAGGTCCGGAATGGTCCTGCGAGTATACGATGTAACGTGTAAGGATTTTGACGGCGGGAATGCTAACCACCAGTTCGATATCAATGTCGGCAATTCCGGCAGCTGGTATATAAATACCTGGAACGATAATGCTTCTTTTTGCGCAGATCTGGGGCTGCGCGCTCCTGACGGAAGATTTTTCCAGATCGCAAGGTCTAATTTCGTAACGACGCCTGGCAAGGTATCTTCCTGGCGAAAAGAAGAAGTGTGGATGAAGGTCGATGAAAAGAAGGCCGAAAGGCCTTATGTATTTGCGCAATCCCATACCCATGGTGGAAAAAAGACAGATGATCTATCTGGCCGCCGCGCAGCATCAAGGGCACGAAGGATATCATTGACCGAAGACGATGTAAGAGATTATTATTCACGCCTTTCCCCGACCTTAAAGGACATAATATCAAAGAGACTGGCGGCAGAAGCCGCTATGAGAAACAGGGATCCAGGGAGGCGCTACAATCCCGACATCCAATTAATAGGAGCGAAACATAGTAGTTTTTTAAGGAATGCGTTCACTAAAAAAACGATGTTCGGTTCTTCCGGGGAGATAGTGTCGGGCGCGAGCGAATCCGTTACCGGCGGCGCCAGCGAGTCTGTCCTGAAGGGCAGGAAATTTTTCTTTGAACTTAATACTGAGCTTATAGTATATGGCCGCACAGAACCCGATGCCAGCGTATGGTGGGAAGATAGGCCGGTGCCATTACGCAGCGATGGGACGTTCAGCATGAGAATGGCATTGCCCGATGGAAGGATACCCCTCTCTTTCCAGGCGATGTCCGGCGATAAAGTAGAAACAAGAGAGATCACAACAGGGGCGATCAGGGAGAAGACCAGACATGCACAGAGGATATCTTAGCCTAGTCCTGCATACGCACCTGCCTTTTGTCCGCCATCCCGAAGACGAAAATTTCCTAGAAGAAAATTGGCTTTACGAAGCAATAACGGAAACATACCTGCCTCTTATAAATATATTCGAAAGGCTTATAAAAGACGGGGTAGATTTCCGGGTCACGATGTCGATGACGCCGCCGCTGGTTTCCATGCTGAAGGACCCGCTTTTACAGTCCAGATATGTCCGGCATATCGATAAACTTCTTGAGCTTTCAGCGAAGGAGATCGAAAGAACAGGCTATGATTCACGTTTCCACGGGCTTGCGCTTATGTATCACAGCAGGTTCCTTGAGGCCAGGGAAATTTTTGTCAATAGGTACAAAAAAGATATCGTGTCAGCGTTCAAAAAATTCCAGGACATGGGTTTTATTGAGATAATCGGGTCCTGCGCGACACACGGATTCCTTCCGCTTCTACGCGTCAATGAGAGTTCGGTAAAAGCCCAGGTCCAGATAGGCGTGGACCATTATAAGAAAACCTTTAAATGCTCCCCCAGAGGGTTCTGGCTTCCGGAATGCGGCTACTATCCCGGGGTCGATAAAATACTCAAGGATGCGGGTATCAGGTATTTCTTTGTCGATTCTCATGCCATAATGAACGCGGACCCATCGCCGAAGTTCGGTGTTTACGCGCCTCTTTATTGTCCTTCCGGCGTCGCGGCATTCGGCCGTGACTGGGAATCTTCTAAACAGGTGTGGAGCTCGAAAGAGGGTTACCCTGGAGATGTTGATTACAGGGAATACTACAAAGACATAGGCTATGAACTGGATTTTGATTATATAAAGCCTTATATACATCCATCAGGGTTAAGGGTCAATACCGGGATGAAGTACTGGAGGATAACGGGTAATACACAATATAAAGAGCCATATGTACCCGACTGGGCGCGCGAAAAAGCAGCCATGCACGCGGGTAATTTCATGTTCAACAGGGAAAAACAAATAGAACATCTGGCGTATCACATGGACAGGAAGCCCATGATCATAGCGCCGTATGACGCTGAGTTGTTCGGCCACTGGTGGTTCGAAGGCCCGATGTGGATAGATTTTCTTGCAAGGAAGATAGCGTATGACCAGAAGGCCGTAAGGATGATAACCCCTTCGGAATACCTGGAAGAATATCCCGTTAACCAGGTTTCGATGCCGACCTCTTCAAGCTGGGGCTGGAAAGGTTATGGTGAACAGTGGCTATGCGGTGAGACGGACTGGATATACAGGCATCTTCATGCTGCAGGCGAGCGCATGGCTGAGTTGACCGAAAAATTTGCCAAACAATTGGCGCGCCCGGAATCAAATAAGCTCAAGGCCAGGGCGCTTAACCAGGCAGCAAGGGAATTGGTGCTTGCCGAGTCGAGCGACTGGGCATTTATAATGAAAACAGGGACAATGGTACCCTACGCTCATAAGAGGACAAAGGTGCACATAAACAGGTTTACAAAGATCTATGACGATCTTTTAAGCGATTCTCTTGATAAAGACTGGCTCAAAGAAGTTGAGGCGAGGGATAACATATTTTCCGGCATGAATTGCGCTAAATATTATCAGAAGGAGGCATTGTATGCACGATAGTTTGCTCTCCATAAGCGGCAAGGAAAAAAATGTGTCAAAGGCATCAAGAACGAAAAAAGAACTATATGCGTCATGTTCAAATATCGATTTTGACAGGGTCCAGTCAGCCTTTGGAATAGCGCTTCACATGCATCAGCCCACGATCCCTGCCTCTAGCGATGACCTGAGAAATGCCAGGCTAATTTCAAATCTTCAGTACATGCTTGAGCACCAGAATATAGGCGATAACCATAATGCGACGGTATTTTTATGGTGTTATTCAAGAACGGCAGATTTCGTCAAGGAACTTTCCGGCGAAGGGCATAATCCGAGAGTAATGCTGGATTATTCCGGTAACCTGCTTTGGGGGTTGAGCCAGATCGACGGCGGCAAAGCGCTTGAAAAGCTTAAAGAAGTCACTGATAACAAGAAATATTACAGGTACGTTGAATGGCTCGGAACGATGTGGTCGCATGCGGTCGTCACTTCCACGCCTGTCCCCGATATCAAATTACACATGGCCGCATGGCGCGAACATTTTGAGTCGATATTCGGCAGCGAGGCAGCGGGAAGAGTAAAGGGATTTTCAGCCCCTGAAATGCACCTGCCCATACATCCGGATATATGCTACGAGTATGTCAAAGCCCTCAAAGAATGCGGCTACGAATGGTTAATGGTCCAGGAGCATACGATAGAGAACCTTGACGGGAGCGGCATAAGAAGGCCGCATATCCCGCACCGTCTGGTCGCCAAGAATTCGCTCGGTAAAACGGAAGAGATCACGGTGCTTGTGAAGACCCAGGGTTCGGATACAAAGCTGGTTGCGCAGATGCAGCCGTATTATGAGGCGAAATCAAGAGGCAGGGAAGATATCCATGGCAGGAAGCTGCCGCCCTACGTGCTTCAGATAGGCGACGGCGAGAATGGCGGCGTGATGATGAATGAATTCCCTCCGGCTTATAAGCAGGCCTTCCAGGAGATCGGCATAGTAGGGACCGTGGCCATGAACGGTTCCGAATATCTGGAATTCATGAAGCGCGCAGGCATCGATGAAAATCAGTATACTCCCGTTCAGCCGATATCGCAGCACAGGATATGGGAACACGTGACCGAGTATTTTGAGCATGCCAGCGATAAGGCGATCGAAAAGGTCCATGCAAAAGACCCTAATTTTAACCTGGATAAAGGATCATGGACTAATGATAAGAACTGGGTGAAGGGATATGAAGACGTTCTCGACCCTATTAAAAAATTAAGCGTTGAATTCCATAAAAAATTTGACGCGAAAGGGACGGATACTGCAAGCGCGAAATATAAAAAAGCGCTCTTATATCTTCTGCTTTCGCAGTCGAGTGATTTTCGTTATTGGGGCCAGGGCATCTGGACGGAGTACGCTAAAGAGATATGCCGGCGTGGCATGGAAGCATTGAAGGGTTAATATCGGCGTTTATCCTTAATAATTCCTCGCAATAGGACATGAGTGCTTTTCTATATGGCTTACTCATCCCAGACCCATTGCAATGATCCTTTGATAAATCAATAAGCCGCCGTATTTCTTTTACCGCAAAATCTATTGCGCCTGTCTTTATCAGTATCTGCCGCATTTTCAAAAGCTCACAATAAGGGATATCCTCTTTGTTTATTATGTTAGACAGTATCTCCCTATCCCTGTCGTCCGCATTATTGTAGGCATACCACATAAGAATGGTCCTTTTGGCTTCGCGCAGGTCGGTCAACGGCGGCCTGAAATCGTTCTCTTTGCTGCCTATGATGTCCATGATGTCGTCCTTTATCTGAAACGCCCTGCCTATACAGACACCGTACTTATAAAGCCTGTTCAGCCCCGCTTTTTTGGTCCCTGCGAGAATTGCGCCCGTTACAAGCGGGGTAGCGAATGAATAAATGCCTGTCTTAAGGTCATATATGCGGTATATATCCGGTTTTGATACCGCGGAAAGGCCTTTTAATTCAGAAAGAAGCTCAAGAAATTCACCGCTTCCCGTATATATCGCTGCCTCGACCAGTTTTCTTAAAGCCGCTTCTTTACGCGCTGGTGTCACATCAACGGAGAGGAAATTAGCTATGCCCAGAGCATACAGGATGTCGCCGGCAACAAGCGCAAGGTCCTTGCCGTTATGCCTGGAACGGTCCTGCTTCATGACATATGTATCGAGCGCGCTATGGAGCGAGGGCCTGTTCCTGCGCATATCGGACCTGTCGATGATATCATCATGGATCAGGACGAAATTGTGCAAAAGTTCTACGGAAACGGCGCTCCTGTATAAGCCACGGGGTATTTTTTTTGAGAAACCCAGATATCCTAGTATGAAAAATATGGGGCGCGCGCGTTTGCCGTCCTGTGTAATAAAATCTTCTATGTGGCCGGAAAGGACAGGTGAAAAGATCTCGGCAGGATATGTCCTGCGTAACGACCGGAAGTATGCGCTTATCTCCGAATTAATGCGATTTTTTATTTTCCCCAGCATATAATTATGTTACTATACATCTTATGGCAAGACAAATAAAATGTTCTGTTGTCAATATAGCCAGGGCGCTGAGGCTGCCTTTTACTTTTGCAAGCGCGCTTCCTTTTATCTTTGGTTCTTTTGCGGCGAAGGGGCATTTTGACGTTATCACATTTTTGCTGGGGCTCATCGCTGCTACCACGGCTCACCTAAGCGCCAACGTTATTAATGATTATGCCGATTCAAGGACTACCGCGGACTGGCAGGACCGTAAGTTTTACGGTTTTTTCGGCGGGTCCAAACTTATCCAGGAAGGCGTTTTTTCCGGCAAATTCTATCTCGGTCTCGGCATAACGCTCGCGCTGGTATCGGCCTTCTCAGTTATTATCCTCGCTATTATTTTAAAAAACATTCTTATACTGCCTCTATTTTTAACGGTGCTTATACTGGCCTGGTCATATTCTGCCAAGCCGCTGCAGCTTTCCTATCGCAGGTTCGGCGAAATAATAATATTCATGCTTTTCGGGCCGGCGTGTGTAATGGGGGCGTATTATATCCAGACAAATATTTTTCCGGACCTGAAAAGCTTTATATTGTCGCTGCCATTCGGATTTTTTACGACCGCGATCCTCTATTCCAATGAGATCCCTGACAGCAAGGATGACATCAACGCAAATAAATTTACATGGGTAAGCGGCGTGGGCGAAAAATGTGCATACATGTTATATTATGCGCTGCAGGCCTTAGCTTTTTCATCAATACTTCTCAACGTGTTCCTTGGTTATATGAATTTTTTCGCCCTTCTTTCTCTGGCGTTGATACCCGTTGTTATTAAAGCCGCTAATATATTAAAGAGACATGCGGGAAACAAGGAAAGATTAGTTGAATCCTCAAGGCTTACGATAGCTGTCCAGGCCCTTACGGGGCTGATATTGATAACAAGCTTTATTCTATTTTAATAGCAGGGTTATTATGTTAAAATAACCACTATAGCGGCATGTATATAACATGACATTAGAAATAGGAACTTTATGTCTATCAAACTAAAACTTGTTACTATATTCCTGGCCGTAGCGTTAATCCCTACCTTATTCATAGGTAGCATCTCGTTTATTAACTATAAACATTCTCTCGAGCGCTCTTATCTTTCTAATATTAATACAATAGCAGATTCCCTGAAACATAAAATAGAGGATTACTCTCATTATTTAAGGTCTGATAATGTAGATATGTTGCCTGTCTATGACATTATTCAAAATGTGCCGGAGCTAGGCAATACCGGAGAGGTGCTGATAGGTAAGAAATCCGGGAACGACGTTATATTTTTAAGTCCCCTTAAACACGATCCAAAAGCAGCTTTTAATAGAAAAGTTACCATTGGAGACAGGACGAGCCTTCCAATCCAGGAGGCTGCGCAAGGCAGGGATGGCGCGGGTTTATCGATCGACTATAGCGGTGCGCCTGTTATCGCGGCCTGGAGATATCTGCCATCCTTAGGGTGGGGCATTGTCGTTAAGATCGATATCGAAGAGGCCTTTGCTGACGTAGAAAATTTGCGCAAACTTATAATAGCGATACTTATCATTCTGCTATGTTTGGCAAGCATAGCAGCGTTATATGTAGCGCGTTCCATAGCAAGCCCCATCCAGAAACTGGCTGAAGGCGCGGAAATAATCGGAAGCGGGAATTTAGATCATAAAGTAGGGACCAATTTAAGAGGCGAGATCGGTCAGCTGTCAAGATTATTTGATAGGATGACTTACAATTTGAAGCAAGCTTCAGCCTTGCGTGAAGTAGAAAGGCAGAGGTTGTATAGCGTGCTGGAGCTGTTGCCGGTCTATGTAATCCTCTTAACGCCTGATTATCATGTGTCATTCGCGAATAAATTTTTCCGTGACAGGTTCGGCGAAGACCGCGGGAAGCGTTGCTACGAGTATCTTTTTAACCGCGGTGAACCTTGCGAGAACTGTGAAACATATAAAGCGTTAAAGACGAATAAGCCTCTTAATTGGGAATGGACAGGCCCGGATAAACGCACTTACGATATATA
>CAZHPY010000010.1:0-12500 GCA_964534705.1 uncultured Planctomycetia bacterium | reverse complement strand
TATGAAACTTTTCTGGCAAGCGTTCATGAGGATGACCGGGAGTATGTAAGCAGGTCTTGGCAAGCCGCTATGCGCGGAGAACAATATGACATAGAGCACAGGATAAGGGTGGGAGGCAGTATTAAATGGGTGCGCGAGCAAGCGCAGCTTGAGTTTAATAAAGAAGGTATTTTGAGCGGGGGGTTCGGAACGGTCCAGGATATTACCGAGCGCAGGAAGATCGAAGATGCGTTAAAAGAAAGCGAGATACGCGTCAGGATGAAGCTGGACAGCGTCCTTTCTCCCGAAGGCGATATAGGAAACCTGGAGCTTGCTGATGTGATCGATTCAAATATGCTGCAAAAGCTTATGGATGATTTTTATCAACTCACAGGTATTCCCATGGCAATAATAGATCTGAAAGGCAAAGCGCTGGTCGGCGTAGGATGGCAGAAGATATGCACAAAATTCCATCGTGTTAATCCGGAAACCTGCAGATACTGCGTTGAAAGCGATACCGAGTTGACGATGGGCGTAAAACCGGGAGAGTTCAGGTTATACAAATGCAAAAATAATATGTGGGATGTGGCTACGCCGCTCATTATAGGTAATAGGCAATTCGGCAATATATTCATGGGCCAATTCTTTTTTGAGGACGAAAAGATCGATTATGAATTATTCCGGTCCCAGGCAAAGCGTTATGGTTTTGACGAAAAAGAATATCTCCTGGCGCTTGAGTCTGTTCCCAGGCTTAGCAGGGAGAATATGACGAAAGGAATGAATTTTCTCGCTAAAGCAGCGCATTTTATCTCAACCCTGAGCTACAGCAATATTAAGCTCGCCAAGTTGTTTGCGGAGCGCGATGCGCTGACAGTTTCGCTTAGGGAAAGCGAAAAGCGGTTAAGGCGCACGAACGAGAACCTGGAACAATTCGCCTATGTAGCTTCGCATGACCTTCAGGAGCCTTTGCGGATCATGGGAAATTATTCCCAGCTTTTGGAAAAGCGGTATAAGAACAAACTCGACCAGGATGCCGATGTTTTTATAGGTTATATTGTCAGTTCGGCAAAACACATGCAAAAACTCATCACCGATCTTTTGACATACTCGCGCATAGGGAAGCTTGATGAATCCGTTAATAAAGTTGATTGTAATTCTATTTTGGGAAAAGTCATAATCAGCCTGACCCCTCTTATTGAGGATGCCAGGGCCATAATAACCCATGACCATCTTCCGGTATCGTTATGTAATGAAACCACTTTTGTCCAGCTCTTCCAGAATCTCATCACAAATGCCATAAAATTCCGCAAGGAGAGTGAGCAGCCGCGTATACATATAGGAGCGAAGATGCACAATGACGAATGGCTGTTCTCGGTGCGTGATAACGGTATAGGCATAGACGATAAATATAAGGATAAAATATTCATGATATTCCAGCGGCTTCACGGGAGGGATAAGTATCCCGGCACGGGCATCGGGCTTTCGATATGCAAAAAGATAGTAGAGGGTTATGGGGGCCGGATCTGGATGGAGTCTAAGGTCGGTGACGGGTCAGTATTTTATTTTACAATACCCGTAAACAGGCAAGAGGAGGCGGTCAGATGAAAAATAATGATTGTGTCAGCCCTATAGAGATACTGCTGGTGGAAGATAATCCCGCCGACGTGCGCCTTACTATCGAAACATTAAAAGATGAGAAGATATGTAATAACCTGCATGTTGTAAACGATGGCGAAGAAGCGCTGCAATTCCTGCGCAGACAAGGCAAACATTCCGGCGCTCAGAGGCCCGATCTTATACTATTGGACCTTAATCTTCCCAAAATAGACGGGCGCCAGGTCTTGAAGGAAATAAAGACGGATGATAAATTAAAAGCGATCCCGGTGGTAGTCCTTACGGTATCAAAGGCCGAAGAAGACGTAATTAAGTCTTATAATCTGCATGCTAACTGTTATATAACAAAGCCGGTGGATCTTGAACAGTTCTCAAAGGTGGCGCGTGCCATACAGGACTTCTGGCTGACAATAGTAAAACTGCCGCCTAAAAACGTGTAAACATAACTTTAGAAGAAACATTAATGAACGAAAACAGTATTAATTTATTGGTAGTCGAAGATAATGCCGCGGACGTCAGGCTTATCTCCGAAATGTTGAAGGGGCACATAAATCCTTTTTTCAAGATCACGCACGTAGAGCTGGTCGAAGAAGCCGTTAAAAAAGTTCAAAAAGATGATTTTGACGTTATATTACTGGACCTCAATCTGCCGGATAGCCGTGGTTTTGAAGGCCTGGAAAGGGTGACTGCGTTAGGCCTGGAGATCCCGGTGATAGTCCTGACGGGCCTGAACGACGAAGACGCCGGAGTGGAGGCTTTACAGAAAAAGGCATCTGACTACCTGGTCAAGGGCGATCTAAGCGCCTCTGCCCTTGTGCGCGGTATACGGTATGCTATCGAGCGCAAGCATTCCGAAATAGCGCTTTCCAGCGAGCGGGCCAACCTCCAGAAAATTTTTGACGTTGTAAACATAGGTATGCTATTAATAAACGATTCGGGCATCGTAAAACGTATAAATAACATACTCGCGCGATGGATAGGTAAGGATGGTTCAGCCGTTTCCGGCGCGCGGCCGGGAAATGTTTTAGGATGCATGCATGCGCTCAATGATTCTGCCGTATGTGGCCAGACCCCTCATTGTTCCAAATGTTCCATACGAGCGACATTTGAGATGGTCTTGAATTCGGGCAGCCCGGTCCATGGCGTCGAAGCAGAAGCATCTCTTTTGTTACAAGGGAAAGAGGAGCGTATATGGCTTGATCTAAGCGCAGACCCGATCATTATAGATGGAAGAAAATGCGTTATTCTTGCGATCAATAACATAACCGAGCGTAAAAAAAGAGAAGATGAATTTAACAGGCTTAACAGGACATTAAAAGCCCTCAACGATAACAGCCATGCTATCATGCATAGCAAGGATGAGGAAGAATACCTTGAGAAAGTCTGCGACATCATTATAAACGCCTGCGGCCATCAGATGGCCTGGATAGGCTTTGTTGAGCATGACGAATTCAAGAGCGTGAGGCCGGTGGCGCAGGCCGGGTTTGAAGAAGGATATCTTAAAACATTAAAAGTGACCTGGGCGGATAACGAGCGCGGCCGCGGCCCTACAGGGACAGCTATACGTACAGGAAAGCCATATCTATGTAAGGATATGGTGGCCGACCCCAATTTCAAACCATGGCGGGAGGAAGCGCTAAAGCGGGGATATAAATCTTCCATAGTACTGCCTTTACTGAATGATAATAAGGTTCTCGGGACAATAAATATATATTCAGATAAGCCTAATCCATTCCTGGCGGATGAAATAAAGTTACTTGTTAAGTTAGCCGATGATGTTGTATACGGAATAAAGGTCATCGGGCTACGTATTTTAGAGAAGCAGGCGAAAGAGGTTTTAAAGCGGGATAAAGAAACTTTTGAAGCCCTTGTCGAAGAGAAGACCTCAGAATTGGTCAATATGCATATGCAGATGGAGAGAGAAAAGCGCCTTTCGGGCATAGGTACTTTAGCCGCAACCGTCGCTCATGAACTGCGTAATCCCTTAGCTGCAATAGCTTTGGCGACTGCGAACATTAAACGTAAGTCAGGCGGCCCATTATTGGAAAAACATATAGCAAACATTGAAAAGAAAATAGGTGAAAGTGATAACATTATAAGTAATTTATTGTTTTATTCCAGGATAAGGCCTCCTCAGCACGAAAATGTAAATATTAACAATATCATTGAAGAGTGCGTAGAGCATGTGTCCGAGCAGTATAAATCCAAGGGTATATCTCTCGGGATCAAGATCGACAAGACTAAAGATACCCTTATAAAAGCGGATCCGATCCAAATAAAGGAAGTACTTTCAAATATATTAAATAATGCCGCCGATGCGATCCCGGAATCCGGCGGGAAAATAGAGATATCTGCCGAAAATAAAGAAGGATCCATAGAATTAAACATTAAGGATAACGGCATAGGAATAGACAAGGAACATCTGGATAAGATATTCGAGCCATTCTTTACCACAAAAGCAAAAGGCACCGGTCTCGGACTCTCTGTCTGCAAGCAGGTAATTGAGCTGCATGATGGAATAATAAAAATAGAAAGCCATCCCGGCAAAGGAACCCAGGTCAAGATCGTCCTGCCTAAGAAATAAGATAAGACGTATCCATCAAGCCTATTATGAGAGGCGATAATGAAAAAAGTAGCGATCGTGGGGTGCGGTTTTGCCGGAGTGACGGCAGTGAAAAAGCTATCGCCTTTCAGGTCATACGTTGACGTTACTCTGGTAGACAGAAAAAAGACATTCGATTTTTTGCCCGAACTGCCGGACTGCCTGGGCAGGGGCATTAAACCCGAACATTTGACATATTCGATAGAAGACATGGTCAAAATGGCGGGGTTTCAGTTCGTTAATGACGAAGTGATATCGATGGATATGCAGAAACAGTGCCTTATGACAAGAAAAGGCAAATTGGATTACGATTATGCGATAATAGCCAGCGGTTCTGAAACGAATTTTTATGGAAATGATAGTTTACGCCGGGCGGCATGCAAACTGGACGATATCAGCGATACGAAAGCGGCCGCAGCCAAGCTAGAAGAAAAAGAGTATGCGGCGTATATAATCGCAGGAGGAGGTTATACAGGCGCTGAGGTTGCCTCCAATATACGTATTTTCCTGGAAAAGAAAAAAAGAACGGCAAAAATAATTATTGTCGAAAGGTCGCGCGCCATTTTAGGCGCCCTTCCGGAGTGGATGGTAAGGTACGCGTATTTTAATTTCAAAAGATTAAATGTTGAGATCATGACCGATAGCCAGATAGAAAGGATAGAGGGCTCTAAGGTATATTTGTCGGGAGGAAAGGTTTTTGATGACGCCCTTGTTGTATGGACGGCTGGAGTCAAGACGGCGGATTTCATACAATCGCTTAATGTCAAAAAAAATTCCCAGGGAAGGGTAGAAGTTGACGAATATCTGCGGATAAATAATAATTGTTATGTTGTAGGCGATGCTGCTTATGTCAGGCAAAAAGGCGTATTCTTAAGGATGGCAGTCCAGTTCGCAATATCCCAGGCCGATTGCGCGGTAAAAAATATTATAAGAGATATTAAAGGTAAAAAGCCGCTGGCCTATAGGGCTATAGACCTGGGTTATATCATTCCTATGGCGAATAACAGGTCATGCGGAAATATACTTGGAGTGAATGTCAGCGGCTATCTTGCAACGCTGCTGCATTTTTTGATGTGTTTTTACCGTTCCTATGACATTAGGAAAGGTCTTGGGATAATAAAAGCGTTTTTGACGAATGGAGGATGATATGGATGTTGCATCTTTAATTTTAAGATCGAGTCTTGGCATCATGTTTGCGGCTCACGGGTTACAGATGGCTTTCGGCCTGTTTAAAGGCCCCGGGGTAGCGGGTTTTGCAAAGGTGCTGCCGCCGATGTTTGGCGTGCCTTCAATGATATGGTCATATATCGCTTCTTATACTTGCTTTATAGGGGGCATATGCCTTATAATAGGATTCTGCACAAGGATCGCCATTATACCATTGATCATTTTCATGGTAACGGCAATAGCGCTGGTCCACTGGAAGAACGGATTTTTCATAACCGGCGGAGGTTGGGAATATAATTTTATTGTGATATGCGCCTTGATCGCGTTATTCATATCAGGTCCGGGGCGATTTAGTGTAACTAAGAACATTTAATTAAGGAGGTTTATACAAAACATGTCCAAGTCCATAAAGGGATCACAAACAGAAAAGAATCTATTAAAGTCCTTTGCCGGTGAGTCACAGGCCCGTAACAGGTACACCTATTTCGCATCTGCCGCCAAAAAAGAAGGGTATGAGCAGATAGCGAACATATTTTTAGAGACAGCCGAGAACGAAAAGGAGCACGCCAAGGTATTTTTCAAATATCTCGAAGGTTCAGATGTCGAGATAACTGCCTCATATCCTGCCGGCATGATAAAAGACACTAAGGCAAACCTTGAGGCGGCCGCCGCGGGAGAGAACCTGGAATGGACAACCCTTTACTCGGACTTTGCAAAGATAGCAAAAGACGAAGGTTTTAACGAAGTGTCGCGTTCATTTGACCAGATCTCCAAGGTTGAGAAGTTCCATGAATCCAGATATAGGAAACTTATTAATAATATCGGGAATGGGGAAGTTTTTAAAAAGAGATCTCCCGTCAAATGGCATTGTATTAATTGCGGATATGTTGTAGAGGGCACTGAAGCGCCGAAAGAATGCCCTGCATGCAGGCATCCGCAGTCCTTTTACGAAGTGCTGGCAGAAAATTTCTGAGGAAATCCTGCTAAGAGGTAATGACAGAAGAAGCAATGGTTTTTTGTCCTGCCCGGGAACTTTACGCCCGATCTCTCCAGAGAGCGCCTTATCGAATGCAGGCCTTTAGTGAATATTTCTGAGACAAACCGGTTTTCCCCGGCGTTAATGATAAGTTTTTGCGGTGTGTCTGTCTTGATCGAACCTATCGTAAGCATGTCAGAATCGTTAGCGTAACCGCAGCACGGTTTTACAGTCCCGTCCGGCAGCACAAAGAATACGTTCCCGGGCCCCCTGCATAGGTCATCACGGAACCATTTTGCGCTCCACGGGTCCTTTAAGCCAGCCGCTCTTCCTACAGGGGCAAGATCGATATAGGATATTTTTATGAACAATCCGCTTTTTCTTATGGCTGCGTGTTTGTAGCCATAGAATTTAATGGAGGCGTTCAGCAGTTTTGCCAGGCGCATGAGCCGTTTGCGGCTTTCTTTTTCTTTTGCGCCTTTTACTGTTGCGATCGAAATGATATCATCGCGCTCCCAGATTCGGCCCGCTGTTTCGATGAACAAAGCAGCCTTCTTGAGTTCCTGGCGGTGAAAGGCGTCAATGCTGACGCAGATATTACCGTCATACCCGGCGCGGAATACTTTTTTTAATCCCGAAACCAATTCATGTTTTGACCTGAACCATGCACCGTTCGTCATTATGCGGTCAAAGAACAACTTGCGCTGGACAGATCTCTTTATCAGTTTGCTCAACAGGCCGGCTACAATGAATGGTTCCCCTCCTGTAAAGCCTATGCGCCTGATGCCGTTGTCAGCGCATCTGTCGATGAACCTTAAAGCGGCCTTTGCGTCCAGGATGACCCTACCCTTTTTAACGTCGCAATGTCCACAGCGCATATTACATATGTCTGTAACTGAAAAAAGGACCTCATCGGGATGGAAACCTGATCTATTCGGCATATCTTTATTATATATGAATTACATTGATATAACCAGCCTTTACATATATAATTAACAATATGAGCGCAAAACCAAAAATAATCAACGCGCCGTTCAACTACTATTTCGGCGTATTCCTGAACCTGAACTGCAGCCTACCGTGCGAATACTGCGTGCAGAAGATAACTATCCCTGAGCAGCCGATAGCCCATTACCCCATGGTATCGGGGGAAAAATGGGTCAAGGCACTTAACAGTGTCGCGGGCAGGACAAAGAAGCGTTTTTTAAGGCTGCCCAAGAGGAAAAAGATCTCGATCACAGGCGGAGAGCCGTCCCTGCACCCCGATTTTGTATATATACTTAATAATCTAGACAAGGACTGGAAGATAACCGTTACGTCAAATTTCACGTCACCATTTTTCGATAAGGATATAAGGCATTTAAAGGCCATAAAGAGGAGGCGCAACCTGAAATTTAATGCTTCATATCATTTCATGTATACGCCGCTGGAGAAGTTTATCGGGAACGTACTTAAGGTAAAGAAGGCCGGCCATACGGTGCACAGCATCTTCATGGTGGCGCATCCGGCGCACATGGATAAAGTAGAAGAGTACAGGCAAAAACTGCTTAAGATCCACCCGATAGTTAAGTTACAGCGGTTTTTCGGACGATATAATGGCAGCCTTTATCCCTGCGAAGATGCCTACGACGTTATCTGCGAGCAGGAAGACGGCATAAGGAATTATGAAGCATACAGGGAAGGTTTTAACCAGAAGAAGAAGCAGGATATCTATTGCAGAATGAAAAAAGTGCTATTCGCGCCGAACGGGGAGATATATAACTGCCATTACAAATTATATACTGGACACAAGGACAGGTTCGGTAACTTATTCGACGAAGATGTCTATATAATCATGCCGGAGGAATTCTTCCTGTGTCACGATTACGGTTTTTGTAATCCCTGTGATTCTGAGGGTCACGCCTTCAGAAGATTGAACGGTGAAGAGCTCAATATAGGCGAAAAACCCGCAGTATGCCAAGGCGTTTCCTAAGCGCGTTAATAATATCCCTCTTGATAATCTTTTCGGCTGGGGTCATAATTGCCCGGCCCCAATCCAAAGCAGTTCCGCGTGTCGCAAGCTATTGGAACAAGATAAAAGATAAGGTAGTCCAGTGCGCGTTATGCCCTCGCAGATGTGTGCTCGCGGACGGGCAAAGAGGTTTATGTACTGCCCGTATAAATAAGGACGGGATACTTTATACCCTGGGCTATGGTAACCCCATAGCCGTTCATGTGGATCCCATAGAAAAAAAGCCCTTCTTTAATGTTATGCCCGGAGCGGGCGCTTTTTCCATTGCCGTGGCAGGGTGCAATATGCGGTGCGTATTCTGCCAGAACTGGCAGATCTCCCAGGCCAGCCCGGATGAGGTCGACGCGTATGATATGCCGCCCGAAATGGTCGTATCGGAAGCCATTAAAAATAATTGTCCCTTCATAGTTTACACTTATACCGAGCCGACCATATTCTACGAGTACATGTTCGACATATCGAAGCTTGCCCGGAGCAAAGGCCTGAAGAACGCTATGCACACATGTGGTTATATCAACCAGGAGCCGCTTAAGGACCTCCTGAAATACATGGACGCCGTAAATGTAGACTTGAAGGGCTTTAATGAAGAATTTTACCGCAAGATGGGCGCCTTTGCTTCGCTGCAACCGGTATTGGATACCATAACCACAATAAAAAAAGAAGGCGTGTGGCTCGAGATCACGAATCTCATAATACCAGGTATCAACGATGATCCGCATGACCTGAAAAAGATGTGTGTATGGATAAAAGAGAACCTTGGCGAGGACACGCCCGTACATTTTTCAAGATTTACACCAATGTTCAAATTGCAGAACCTGCCGCCGACGCCTATGTCAAAATTGGAAGAAGCATACAGGATCGCGAAAGACGCCGGGTTGAATTATGTTTACATAGGCAACGTACCCGGGAGCAGGGGCGAAAATACATATTGCCCAGGCTGTGAAAAAATAGTTATAGGCAGGACGGGTTATCGTATAACAGAAAACAATATCAAGGACGGAAAATGCGGGTTTTGCGGACATAAAATAGCGGGGATATGGGATTAAGGATAAGACATGTTTAATACGTTCATCACGCATTTACAGATATTCGGGATAGGGTTCAGTTTTGGCATTATAGGGCCCTGTTTCCTTTTATGCACACCCGTCCTGATAACTTATGTAGTAGGGAGCAAAAAAACGTGGGGCAGCGCCTTCAAGGATGTGGTAATGTTCCTTTCGGGCAGGCTTATAGCTTATATGGCGCTGGGATTTCTTGCCGGGCTATCAGGCGCTGTCCTAAGGCAGTTCACTTCTTTAAATACCTCATCCTATTTTCAACCTTTAGCCGGCGCAATAACCATACTTTTTGCATTTATAATCCTTTTAAACAGGGATAATTACGAATGTTCATGCCCGGCACCATATGGCAGGATATTGAATTTCGGCGGCATATTTGTTTTCGGTTTGTTGATCGGGCTTAGCCCGTGCGCGCCCCTGCTGGCATTATTATTCGATATTGTATTATTGTCCAAAAGCGCGTTATCCGGCATGTGTTACGCGTTTTCCTTCGGGCTTGGCACATTCCTTTCCGGGCTCATAACGATCGGCGTATTGGCAGGCTTGTTGACGCGGATCCCGGCCAACCTGATAAGATCAAAAGCGCTTAATATTATTTTCAAATCGGCCTGCGCGCTGATGCTTATAGCTCTTGGGTTGGGCCTTATTTTTAAAAAGCCGTAATCCTTAAAACAATAATCAAATATGAGAAACGCGGTCCGCTTATCCATGATCCTGGCAGGTTTTACAGCCATGGCCTCGCAAATAATATATGTGCGGGAACTTCTCATAGTATTTTATGGCAATGAGTTATCAATAAGCTTTATCCTTTCGAGCTGGCTGATATCCGGAGCGATAGGCAGCGCCCTATTGGGAAGATTCTCGGGCCTGGTAAAGCAGAAGATACCGGTGTTTTCCTTTTGCCAGATAATTTTAGCGATCCTTCTTCCCGCAGGTATCCTTGCAGCGAGGTTTATAAAATCGGCCCTTCACATAAATCCGGGAGAAGTCCTGCCTTTATTCCCGATCATGGCGTTAAGCTTTTTGATACTCATGCCTATCTGCGCAATGCTGGGTTTTATGTTCTCCCTGGGGTGCAGGATATACGGGAGTGGATCGGGCAAGGGCGCGGTACGTATCGGGAACGTTTATATCCTGGAAGCAGCCGGATCCCTTATCGGAGGCGCGCTTACAAGCGTCATACTTATAAAGTTATTTGCCGCGCTTGACCTCATGTGGCTCCTGTCTATTTTGAATATTTTCGCTGCGTTCATCCTGGCTATATTTGCCGCAAAAACGCCGGCGAAAAAGGCTGTTATCAGAAGCGCGTTGACCCTGCTTTTTTTCTTTGTATTGATCTGGTATGTGGGCATAATACGGCAGGTAAATGAATATTCATTAAGGAAGCAATGGCAGGGCTATGACCTTATAGCATCTAAAAATTCCATATACGGCAACATAGCTATAGCGAAAAAAGAGGAAAGTTACTCTTTCTTCGACAACGGCCTCCATCTTTATACGGTTCCTGACAGGATGAATTCCGAAGAGGCCGCGCATCTTGCGCTTTTGGAACATCCTAATCCTGAAAAGGTGCTTTTAATAGGAGGCGGCGCCGGGGGGCTCGCCGGGGAGATCCTTAAAGAGCCTGTAAAAAGCCTGGATTACGTTGAGCTGGATCCGGTCATAATAAGTATGGCCCGCGATCATCTGCCCGATAATTATTACGATGCGCTGAAAGACAAAAGGGTGTCAATAAAAAATACAGACGGAAGATTTTTTGTCAAGACTACAAAAGAAAAATATGACTGTGTTATTGTCCGCGTGGGGGACCCGTACACGTCCCAGATCAACCGGTATTATACAGTTGAGTTCTTTAAGGAAGTAAAAAATATACTCAATGACGGCGGCGTTTTGTCTTTCGGCCTTACATCGTCGGAAAGTTATATAAGCAGGCCGTTGGGCGAGTTTATATCCTCCATATATTTAAGCCTGAAGGATGTTTTTAAAGATGTGCTTGTGATGCCCGGCGAAACGGCATATTTGATATCTTCAGACCGGCAGGATTATCTTACATACGACTATGATATCCTGGAAAAACGTACCCGGGAGCGTTCATTGGATACAAAGTATGTGCGTGAGTATTATCTATTTTCAAAATTATCAGCGCAGAATCTATCGTATATAAAAAGTGTAATAGATACTAACAAGGCTGTAAGGTTAAACCATGATTTTACCCCGTCCACATATTATTACGGGCTTATATTCTGGGCCACGTTATTCAAGGATTCCATCCTTGGCAAGTTGCTGGCTTCGCTTAATGAGCGCGTGTTATGGGAGGGGATGGGTATTTTCCTCGCAGTATTGATACTGGCCCTGGCAGCCTTAAAAAGATCTTTCAAAAGGGCCGCCCTTACGGCATTGGCAATAGGCGGTTTTAGTACCATGGCATTTCAGATACTGTTGCTGCTGGCATTTCAGATCATACATGGGTATCTTTTTTACAAATTAGGGATAATCCTTACTGCATTCATGGCAGGCCTTGCCGCCGGCGCGATCTTTGCCGTCAGGATAATAGAGAGACTGGGCAAGGAAAGGACGTTTCTTTTGGCGGTGCAGGGGGATCTCCTGATTTATTCGATCATCTTGCCGGTGTTCTTCCTGAGATCGGGTTCAGATATTTTATTTCCCGTCATGTCTGTACTGGCGGGTTTTATAGGTGGTTCGCAGTTTCCTTTGGTAAACAGGATATTGCTCATTAAAGGGGGCGAGCCCGGACGGTTAGGAGGGTTGACTTACGGGGTAGATCTATTCGGTTCATTTTTCGGCGCACTTTTAACAGGCGTATTATTTGTACCGATCCTCGGCATTGTTAAGACATGCATAGCCATAGCAATTATCAACCTGGCCATGCTGGGTTTATTGGCTTTTAACGTGTCTATTGAAGAATAATAGATTTTATAGTAATATATGCACCTATACAATGGAGCGCCTGTAGCTCAGCTGGATAGAGTAGTGGGCTTCGAACCCATTGGTCGCAGGTTCGACTCCTGCCAGGCGCGCCACTAAACGATTTTGCCTTCGGGGCCAAAAAGTGCGGACTTGCTTTTTGCCCCT
>CAZHPY010000009.1:0-36365 GCA_964534705.1 uncultured Planctomycetia bacterium | reverse complement strand
TATTGAAAAAGGGACGGGCTTGGGGTGGAAATGAGAACCGTCCCTCGCTATTCTCGCTATTTCGTCCCCCACCTATTAATTTATACACATAACCGCCAAATTCAACACACCGCCTTGTCATAGTCTGTCATACGGTATGCATTTTTAGCACAATTTTAAGTGAGCACAAAGCCAGCTTATCTGGCACGGTTATTGCTTAATCTATCTAATGGATATGTGGTATAGGATTGTGTTTAATGGAAATCAGGGAAATCAGGTGGAGGATAATATGAAAAAGATGTTATTTCCGATATTAGCAATAGTTGCGATATGCGTGTTGTGTGCGGGTGTTTCGCACGCTTCGGTAATAATCAATTTCAACGATTTGGAGATAGCGGGAGACAGTAATACCATTATGACAAGCTATTCACAAAACGGGTTCACATTGACAAGCACAGGTAGCAACGGGTTTGCAAGCCCGCAGCAGAGCCATCACTTTTATTTCAAGAGCGCAAACCTGACGAACAACACTGATATTGCATTGACTGCGCTCACCAAATTGGGCGAAGCGTTTACTATAAACTCGATAGATGTGCATGCACTCTGGAACATGTGGGCACCGATCGACTTTTACGCTTATTCTGGCAGCAACGAGGTAGGCCATTTGAGCTATTCTATCCAAGATTACGAGTGGCATACCGTGAATTTCGACTCCGATTTTGAGAATATTACCTCGCTTAAATGGGTGCAAGCTTATCCATATCATAGTTTCGACAATATCGCACTGAACGGCAGTTCAGCCGTCCCCGAACCTGCGACGATGGTTCTTTTCGGCATCGGCGGCGCAGCAATGGCATTTATTAGAAGAAATAAAAATACCGCATAATAGACATAATAAAGCATAAACCAAGACCATTATTGAAAAACCCTGCTGTTATCAGCGGGGTTTTTTGTTTGGTGGCGGGGACGACGGAGCTCGAAGCCAAATTTCGACGAGCTTTTGAAACTTAAGTTGTGGTATAATATTTGGTAACCGGGAAGGGATTATTTATGGATGACAGATCCAATATATGCGATAGCGCCAATGTACAAGCGCGGCAGGACGGCAGTGAAGTTGTTATACGCATAATAGGCGACTTTGATATGTCTACTACGCACCTTGTGCGTAAATGCTGCGAAAAAATACAAAAACTTGAAGGCGTCAAGAAGATCATTATCGACTTGGAAAAAGCAAAACGGGTGGATACAAGCGCCTTTGCATGCATAATAGAGTTCACGAAGGGACATCTTATCTCGGGAACCGAAATATTTGTAACCCACCTGCATGACTCACAAGAAAAATTGATCCAGCTTCTTAAGATAGAAAAACTGATCAAGGTAATATAAAACTCGAAAGGACACATCATGAAAGAACTCCTATATTTAACTTTAGGCCTTACCGCCGGGACGTTGTCCGGCATGTTCGGTATAGGCGGCGGGACAATACTTATTCCGGCTTTGGTTATCCTGGCAGGCATGACCCAGCATGAGGCGCAAGGGACAACGCTTGCCATCATGTTACTTCCGATAGGCCTTCTGGCGGTTTTAAAATATTATCATAGTGGATACGTACAACTTTATATTGCCGCATTTATATGCATAGGTTTTCTTATCGGAGGATTGATCGGCGCAACAATGGCCGTAGCCACTCCGAGCCTGATTTTAAAAAAATCTTTTGGCATATTTTTAATGATGATCTCCCTCTATACGATCTTTTCTAAATAGAAATCCGGATCACATATTCCATCTAAATGTTAAGTTAGAAAAAATATAGCTATATATGGACATATATTGCTGCAATATGATATATTTATATATATGTTAACCGAAAATAAATCAAGAAGTAACATATCATTTAAAGCAATAGCTATAACCTTGGTGTGTTTATTTGCAACTAATAACATATCCTGGGCAGGATCAGCTTGCTATGATCCCGCAAAAACCTCTACCCTTGCCGTAAATTCAAGATTAAAACCTTTCTCGGAAAAACATGGTTTAGATTTCCAAAATACAGTCACTGCAACTTATATAGCCAAAGAATTAAAAGGCCTGGTCAAGGCCAATGAGCTCAGGGACAGCCACATCGCAAGATTTAATAAACAGTTCCCTAACGGCGATGTAGAAATAGAGCGGGAGATCAAGACCGGTGTTTTTAAATCTACGAATAAAGAATATAAATATGCCATATTCCATTTCAGGAGAGAGAGCCCTGAAACGGTAATTCACGCGCTATTTGTCGACGATCTTACTGATACTGAGCGGGCAGAGCTTGGGATCAAAGATGGCGAGAAAAACCATCTTGATCAACCCGGCTTAGAAGGCGTATGGTTTATCAATCCCGGGACCCTACAGCGCAGCCTGCCGCCTTTCGTGGCGAAGGCCATTTCTCCGCAAAAGGAAATAATGGTAGCGGTGAACCTGGCCGATCTCGGAGCCGAGATACAAGACGGCAAGATAATATATAGGGATAGCCTTAGGAAAGCGGAGGAACTTTTACCTATACTGGCCGAATCCGGCGTAGGTAAGGTCTATTTCTATGGCGGCTTGTACAAGATGAGCGAAACAAGCAGGCAGCTTCACGACAATCCGGCCCATAATAACGACCTAAGGGCAATGGTCTCCGGGAAGTCCGTTGTCCTATACGGTAGCTATCCTACAAAACATGAAACAATAGGCGGCATCGAGTTCAAAGACGGTTTTGGCAACGCCTTCTCGGTCTATGACATGCGCATATTTAATCCCGACCTTTCGGACGGTAATGAAGAGCATACCCGCGAGCAGTTTGGCCGGGTCGTGGAAAGGTCTCACCGGTTGGGCATGAAAGTAGTATCCGATTTCGTGCCCTGGCTGTCTCCCGACGCTATAAATGAAACTAACTACAGATCGATGCATTATAAAGAAATAGGTGACGCGGCAAACAACGCTTTCAGATCACAACCTGAAGCGGAAAAATTATATTGGATCAAAAGGCTTCTTATATATCCGGAAAACTACGGATATTTTGCGGTGCGTATCACCGAAAATGGCCTGGAGAGGGTCATCCTTGTAAAGCATTTCTTCAGCGGATTCGGAAATTCATATAACGGCGACCAGGCAGAGCCGAACCTTCGTGATGAGAACATCCAGCAATATTATATTATTTCGATGAAATCACTCATTGACCTTGGCGTTGACGAGGTCAGGGTCGATATGGCAGACAGATTATTACAGAATCTCCCCGACGACGAAGAGCCTCTCTTTAGGATGATCGAAGCTGCAAAGGCCTATGCGAACTCAATAGGAAGAGAGATCGAATTCAATATGGAAACGTATGACGATGTCGCCCGTAAGCGCTTATTCAGGCTCGGCGCTGCGCGGTCGTATTCCGACGCATTGTTCAGGTCCTATTGGGATATTGTCCACGGTAATAAACATGCGGCAGACATCAAAGATGCCGTATGGCAAGTCCTCTGGGCAGAACCGCGCCCCCTTGTTTATCCGTCCAATTTTGACGAAACATCTCTTGCAGCTATAGGCGGTAATCCGGAGGCGTTCGCCATGCTGCTTATGACGCTATCTCACCTGCGAAAACTGCATATCATGTTTGACCTGCGGGATTGGCTCGGCCACCGCGGCCACGTCATACCAATAGTCGGCGGGTCGCCCGAAGAGAACGGTATGAGCCGCCATCTATTCGTAACTGCGGAAGAGCTGAAGACCAGGACAGATCCCACATTATTTAAGGACGCCGTCAAATATGCGCCGTTCAGGAAAGTCGCGCAGGACCTTCACGATGCAGTCGGCGCTAAAGAAGAGCGTTGGATCGATACGGCTGCGACTTCTAACCCGGACAGCCTATTCCCTATTTTCTGGAAGACCGAAACAGGTGATTGGACGCTGGTGCTTTTAAATCTCAGGAACAGCACTACCTCAATGAAAGTAAACGTCACCCTTCCACAAAAACTTGTTCAGGGTTTCGGCTCTGCGGCAATAGAAGTGAAAAATGATCTCGAGGCCGGAGCCGCGGCAAGCATAGCGGGAAACACCATTTCCGATATAGAATTTAAGCCCGGGGAAGGATACAAGATATTCACTATCAGTAAGGCCGGCCAGCCGCCTGCCCCCGCTGTCCCGGACACACAATTTGAGAGAGCGGTGCAATTGGTCCGGTCATCACAGACTTCGTGGGTAGGTTTTATGGATATGGCAAAGGCAAATTTAAAAAATTCCTTATATGGAAGGAATGCGACGGATGACCTGATAGCAAAGAACCTTAGCATAGCGGAGAGAGAGCTTGCAAAAATCGGTACCGATACGGCTGTATTTAAAATATCCGGAGATGAAATAGGATTTGTGCTGCCCAGCCGCCTTAGCAAGGCCCAGGTCATGGCCATATTGCTCGATCTCCAGAAAACTTTAGGAAATGAGCTTGGGAAAATTTATGCGCCATACATGCCCGTAGGATGTATCCTGGCAGAGAATAACGGGGAGGACGCCAGGTCGATCCTGGAAAAGGGCCTGCAGTATGCGGAAATAGCGCAGAGGCTGGCAAAAGAAAAGAAAGACGGCATAATAGACCTGATAAGGATCAATGAAAAATTTGTACCGCCGGTGGTCAGGCCCGAAACTGTCTCAATGGTAATGCTGACCCAGGAGGACAAAATAAAGAAGGCCCGTGAAAATATCCGCAGGTCAGTACAACGTCTTGACGGAACCTATGAGATGGAAGATATTTATCCTTCTTTGAAACGCGAGCATCTATGGCAGATCGTCAATGACGCAAAATTCCAGAACGAACCAGGAGTATATCTGATACGAGGCCCGCCCGACTCGTTCTATGTAATAAGGGCCTGCACAGGCGACCGCATACAGCTAATTAAAATAGAGAACGAATACAGGCCTGAGAATGATGAGATGGAAGATAAATTCGAGGGCATACTGCAAAAATCGGAAAGGACAAGCTATACACGAGGAGATTATTCTTTCAAATGCGCCCAGGATTCTTTCGACCACTCCTTCGGCAATGACATCATAATGCTGGAAAACCTCGGAATATACGAGGCATTTAAACCCGGGACATCCATATTGACTGAAAAAGAGATCTCTGATGCGCTGGATAACGTAGAAAAGTTTGTAAATTCACACACTGCAAAGAGCGGATTTACGGTAGTTTCTTACGCCTCTACCGCATCTACGAATGAGCTGGAGGACGGGTCGAAAACGTTCATGCCGGTTATCGAGCGTATGGCCGAAGCCAAAAAAACGGCGCAGGGATCAAAAGTCCTTACCCCTTCTTTTTATGACGAGAACCGGCAGCTGATATTATTGGAGATCGAGGCAATACGCAACAAGGCCAAAGATGCCGCCAAAGAGCGCCTCAAGGAAGAAAATGATATACTTGCGAGAAGTTTTGCAAGGCTGTCCGCCTCCCTGGGCCAGGAAGACGAAGCAAACAGGATCCATGATGAGAACCTTAAATATACGCCGGCTATTACCCAAAATACGATCATTTGCCATATAATCACGGATTCCATACTTCCTATAAAACAAAGGCCTATATTGCAGGACCTTGAAAAACACATGGCCGGAGCCGGCTACACCGAGAAAGTCGTCCAACTCAAAATTAGCGACCCTGCCGACTTCATGGAGGAATTAAAAAAGGTAATAGCCGCAAAGACAAAAGAATACGAAGGCTATAATATACAGTTCGATGTTGCCTGTCCGGGCACCGAATATGTCAACATGGTCCTTAACAGCGGCTTGGGAGCAAAAGCTCTTGCCTTCCAGCCATGCAGTGAAACTGAGTTAGGCGTAGTACAGGTAGAGGCCATAATACTCGCCCTAAGAGCTCTCCAGCTAGACTCCAAAACCGACAAGATAGAGGCCCTCCGGGAGGCCTATAAGTTCCTAATGGGTAAAGACCTTACCGCGGAAGAATTGGCAGGATTTAAAACGCTCAATGACTTCCTGAGAAGAATAACGTTTACCCTGCCTATAACCAAAGTGGATTATAATAATATCGAAAAGCTGAACAGGCTTATAAGAAAGAATATAGAATCCGCCGCGTAATACCCGGCTCCCAACGGTTATGCCTTGACAAGAAGATACCATAGTAATATCATACTCTTACGATAGAGGGGGATATCGTGGGAGAATTAATAATAAAATAAAATTAGCCATAAGCTGCCTATGAGGGCAGCTTTTTTATTCTTGCGGTCTATCAGAATAATAAAAGGAGGTGCTGTCATGAAAAAATGGGGCATTATATTGGCATGCATTTTAGCAGTGCTTTTAGTTTTGGCGGTAGTAAAAGACATTGTCATAAAAATAGCTGTCGAACAAGGCGCAAGGATAGTAACGGGGCTCAAGCTGAATATAGGCTCACTAAAGGTAGGACTTATCAATACCATGGTTGACATAAGGAACCTGCGCATATTAAACCCAGCTGATTTTAAAGACAGGAACATGCTGAATATGCCCCGGATCTACGTGGCATATGACCTGCCCGCGATGATAGGCGGCAAGGTACATTTAAAAGACGCTACAATAGATCTTAAAGAGTTCGTTGTCGTTAAAAACGATAAAGGACAATTGAACCTGGATTCCCTTAAAGTCGTCCAGACCCAGAAATCGGGAGGAAAGCAGGCAGAAAAAGCCGAAGGCAAGGTACCCGAAATACAAATAGACGTGCTGCGCCTTAAAATAGGCAAGGCTATATTCAAGGATTATTCCAAAGGTGGTGAGCCCAAGGTAATGGAATTCAACGTTAATATAGACGAGGAATATAAAAACATAACAAACCCATATACGCTGGTAAGCCTGATAGTCGTAAAAGCATTGATGAATACTTCCATATCAAATTTGACTAACTTTGATATAAAGGGTTTGAGCAGCAATATTTCCGACACGCTGGCAGGCGCCCAGAAGATGGCGCTGGAAACTACAAAGAAGGCCCAGGAAACGGTACAGCAGGTATCTGAGACTGCCAAGAAAACACAGGAAACCGTATCTGACACAGCGAACGCTTTGAGCGGAGTATTGAAGAATCCGTTCGGCGGCGAATAAATAATAAATTATCTTAAAAATGGACATTAAAATATACAGGAGCATCTCCGAGATAGACAGGACAAAATGGGATGCCATTGTGCCCAAAGACAGGATAATCTGCTCCCATAAGTACGTAGAGCTCATCGAAAAGGCCGGGGTCAATGAAGGCAGGCGTTACTACGTCGTCGTCTATGATGGCACTGAGATCGTGGCGCATACATTTGCCTATCTTATGAATACGGAGCTGGACCTGCTCGCCCAGGGCCCCCTGAAAAAGGCCATTAATCTTGTAAGGCGTGTACGAAAGGATTTTTTTGTCCTGCGGTATCTTGAATGCGGCTCGCCCGCAGAAGTAGGTAACGTTATGTCGGTTAAAGGCGGCGCTGACCGTGTCAAGGCAATGCGGCTGCTCTGTAATGGGATAGAAGGACTTGCAAAAGAGCTGGGCGTAAAATTCCTTGTGTTGCGCGATTTTTATAATGAAGAAACGGAGTTCCACGACACTCTTAAGAAGTTCGGATATATAAAAGCGCACAACCTGCCGAAGGCGGAGATCAGGATCAAGTGGAAAACTTTCGCCGAATATCTTAACTCCATGCGCAGCAGCTACAGGTGCAAGATCACCAAAAGCATGAAAAAGTGCAGCGATGCAAATGTAAAGATCCGGGTGCTCAATGAATTTTCAACCAATGCGCGTGAATTAAAACGCCTATATGACAATACCAGCGGCCGCGCAAAGGAGATCAAGCGCGAGCCTTTTACCGAAGCATTTTTCCAAAATTTGGATAAATACCTCGGCGACAGATCGGCCCTGGTCTTAGCGGAAAAAGACTCCAGGCCTATAGGTTTTATGCTTTTACTCATCAACCACAAAGAGCTGATCCCTACGGTTATAGGCCTGGATTATGACTGCCACCAGGAATGCTGCACATATTTTAACCTTTTCTATAAGACGATCGAATTAGCCATTGAAATGAAAATGGACAGGATCGACATGGGGATAACAACACTGGACCCGAAACGGGACATGGGTTCTGATGTTGTCGCCCTGAACATGTACATGAAACATCACAACCCCGTATTCCATAAGACAATACCGGTATTATTCGACATGATAACCCCGCCCGATACTACACAACCAAGAAATGTTTTCAAAGATAGCAATAGCGGCTTTACGCTACTTGAAACAATGGTAACTGTCGCGATCGTGTCATTGTTGGCGGCGATGGCCATCCCTAATTTTGCAACTGCAAAAACGAAGGCTCATGGCCACACCTGCATTGCCAACCTGAAACAAATAGAGAGCGCTAAATCGGTATGGGCATTAAACAATAACCAGCCCAATACGGCCATTCCTGCCTGGGAACACCTGGTGCCTGATTATATTAGACACCAGCCGACTTGCCCCTCTAATGGAACCTACACCATAGCTGATCTTAATACGCCCCCCAGCTGCACCACGGCAACCCACGCATTGGATTAGCCTTTAGTTAAGGCAGAAAAAAGATAATTTTCTTCCCATTTATATGACCTATTGTATGCTATTATTGTAATAATAATGAGGAAAGGCACCATGAATAACTGCATAAACAGGCATAATTTAAAATCCACAAAGAATGCCATTGCGGTCATCCTTGCAGGTGCCTTTTTGCTTACAGGCGCCATTGCCTGGCCTGACCAGATCGATAATACCAAATTGGCCCCGCCTTCACAGCTTAGCAGCGAGGGCTTTAAATATTCCCTGACGGTCGGCGCTATATGTAAATATATCGAACGCGATGGTAACCTCGGCAACGGTTCGAACCTGAACGATGTATTGGCAAGATTAGGCACAGACAAGAACCATAGCATAACGGTATTACCGCATGAGATCCTGATCGAGGTCCCCAATGAAAGGGTTGCCATACGTTACCTTGATCCTTCAAAGGCCAATATAGTAACCCCTTACTCCGATATATCCAGGCTTTCCACAAAGATCATAGGGCCTTCCCTGCTCAGGCAGATCATCCATAGGGTCAATACGCTACCTCGCGGGACCGCTGAAGTTAAATTTACCGCTGCATATCTTGATGAATTGAAAAACCGCCTTTTGGAACTGGAAGCCGCTCCTGGGATAACGGATGAAATAATAGAGGTATTGAGCCAAAACCTGAAAGACGAAGAAGACCAATGGTTCTATTCCCGCCTTGCACGGTTAACCGGAATGGCAGACATACGGCAGGCGGCTCAGGCGCCAAAACAATACTATGGCAGAGTAGAATTTACCAAAAATAACGGGCAACTGCGCAGGCTGATAAATGCCATAACGCCGGTATATCAATTCGATAAAGACGGCACGCTTGATAAGACAAACACAGAATTAAAAGAAGAGAGCGCGCGCCGGTTAGCGTCATTAATAACAAATGGAAGAAAGGTAGGGATAAATACCGCGCGTTCGCTGCTGGAACTTAACAAAGGCAGGGACCCGGACACCGGAGCGCCTCGTGAGATATATGCAAATTTACGAAAAGCCGTTATAGCCAGAATCGCAAAAGAAAACTGGACGGCTAACCCTGAAACCGTGGCCGATGAGTTACTTATCGATCTTTTCGAGCTATTTTTAGATATAGGCGCGACAAGGCTCACGCCGAAAATGGGAGCCCAGAGCCAGTCTGATCTTGTCATAGACGCCGATTTCCAGCGCGGATGCCCGGAGAAACTTGCGGAAAAATTACAATACATGCTTACAGATAAAGGCCAATCTTTTCACCACTCCACCATTTACCACATAATACAAATGACCTGGAGAAAGCTTAACGCGGAAGGATTCTTTAAAAATGAATACGGGCCGCCCGTATTAATATGCCATTCGATGCCGATACCCAAGGACCATCCCCTGGCTGAAGAATTTGGCACAAGCGTAATAACGAGGATAGCATATAGGCCGTTTGGCGAAAAAGCCGTCCCGGAAAAAGGGACAAGGGCATATCGTATAATTTCATGGGCACGGCATGTGATACGCGATTACATAAGCGAGGTTTTGCATGAAGAAAGGAAGTTGTCCCGTTCCACGAAAAATATAGAGGTCATTCCTGTAGTAACCGGCCGCGCGACGATAGATATAACTTTTAATTTTATGGCGCGAAAGGGCAAGGTCGTACATTTATATGATAAGGAAGAAAAAACACAAAAGGACAGGGCGATCGAATATCAGCATAAGCTCGGGCATGTAAACATATTTTATTTTGATGATGAAGCTCTTAGCGGAAATGGCTGGCCAATAACACGGCGATTGAAAGACAGCCCGATAATTGGAATAAACCTGCGCGTTTTTGCTGCCGATCCTGTTCCAAATGCCGGCATAAAGCAATGGGAATACAAAGGATTGACCTATATCGGCGGTGAGGAAAAAGGCGTAGCTGATCATATAGACAGAGCTCTCCTTTGGATAGAAGTTTCCGCGCAACGGCCCGCGCCATCTGATCCAAAGAAAAACATCGATTACATCGATAAAAATGCGGCAATATTGAAAGATATGCTCGGCGGTAAGGACAGTGACGTATTACTCCGGGTCCCTGTCGAGGCAATAGAGTCGATAGGCAAAGATAACGTCAGGGCATTCCTTACGGCATTCCAGGGAACATCCAACGGTTTTGTGGAATTATACTATATGTCGGGCATCGGCGAAGTAAGTGAAAATATATATAATAAATATGGTGTGCAGAAAAAACCTTTACCGGCGGCTTTTAAACGGACAAGGGAAAGTACCGTGACTTTATTTCCTGCGCTTAAAGGCGAAGCGATCGACCAATCTGCCATTGTTTCGAGGCTCGGGAGTATCGATGTAACCCCTGAAGACACGATCCTTTCCCCTGTAGGGCTTCAGCATGATCCTGCCGGATTGATAAGAGCGGCCATTTTAGGTTTAAAAATGATGGATATAGCAAGGCAGATAAAAGAAAAAGGGATCGATATAACAAAAAACCAGGCCTTTAAAGATAAAATACAATCCGATATATTGGAGCAACTAAAGAATGTCTGCGATGTCGACGACCTTAAAGATTTCGACCTCTCCCCGGATGATATCATAGCCCTCGCAGCCGGTAATATTAATAATGTCATCACCGCACTGAAGAAACTGATAAGGCTCCTGCCTATTACTCCTATAGACGCGGAAGAATTAAAGCAAATGTACGAAGCCGTCAAGGCTGTCATAACCGCGGCATAACAGGCATAAAGACCTCCCGGCATGCCTGCCTAATTTTTGTGCAATATTTACCTTGAATTTGGCCGCTTTCATGCTAAAATACCCTTAAAATTTACGGAGGTCATATGCCAAGACATGCGGATATCAGGAAAATATTAATAATAGGTTCCGGCCCGATAATTATAGGCCAGGCGTGCGAATTTGATTATTCAGGGACACAAGCTTGCAAGGCCCTTAAGGAAGAGGGCTATGAAGTAATACTCGTTAATTCTAATCCAGCCACAATAATGACAGACCCCGGGATGGCAGACCGGACTTACATTGAACCGCTTACCGTAGAAAGTATCGAGAAGATCATAGCAAAGGAAAGGCCTGATGCCTTACTGCCGAACCTTGGCGGCCAAACCGGGCTCAATCTTTCTTCCAGCTTGCATAAAGAAGGCATCCTGAAAAAATATGACGTTAAGATAATAGGCGTTAAGGCAGATGCTATCGAACGCGGCGAAGACCGCGAGGCTTTTAAGGCTACCATGAAAAAGCTTGGGATCGGCACCCCGCGCTCTGAAATATGCCTTACGATCGAAGAAGCCAAAGAAGTCGCTAAAAAACTTACCTATCCTGTTGTCGTCCGGCCTGCCTATACTCTCGGCGGCACAGGCGGAGGAATAGTCTATAACAATGAAGAGCTTGAAATAATAGCCGCCAGAGGGCTTGCGGCCAGTCTCATACACCAGATCCTCGTCGAAGAATCCGTCATAGGCTGGGAGGAGCTTGAGCTGGAAGTGGTCCGGGATAGCAAGAACCAGAAAATAACCGTATGCTTCATAGAGAACGTCGATGCTATGGGCGTGCACACGGGTGATAGCTTCTGCGTCGCTCCGATGCTTACCGTTCCGGAAAAACTGCAGAAAAGAATGCAGGACCTGTCGTATAAGATCGTTGACGCAATAGGCGTGGTGGGCGGGACCAACATACAGTTCGCGCATAACCTACAGGATGACCGCCTTGTAGCGATAGAAATAAACCCGCGCACATCAAGATCGTCCGCATTGGCATCTAAGGCTACCGGCTTCCCTATCGCCCGCATCTCAACAAAACTAGCGGCAGGCCTCACGCTTGACGAGATACCTTACTGGCGCAGCGGCACGTTGGAAAAATACGAACCGAGCGGTAATTATGTAGTAGTGAAATTTTCGCGGTGGGCGTTCGAGAAGTTTCCGCAGGCCAAAGACATCCTCGGCACACAGATGAAGGCCGTCGGAGAAGTAATGAGCATCGGCAGGACGTTCAAGGAAGCGCTGCAGAAGGCGATACGGTCCCTTGAGATCAAACGTTACGGCCTTGGTTTTGCGAAAAATTTCGATACCCTTCCCGCGGATGAGTTGCGCAAACTGCTTGCCTTCCCTTCAAGCGAAAGGGTATTTTTAATGTATGAGGCCCTGCGTAAGGGCGTGTCCGTGGATGAACTGAACCGCATTACGCATATAGGAAAATATTTTATCAGCGAAATGAAGGAACTGGTCGATTTTGAAGAAGAGATCCGCCTGACGCCCTGGAGCAGCCTTACCGACGAAAAACTCAGGCAAGCCAAGGAATGGGGATTTTCTGACAGGTATCTGGCGCGGTTGTTTAACGTAAAAGAATCTTTTGTACGCAAAAGGCGGAACGCGCTTATGGGCAATGCCCGCTTTGAGGCCGTGCCGGTAAGCGGCGTGAAAGACGCTTCTTATTATTATTCTACCTATTCGCCCGGCAAGGACCTGGTCGGCGTTTCAAGCAAAAAGAAGATAATGATACTGGGAGGAGGGCCCAACAGGATAGGCCAGGGTATTGAGTTTGACTATACATGCGTCCATGCGGCCTTTGCCCTTAAAGACGAAGGCTATGAATCTGTCATGGTCAACTGCAATCCCGAAACAGTATCGACTGATTACGATACCTCGAACAAGCTGTATTTTGAGCCGCTGACCGTCGAAGACGTATTGACCATATACCAGAAGGAAAAACCTGACGGCGTGATAGTGCAGTTCGGAGGCCAGACCCCTCTTAATATAGCCCAGGAGCTCGAGGAAAGCGGCATCAAGATACTCGGCACAAGCCCCCAGAGCATCGCCTTTGCCGAGGACCGTGAGTTATTCCGCAGGAAAATGATAGGGCTTAAGATAAAACAAACTGATGGCGGGACCGCATTTTCGCTCGATGAAGCGATAAACATAGCCGGTAAGATCGGGTATCCGCTCATGGTAAGGCCTTCGTTCGTCCTCGGCGGAAGAGGCATGGAAATAGTTTATGATGAATCTATGCTGCGCAAATATGCCTCTGAAGCGATAAAAGTCAGCCCCGAGCATCCGATGCTATTGGACAGGTTCCTTGAGGATGCCCTTGAGTGTGAAGTGGATGCGCTATCGGACGGAGAGGATACCTTTATCGCTGCCGTCATGGAACACATAGAAGAGGCCGGCATACATTCCGGCGATTCGGCATGCTCGATCCCGCCACGCACCATAAAACCGGAGCACCTTAAGACTATAGAGCTTTATACAAAAAAAATAACCGAAGAATTAAAGGTCGTCGGCCTGATAAACATCCAGTATGCCATATGCAAGGATGAGGTCTATATACTCGAGGCTAATCCGCGCGCTTCACGGACCGTACCATTCGTTTCAAAGGTCGTGGGCATACCCATTGCGCGCATAGCCACGCAGCTCATGCTCGGCAAAAAATTAAGATCTTTCACTGAACTGCGCCATAAGAAGCTTGAATACGTCGGCGTAAAAGAAGCCGTATTTCCTTTTAACATGTTCCCGGAAGTGGACCCTATCCTCGGCCCGGAAATGAAGGCAACCGGCGAGGTAATGGGCATAGCTAAGACATTTGGCCTGGCATTTTATAAGGCTGAGGAAGCGGCCGGCTCATGCCTGCCGAAGAGCGGGAATGTCCTGATCACCGTAGCCGATAAAGACAAGCGGGACCTGTCATTGATCGCAAAACGCCTGCAGGAAATGGGTTTCGTATTATACGCTACTGAGAACACCCATAACTATCTGAAAGAAAAAGGCATTATGACCCAATTCATCAACAAGATCCATCAGGGCAGGCCCAATATCACCGATGCCATAAAGAACGGCCAACTTAACCTTATCATAAATACGCCGATGGGAAGATACGGCAAACACGACGATAGCTATATAAGGATGATGGCCATACAGTATAAAATACCTTATATAACAACGATGGCAGCCGCCAAGGCTGCGGTTGACGGGATAAAGGAAGTAAAAGAGGGCGATGAGAAACCCATGTCCATACAGGAATACCATAAAAAAGAATCGAAGGCCGCTCCTTCACTGGTCCCTCTTTCATAAGCCAGTAATTCAAAATATTTTTTGACTATTTTGGATAGTTCAGGTATACTTTGTATATACCAAAGCTGTACGTACTTCTTCATAATTAATACTTAATTACATGATTTAAGCTTAATGGAGATAGTATGTATAGCCGAAACAAAAGCTGGATACAAGATTGTACCCAAGTTCGATACAGATAATATAGGACTTGGGTTTTTCATCTCATAACACGAGGAATCAGTGATAGAAAAAGAATTAAAAGGAAGCTTTATTAATGGAGATGCCGAGATCAGCTATGCGTTCCTGGCTCAAAACATGCCGCTTTTTGTAAACTACGTTGATAAAAATGGTAAATTCCTGATCTGGAACACCTATGCGGAAAAGATGCTTGGTTATACCGCGCAGGAAGCCATCGGCAAATTATCCCCTTCCGATATACATGAATCCAAAGAAGAAATAGAAAAGATCGACCGCACAGCCTCAGAAAAAGGTATATACGACAACGAGAGCTGGTGGGTACGCAAAAACGGGTCGCGTATTCTTGTACACCTGGTTGTCGTACCAGCCGGCAGAGATGCGGAAGGCAATGCAACCGGTTTTTATGGATATGCGGAAGACGTCAGCAGGATCGAGAAGGCATATAGGCTTGTCAAGGAAGAACGCGACCGGGCCCAGACGTATCTTGATATCGCCGGCGCGCTGATCGTGGCTATTAACAAAGACCAGAACGTTATACTTATCAATAAGATAGGCTGTCACATTTTAGGATACACGCAGGAAGAGATAGTCGGCAAGAACTGGTTCGACACGTTCATCCCCGAAAGGCTGAGAGAGCCGACAAAGGCTGCTTTCGCGGAATTAGTCTCCGGGAGCAGGAAAAAAATGGAGTTTTTTGAAAATCCTGTTTTGACGAAGGGTGGGGAAGAACGCCTTATACGATGGCACAACAGCATATTGAAAGACGACGATGGAAATATAATCGCTACTTTAAGCTCCGGCGAAGATATTACCAAGCGCAGGCAGGCCGAAAAGGCGCTTGCCGTATCCGAGGCAAGCTACAAGTCGGTATTCGAATCGGCAAATGACGCTATACTCATACGTGACATTAAAAATTATAAAGTAGTGGATGTAAACAGCAGGGCCTGTGAGCTATTTTGTTACAAAAAAGAAGAGATGATCGGCCTTGACCTGCAGGCGCTCATACCGAACGAGAACCCGCATACTTTCGACAATATATGGCTTCATTATGACAGGGCCGCCCAGGGTGAGCCGCAACTTTTCGAACAGGTTGTTAAAGACAGGATCGGGAGGACATTCTGGGTAGAAATAAGCTTAAAGCGGGCGATAGTGGGAGAAAAATATCATCTTCTCGCAATAACACGCGATATTACGGAACGTAAAGAATCGGAAAACAAAATAGTGGGATTGAACAGCGCTCTTTCCAAGGCTAATGAGAACCTGAGGCGCCTTGCCCTTAGAGATTCTCATACCGGATTATACAACCATCATTTCTTTGTAGATACCATAGAGGCCGAGCTGGAGCGCGCCAAGAGGCATTCGGAAAACCTTTCAATAATAATGGTGGACATAGATTATTTTAAATCGATAAATGACGTTTATGGCCATCGGTTCGGAGATACAATATTGAAACAGTTTGCCAGGCTGCTGAAAAAGGAGGTTCGCCTTTATGACATCGTTGTAAGGTTCGGCGGAGAGGAATTCATAATAATATCTCCCTGCACGACACGGCAGGAAGCCGTATCTTTAGCGCAGCGGATACTTGACACTGCAGGAATACACAGTTTTGGAAATAAAAAACACAGGGTTAAGATCAAGGCAAGCGCGGCGGTAAGCTCCTATCCCATCGACAAAAGGATCACGCGGGGAACGGATTTTATCGATATAGCCGACCATATACTGAATAAGGCCAAGGAAGACGGGGGGAGCAGGGTATATTCATCGAACGATTTCGAAGCAGGCAAAGACACAATAAAGCCGCGGGAAGAACCGAGCGCGGACGTGTTAAAGGAAAAGATAAAGAAGCTGACTGCCCGCGGCAACCAGAGCGTTGTTGAGGCTATATTTGCTTTCGCTAAAACCATAGAATTAAAAGACCGCTACACGGGCGAACATGTAGAGCAAACGATACATTACGCAACGGGCATAGCATACTCGCTCGGCCTGCCGAAAGACGAGATCGAGATCATAAGAGAAGCGTCCATCCTGCACGACCTCGGCAAGATCGGTATACCCGAAAGGATACTTTTAAAGACCGGGAAACTCACAAAACAGGAAAGAGAGATCATCAAGGAACATCCTCATATAGGCGCCGACATAATAAGGCCTATCCATTTCCTGCGAGACATAATACCTGTCATACTTCACCATCATGAATGGTGGAACGGTAAAGGCTACCCTCACAGGCTTAAAAAAGAGGCTATTCCCATAGGCGCGCGCATAGTCGCCATAGCCGATGTTTACCAGGCCCTGACATCTGATCGGCCTTACCATAAGGCATATCCTAAAGAAGCGGCCTTGAAAATAATCAAAAGCGGCTCCGGGACGCAGTTCGACCCCAAGATAGTCAATGCCTTTCTAGAGATCCTGAAAACAGAAGAATAACCGCTAAAAAATCCGCCCATACTTGCCGACTCTCAATGTATGTGCTATCATACATTAAAGAGACTGATTAAATTGATCCGCCTTACTAAGATCCTATTTATATTCTTATTTTTAGCGGTTTTCTACCCCATAACGCAGGTTAATGGCGAAGAAACGCTTGACTGGCTTTCCTGCGTCGACGAGGCCAGGAAAAACCACCCCGATCTAGTTTCGGCATCTGAAAAAGTCAAGCAGGCCAAGGCCGCCAAAGAGATCACGAGGAGCGCCTTTCTCCCCCTCCTGGGGTTTGATGCCAGCGAGGTAACGACTAAAAATGCTTCTTTTGGCGCTTCGGGGTCCTCGATTGAATTGGTATCCACAGGTTCCAACAGGAAGACCACTTATCAGTACGAGGGAACCGCCCAGCAGCTATTGTTCGACAGCTTCAGGACCGCTTTCGACCTTTCGAGCAACGAAAGGACAGTAGTGGCGCAAAAATATAATTATGACGTTACGTCATCCAATGTGCGCCTTAGGCTAAGGACCGCCTATGTGCAGCTATTAACCGCTCAGGAATATTTAAACATAGTGCGCGAGATCGAGGCTCGGCGAAAGACGGCATCCGAACTCGTCAGGCTGCGGTACGAAGGAGGCCGTGAGCATAAAGGGTCGCTTATGACTTCCGAATCGAACCTTGCCCAGGCGATATACGAAGTGGCCCAGGCCACAAGGAATATATATTTATACCAAAGGCAGCTTACGAAAGAGCTCGGGCGCTCAAAGTTCTCCCCCATGACAGTATCCGGAGAACTCGACGTAAAAGAAGAGGACCGGCCTCTTCCTGATTTTGAAATGATGGCCGAGACGAACCCTTTCCTGCGCCAGCTGATAGCTCAAAAGGAAGCCGCGAAGTTCTCCTTGAAGAGCGCCTATTCACAGTTATTTCCTACAGTATACGCCAATGCCTCCGTCGGCAACACTAGTACGCGGTGGTTCCCGGATAAGAACGAATATTCCATCGGCACAAGCGTTACAATGCCGCTGTTCGATGGCAGCAAGTACGCCGGAATAGACAGGGCTAAGGGCGTCCTGGGCCAGGCGGTGGCGGATGAGAAGAGCGGTAAGGACGGGGTCATCTATACCCTGGCGAACATGTGGTCAAAACTGCAGGACGCCATCGACAATGTTGCAGTGCAGCAAAAATCTCTGGATGCTGCCCGGGAACGGGCGCGCATAGCTTCTGCCGAATACTCAATAGGACTATTATCGTATGATAACTGGATAATAATAGAGGACAATTTTGTGTCTGCCAAGAAATCTTATATAAATGCCAGGCTCGCTGCCATGGCAGCTGAAGCAAGCTGGGTCCAGGCAAAAGGAGGAACGCTAGATTATGACCAGAAATAAAAAGATCTTATTTTTTTTAATACTGCTCCCTGCCCTGGCGGCAGGGGTATTTGCGTTTCAGAAATTGACAAAAAAACCTTCGTCCGAAACAATACAAATGATCCGACCTGTTATGGGCGACATTCAGGCAATGATAACCTCCACCGCTACGGTACAGCCTCAAAACAGGCTTGAGATCAAGCCGCCCATAAACGGCCGCATAGATAAAATACTTGTAAGGGAAGGCGATATTGTAAAGGCCGGCGACATACTGGCCCTTATGAGCTCTACGGAAAGGGCGGCATTGCTTGATGCGGCGCGGGCGCGCGGCCCCGAAGACCTTAAATACTGGGAAGATGTATATAAACCTACTCCCCTTATCTCGCCTATCAGCGGAGAAGTGATCGTCAGCCAGGACGAGCCTGGCCAAACCGTAACTTCCGCAGACGTCGTTTTGGTCCTGTCGGACCGCCTGATAGTGCAGGCGCAGGTTGACGAGACCGATGTCGGAAAAGTCAGGGTAGGACAAGTGGCGGCCATAAGCCTCGATGCATATCCTCAGATAAAGGTAAAGGGCAAAGTGGACCATATATATTATGAGTCAAAAATAGTCAATAATGTGACTATTTACCAGGTGGATATACTGCCGGATGACGTGCCGCCTGTTTTTCGTTCGGGCATGACCGCGACCGTCAATATAATTGAAAAGGAAAAAACCGATATACTCACGGTACCTGTTGAGGCGGTAAAAAAGGATAAGGATGGGTCCGACTATGTTTTAGTAAGCGGCGGACCGGACACCAAGCCGGTTGAAAGAAAAGTGGACACGGGACTTTCCGACGAAAAAAATGTAGAGATACTTTCAGGGCTCAGCGTAGATGACGATATAATATTATCCACGCAAAAATACAAACCGGTTTTGCAGGCAGCGGAAAAGACCAATCCTTTAATACCGATAAGAAGGCGTCCGGCAAAGACAAAATGATAGAGCTCAAGCACATTAAAAAAACCTACATAATGGGCACGACAGGCGTATCAGCCATAAAAGACGTGTCGGTATCGATAAAAGCCGGTGAGTTTGTCGCCATAATGGGGCCTTCCGGCTCCGGCAAATCCAGCCTCCTGCATTTGTTAGGCCTGCTGGACAGGCCTGATTCGGGTGAATACTTTCTCGCCGGGAAGAATGTGACCTCGCTCAACAACAACCAGCTTGCCATGTTAAGGAACAATCTCATGGGGTTTATTTTCCAGCAGTTCCACCTGCTCCCGCGCATAACGTCCCTGGAGAACGCTGAATTACCCTTGATATATGCGGGTAAAAGACGCCTTAAAGAAAGAGCTATGGACAGGATAAAGGATGTGGGCCTGGCATCAAGGGCAACGCATAGGCCGAACGAACTTTCAGGAGGAGAACAACAAAGGATAGCCATTGCGCGCGCCCTTGTTAATGACCCTCTCATAATTTTCGCTGATGAGCCTACCGGTAACCTGGACACAAAAAGCCAGAATGAGATCATGGGGATATTGAAAGACCTGAATGATAAAGGCAAAACCATAATCATGGTTACGCATGAGGAAGAAGTAGCAGGATATGCTAAACGTATAATACGCATGCGCGACGGGAACATAATATCGGATGAAGTAAACAGCAAAAAGACCGGCGCAAAAGTTACAGAGCCGTCTACATTGTCGATAGACCATATACTGAACCTGAAATCGAAAGAGATAAAAAGAGCTGAGCTGCTGGATCATTTCCGCCAGGCATTATGGTCCATATTGTCCCATAAGATGCGTTCGCTGCTTTCCATGCTGGGCATTTTAATAGGTGTCGCCGCTGTAATAGCTATGATGGCGCTGGGGCAAGGGGCAAAGGAGTCGATTTCAAAAACGATCGCTTCTTTAGGTTCAAACCTGCTTACTGTGCGGCCGGGATCCCACCGCCTTCAAGGTGTGGCGTTAGAGGCAGGCTCTGTCACCCGTTTTACCATGCAGGATGTTGATGCACTCGCGAAAATACCGGGCGTCAGGAGAGTGTCTCCATCCGTAACCGGACGCGGCCAGGTTGTATACGCGAACAAAAACTGTAATACGCAGGTGCAGGGGACGGGTATAAACTTTCCCGAAATGAGGGCTGCCGTTCCTCATTCAGGAAGATTTTTCAGTGAAGAAGAATTGAGAATGCGCGCCAGGGTGGCAGTTATCGGCGCAACGATCGTAAAACAATTATATGAGGATTCCAATCCTCTTGATACCACATTAAAAATAAACCGGATAAATTTTAAAGTCATAGGCATCCTTCCCACAAAGGGAACTACCATGTGGCGCGACCAGGATGACGTAATAGTCATTCCGGTTACCACAGCCATGTACCGCCTGCTCGGCAAGCAATACATAGATTCCATAGATGTAGAAGTAAGCGATCCTTCGGACATGGACAGCGTTGAGGATGCCGTAAAAGAACTGATAATCAAGCGGCATCGTTTAACGGAACAGGCTGAAGACGCTTTTGAAATACGTAATATGGCAGACGTGCAACAGACCCTTACCCAGACCACCAGGACAATGACGATCCTGCTTGGTTCCATAGCGGCCATAGCGCTCCTTGTAGGCGGCATAGGTATAATGAATATAATGCTCGTATCGGTGACAGAAAGGACAAGAGAAATAGGCCTGAGAAAAGCTATAGGAGCGCGGGAATCTGACATAATGGTACAATTCCTCATAGAAGCCATAACTATGACTTTTTTGGGAGGCGTGACAGGCGTCTTGTTCGGTTCGGCCATAGCATTGCTTCTTGCGGTAGCGGCAGGATGGACGGTAAAAGTTTCGGCGTTCTCGATAATACTCGCCACCACTTTTTCCATAGCAGTTGGGATCGTCTTCGGCCTATGGCCGGCTCGCCAGGCCTCGAAGCTTGACCCTATCGAGGCATTGAGGTATGAATAGTATTGACTTGCTAATTAAGGAAGCATAGAATTATTTACATGCTAGTATCATCCCGTCACAAAAAATCTGCTTTTAGCGTCAGGGTGGCCAAAAGGATATCGGATATTCCTGAAAATGAGTGGAAAAAGGTATATCCGGATGTGCTTGAAAGCTATAATTTTTTCAAGAATCTTGACGAGGCCAATCTCGACCAGTTTGCCTTACATTATATAATGGTGTACGATCGCAAGACGCCGGTAGCAGCCGCCCCCTTCTTCCTGCTTAACTATTCCCTGGATACAAGCATAAATGGCCCATTACGCAGGGTAACTAACTCAATTAAAAAAAGATTTCCGAATATATTCAGCGTAAAGGCCGTTGTATGCGGCATGCCGATCGGGGAGGGCCGCATAGGCAATATAGGACAGGATGGCGCTGCAATAGAAGCTATTGTGCATAAATTGGAGCACATGGCCAAAAAGAATAAGGCAGCCATAATAGCATTCAAGGATTTCCAGCCGAAATATACGGGGATGCTTGCCCCTCTGAAGAAAAATGGTTTTACTAAATTTGACAGCCTTCCAACGACGATAATTGACGTAAAATTCAAGGATTTTGAAGAATACCTTAATACCTTGAGCGCGCCAAACCGTTATGATCTGAGAAGAAAATTCAAGAAGGTGGACGGCCATGTAAAAATAGACCTTGAAATAGTTGATGACCTGGCCGAACCTGTGCTGCAGGAGGTATACAAGCTCTATCTGGACATAGTAAATAAGCACGACATGGGATTCGAATTGCTGCCCATGGCTTTTTTTGGGAACATATCCAGGAACATGCCAGGGAACGTAAAATATTTTTTATGGCGTATCGACGGAAAACTGGCCGCGTTCCTATTGTGCCTGGTATCCGAAGACGTGTTAATAGACTATTACGTAGGCTTGGATTATTCCATAGCGCATAAGTATCATCTCTATTTTTTGAAATTCCGCGATATAATGAACTGGTGCATAAAAAACAATATTAAACAATACGAGATGGGCATTACCGGTTATGAGCCGAAGAGAAGGCTTGGATTTGACTTTGTGCCTCTCTATCTTTACGCAAAGCTAAGGAACAGGACATTGAGGCCCGTATTTAATTTAATGTGCCAATTCCTTAAGTTCGAGCATTTCGACCCATCCCTCAAAAAGGCGAAAGAGCGCGGAACAAAAAATGAACTACATGCCAAAAAATGACGTTAATAAAATAATCTCTGCGCTGAAAAAAGAATATCCCGGCTTCACAACCGCCCTCTTGCACACAAACACTCTCCAGCTTCTTGTAGCGACCATACTTTCCGCTCAATGCACAGACGCCAGGGTAAACATTGTCACTAAACCTTTGTTCAGGAAATATAAAACGGCTTCGGACTACGCCAATGCGAACTTAAAAGCCTTTGAACAGGAAATACGTTCTACCGGCTTTTACCACAATAAAGCAAAAAATATAATCGGCGCCGCAAAAATGATACTAGATAGGTTCAAGGACAAGGTCCCGGATTCCATGGAAGAACTTATACAATTACCTGGCGTGGCAAGAAAGACCGCAAATATCGTCCTTTCGCATGGTTACGGTAAGATAGAGGGTATCGCGGTAGATACGCACGTGCGCAGGGTAAGTTTCAGGTTGGGCCTTACGAAAAACGAGGACCCCGTAAAGATAGAACGGGACCTTATGAATATAACTCCTAAAAAAGAATGGGCTCATCTAAGCGACCTGTTGATAGCCCATGGAAGGGCGATCTGCGCCGCCGGAAAGCCAAAGTGCCCCGAATGTGTCCTCGGCTTATTATGCCCGTCTAAGAAATTATTTTATCCCGGAAAGTAAAGAAGGCGACAAACCTTATGATCAACCGTCAGACTACGTGTGATATGGTGGGCAAGACAGGGGTCGAACCTGTAACCTATCGGATGTAAACCGAGTGCTCCGCCATTGAGCTACTTGCCCGAAATCGTAATATTATACTATATATACCGCATTTTGCGGTTACTTTCTTGAGCCCGGTTTCGTCACCGGTATATTTTTTTTGCAAAGAGGGCAGTCTTTTTCTTCGAATGTCTGGACTTTTACCTTCGCGAGCGCATGGAAAGGAACGCCAAAGTCTATCTTTTCGCCGCTCCGGTCGATCACGCTGCCAACCCCTACGACTTCCCCTCCCATTGACCTGACCACATCCATGACTTCCTTTGTAGAACCGCCCGTAGTGACAACATCCTCTACGACCAGGACCTTTTCGTTTTTCCCTATCGCAAAGCCGCGGCGCAGGACCATTTTTCCTTCCTGTCGCTCAGTAAACAGGCCCCTGGCGCCAACAGCCCTGGCGACTTCATATGCCAGCGTGACACCGCCCAGCGCGGGCCCTATTACGATGTCTATGTGCTTTCCGGAAAACTTTTTAGCGAGTTCTTCGGAAAGTTTTCCGGCGATATCCGGATATTGCAGCACAAGCGCGCATTGTAAATATTTTTCGCTGTGAAGGCCGCTTGACAACTTAAAATGGCCCTCCAACAAAGCTTTGTTGTCGGTGAATATGCCTAAAACCTCTTTTTCGCTCATGATCTGATCTCTTCCAGGACTTTTTTTGCGGCCGATACCGGGTCCGCAGCCTCTGTGATGGGCCTGCCCACAACTATAAAGTCAGCGCCGTTCTCTATGGCCTCTTTAGGGGCGGCTATCCTCTTCTGGTCATTAACGGCTGCCCATGAAGGCCTGACCCCCGGAGTAACTATCAGAAAATCTTTTCCTATACTTTTCCTGATAAGACTTGTTTCGGATGGGGACGCGACAACACCGTCCATGCCGGACTCCCTGGCCAACTTGGCAAGCCTTAAAACTTGGGTTTCCATATTATCATCTATGCCTATCTTCTTCAAGCTATTTTCATCCATGCTTGTAAGGACAGTGACCGCTATTATCTTTGGTTTTTCGATTTTTAGCTCCCGGGATTCCTTTGCTACGGCTTCGGCGGCTTTTTTCATCATATCGGCGCCTCCGAGCGCATGGACGTTGAATATTAAAGCGCCCGATCTTACCGCCGCAATTGCTGATCTGGCTACGGTATTAGGTATGTCGTGAAATTTCAGGTCCAAAAACACTTCACAGCCGTTATTTTTTACTTCCGTTATTACGTCAGGGCCGCAGGAAGTGAATAATTCGCTGCCTATCTTGAATATGCCGACATACTCCCTGAGTTTTTCTACCAAAGAAACGGCTTTTTCTTTAGTATCCACGTCGAGTGCGACTATTAATTTCCCGCGATCTTTCATACCTTTAGCGCCCCTGTAAGCTCACGGACATATTTAATGCCCTTGGCAGACATATAACTTTTCATCCCTTTTATGATATCCGGCATCGCGGCAGGATCCACGAAATTGGCTGTCCCCACCTGAACGGCGCTGGCCCCGCAAAGCATAAACTCCACGGCATCTTTGTAATCCATTATCCCGCCCATGCCTATTATGGGTATCTTTACTTTTTTATATACTTCCCTTACCATGCGAAGCGCCATCGGTTTTATGGCAGGCCCGCTCAAGCCTCCGGTAACGTTGCCTAAAACCGGCTTTTGCCTGTCGATATCTACGGCCATGCCTATAAATGTGTTTACCAATGATACTGCGTCCGCGCCGGCTTTCCTTGCTGATTCCGCTATTAACGCTATATCCGTAACGTTGGGCGATAATTTCGCGATTATCGTAATATTAGTGGCTGAGCGGACCGCTTTTATTACCTCGTAGGTGGCATCCTTATCCTGCGCTATTAAAAAGTCCCTCTTGCCGTGCTTTACATTGGGGCAGGAGAGGTTTACCTCCAGGCCCGAGATCTTTCTTGTCCTGGACAGGGATTTTGCCAGCGCCTTGAACTGCCATGCATCATCGCCTGCTATACTTGCTATTATCGGTATTTGTAGATTGCGGAGCCGGGGCAGTTTGTTTCCGATAAAGTCTTCCACCCCGCCGTTCTCCAGGCCTATTGCATTAAGCATTCCAGACGCTGTTTCTATTATCCTGGGCGGCGGATTACCGATCCTGCCGTCTATCGTTATAGTTTTAGCGATATACGCGCCCAGCTTGTTAATATCGATGAGCTCGCCGTATTCGCTTCCGAATGTCCCGGAGGCGGCCATTACCGGATTCTTTAAAACCAGTTTTCCTATTTTTACCTTTAGGTCCATTTTATTAGAAATCTATCCACACATCCGGCTTGCCGTCTTTATTAGTATCCTTCGCCCCTTTTACGGGCTTCGCATTCTCGTAAACAATGGTCTCTTCGATAATACCGTCTTCGTCCGCGTCGCTTTCTACTTTCGCAACCTGCCCTTTTTCATTATAGTGCTCCCAGCGGTCGGGCTTACCGTTATAATTTGTATCTACGCCTATCTTTTTCGGCATTATCTGCTGCGCCTTTTGCTCTGTAGCATCTTTCTGGCAAAAAGCTTCTGTGGCGATCGCCAGGACAAATAACGCTAAAATGAATACGATCAGCTTCCTTACCATGCTTTCCTCCCCTACCTGCCTGTAAGCAGGCTTTTATATTTACCAGGCTATTTCTTCCGCGTTAAATACCGGTCCGTCCTTACAGACCATTTTATACACGCCTTTTGTTTTTACTTTAACCGGGCAACCCAGGCATACGCCTATGCCGCAGGCCATCCTTTCATCTAAAGATACCTGACATTGTATACCGGATAGATACGCTATATGCGCAGCCGCCTTCAACATGGGATGCGGCCCGCAAGCATAGATACCGGACGTTTGGCACTTTACAACCTCCAACAAGTGCCTTAGTATATCAGTGGCATAGCCTTTATGGCCTCTCGAGCCGTCTTCCGTAGATACCATTACAAAGCACCCCATCTTTTTAAGTTCTTTTTCGCATAAAACACCCTGCGCCTTTCTGGCGCCTATTATGACATAAGAACCGATACTTTTTGAGGAAATTTTTTCGGCCAGAGCGAGTAACGAGGCCACTCCCACTCCGCCTGCCACCAGTATAGCGGGTCGTTTATCGGAAGATATATTGAAACCGTTACCTAAAGGCCCTACCACATCGAGATATTCACCTGCTGTTTTCCTGGAAAGATGCTCTGTCCCGGGACCTACGGCCTCGTATAGCAGCTCCACCCCTTTATCGAGTATCCTGTGCGCGCTAAGCGGCCTGCGCAAAAGCGGCTTGTTCGCCCTGGAACACCTTACCTCAAAAAATTGTCCGGGTTTTGTCCTCTTTGCAAAGTACGGCGACCCAAGGCGCATCCTGTAAAATCCCTGCGCCACCTGTTTATTTTCCAATATTTTCGCTTTTAGCTGTTTCATTTTCAGCACCTTGACACTTTGATACTTTGACGCCTTGACACTCAAAAAAAGCTCAGCTGCTTCTCCGAAGCCTTTTCCTCGCCCTCTTTAAATACGTTTATCTTCCCGTATTCTCCGTCATAGCCGGGCAGTCTTTCCACATTGCCTTTACGCATATTCATTATACCCTTAAATATCCTGAAAGGGCATCCATTTTTTAATTCGTCCTCCGGCGTGTCGAGCAGGATCTTGAATTCACTCCCGAAATTCTTTATGAGTTGGAAGTATTCTTTTTCTACCGTAACGGAGTCCGGCCCTACATCAAGGGCCTCGCCGATTATTTCGGCCAAAGGCACCACGCTCTTGAAAGAGGGGCCGTCCTTCGATTCATAACTTTCTTTCCGGTCGGCCAGCGATTCCAGCCTGTGCATTACGCCTATAGTTATGCTCTTACCGCACTCGGGGCATTTATTGTTTATCCTCTTTGATTCTTCCGGCGAAAGCCGTGTCTTGCACGCCCTGTGCCCATCCCAGTGATATTTGCCTTCCTCCGGAAAAAATTCTATGGTAAATAAAAACTTTGCCCTGTCCTTCGTCTTAAGTATCTGCCTTAATTCTTTGTAGTCTATCTTGCCGCTGAACACACTTGCTTCGCGCCCTATTTTTGACGGTGAGTGCGAATCGGAATTCGATATAAGGCAAAACCTGTCCAGCTTTGACCATCGCCAGTTCATTGCCGGATCGCTCGATAACCCGGTTTCAAGCGAAAGTATTTTCGGGGTCTGGTCCTCAAAACATTCTTCAGGAGCATCAAACCCTGAGTTGGACCCGAATATACTGAAATGCGGGGTCCAGGCATGCGCCGGTATTATTAAAATAGAAGGGTCTATGGCAAATAACATCCTGGCCATTTTCTCGCATTCGAGGCTCAGGATAGGCCTGCCGTCGCTGGATAGCGACCCGTACTCATTCAAAGCCTTATTTATTTCTTCTACAACCTTAAAATCATGGGCGATCAGGATATTGTGTACCTTCCTGGTCCTCCCGGCTTTAAAATATATATTCGAAACTTCCGCCGTAAGCATGAAAGACATGCCGTCATAACTGTAAACGCCGTCCCCAGATCCCGAGAGCTTGTCTTTTAACTCGGCAAGCCAGAGCGGATGAGTAAAGTCTCCCGTGCCAAGCAGGGATATGCCTTTTATCTTTGCCCATCTTGCCAGCGACGCTATCTCCATCTCCTTTGAAGTCGCGCGCGAGTATTTTGAGTGGATATGAAGATCTGCTATAAACATATCACTACCTCACTCTATGATAACACCGTCCTTCATGGCCGGCCTTCCGCCGACAAAGAGCGCTACTGCCTGCCCTTTCAATATCCAGTTTATGAATGGGGAATTATTTGATTTTGACTGCACCGAGTCTTTGGTATATGTATATTCCCTGGCGGGGTCGATGATGGTTATATCGGCAATGGCGCCTTTTTTCAGGTTACCTCTTTTTATGCCTAGTATCCTTGCAGGGTTAACAGACATCCTTTTTATGAGCTCGCTCCAGGAAAGAATGTTTTTCCCCACCAGCTCCATTATCGCCAGGCTTAACGCGGTTTCAAGGCCTATTATGCCGAAGGGGGCAAAATCGAACTCAACGTCTTTTTCGTTATCTGTATGCGGAGCGTGGTCCGTAGCTATGACATCTATCGTACCGTCTTTTAAACCTTCTTTTATAGCCTCAACGTCGCTCTTGGACCTAAGGGGAGGGTTCATCTTTGTGTTGGAATCGTATGTGGCGCAGCATTCTTCGCTGAGAGAAAAGTAGTGCGGCGCAGTCTCAGCAGTAACCTTTACCCCTTCTTTCTTTGCCTTTCGTATAAGATCGACCGACTCCCTGGTGCTTACGTGCGCTATATGGACCTTCCACGACGCTTGTTTCGCAAGCTCGATATCGCGTTTTACTATTTCATACTCTGCCGCTCTTGGCACACCGCGTAACCCCAGCTTTGTCGCGGTAAAAGACTGGTTCATCACCCCGTTGGCGGACATCTTCCTGTCTTCACAATGTTCGATGACCAAAAGGCCTTCTTCTTTGGATTGCTGCAGCGCTTCGGCCATTACTTTTTCATCGTCGACCGACGAACCGTCATCGGATACGGCGAGGACGCCTTCCTTTATCATTTTATGGAAATCTGTAGGCCGCTTGCCTGCGCGCCCTTCGGTTATGCACCCTATGATCGATACGTTGCAGATCGCGTCTTTTTCTATGATCTCCCTGAGTGATTTTATTATGGCTGGATTGTCCAGCGGCGGTTCGGTATTTGGCATGCATGCTATGGTAGTAAAACCTCCCTTGACCGCCGCACGCGTACCTGTAAGAACTGTTTCCTCATCTTCCCTGCCCGGTTCCCGCAGATGGGCATGCATATCTATCAGCCCCGGCGCAACGATAAGATCTTTCGCATCTATGACTTCGGCCGAATCGGCTTTTATACCCTTTCCCAGCATTTCGATCTTATCGGCGGCTATCAGTATATCCAGGTTATCATCAATGTTATTTGCGGGATCTATTACCCTACCGTTCTTTATCAGATATTTTTCCATTTTCATCCTTTTCTCCTGCGCTTGCGACGACCTTACCGGTTGGCATGCGCAACGAGATACAAGACAGCCATTCTTACGGCAATGCCGTTAGTCACCTGTTCCAGTATCACGGAATTAGGGCCGTCCGCTACGCCGCTCGACATTTCGACGCCTCTGTTGATAGGCCCGGGATGCATCACTACTATGCCTTTTTTGCACTTCTTAATCCTTTCTTCCGAAATACCATATTGCTTGAAGAAGTCCACTCTCGTCGGAAAAGCCGCTGCCGTGTCGCGCTCAAGCTGCATTCTCAGTACGTTTATGGCATCGGCGTTCGATATGGCATCGTCAACATCATGGGTCACTTTCACGCCCATCTTTTCTATGCCCTCCGGTATCAGCATCTTCGGCGCGCATACCGTAACATTGGCCCCGAGTTTTGTAAGGCCCCAGATATTGGAGCGCGCGACCCTTGAATGCGCTATGTCGCCTATGATGCTTACGTTCAATCCTTCGATCCTGCCCAGCTTTGACCTGAGGGTAAGCAGGTCCAGCAGCGCCTGTGTCGGGTGTTCATGCCAGCCATCGCCTGCATTTACTACGCTTGCCTTTACCGAGCGGGCCAATATATTAGGGGCGCCCGAGTAGTCGTGCCTCATGACTATTATGTCGATCTTAAGGGCTTCTATGTTTTTGCCCGTATCTATAAGCGTTTCTCCCTTCCTGACGCTGGATGACTCGGCCGCGACGTTTATAACGTCCGCCGAGAGCCTCTTTGCGGCAAGCTCGAACGAGATCCTGGTGCGTGTCGATGGCTCGTAGAAGAGGTTTACCACTGTCTTCCCGCGAAGGGCAGGGACTTTTTTGATCTGGCGTGTCGTTACCTCCTTGAAGCTGGAGGCAGTGTATAAAATATGCTCTATTTCTTCCCTGGAAAGATATTCCAGCCCCAGGAGGTCTTTCTTCGTCCATGCAAATTTCTTTTCGTTTTCCATACTACTAAGCCTTCTCGCAAATTACGACTTCATCCTTACCGTCTGATTCGGCCAGCCGGACCTCCACTGATTCTTTTACCGAAGTCGGCACGTTCTTCCCGACATAATCTGCCCTTATAGGAAGCTCCCTGTGGCCCCTGTCGATAAGGACGGCCAGCTGTATTTTGCCCGGCCTGCCGAAATCTATCAACGCGTCCAGGGCGCACCTTATAGTCCTGCCCGTGAAGAGGACGTCGTCGACAAGGATAACCCTTTTATTATCGATATCAAACGATATCTCGGTTGCGTGGACTATCGGCTGTTCCGCTACCTGCGTGAGGTCGTCCCTGTACAGCGTAATATCAAGGGCGCCGACCAGGGGATTTTTCCCGACAATATCTTTTATCTTTTCAGCAAGCCTTTGCGCAATATACGCCCCGCGATTTTTAATGCCTATAAGGACCGAATCATCCATTGCCCCGGCATTTTCGACTATCTCGTGGGCCATTCGCTTCAAAGCCTTGTCGATCGTTTCTTTGTCCAGTATCTTTGCTTTTTCCTTTAGTTGCATGCTGTTCCTCGCTATCCTATATTCAATAAAAAACCCGCCTATCTACGATAGATAAGTGGGTTCTCTTTGTGCTTCATTACTATTCCTTTCCCGGGCTCTCTGTCCCGAATTAAAAGGTAATGTGTTTAACGTATATAAATAATAGCATAACCAGCCCTTTTTGTCAATATTTTTCCTTTGTTTCGTTAAATAATAACAATAAACTCGCCCTTGGGCTTTTGTGTTTTAAAATGCTCGATGGTCGAACTTACTTTTTCTCGCCTTATCTCTTCGAATTTTTTTGTAACCTCTCTTGCTACAACGAGTTGCGTATCGCCATATACTTCTAAAATATCGGCAAGAAGCTTTTCGATCCTATGGGGAGATTCATAGATCACAACCGTCCTGTCTTCATCAAATAGTTTTTTTAACTGATTCTTTCTTTTGATCGGCTTTGGAGAAAGAAAACCTACGAATGTAAACTGGCTTGTGGACTTGCCGGAAGCGGTCAGCGCTGCAATGACACCCGATGGGCCCGGTATTGGCACCACCGCTATATTATTATCTATGCAAAGCTTGATTATTGTATAACCGGGATCCGATATGCCGGGAGTGCCGGCATCGGAAACAAGGGCGACCGACTTCCCTTCCTTTAATACCTTTAATATATAATCTGATTTCTGGATCTTGTTGTATTCGAAGTAGCTTGTCATGGGCGTATGTATATCATACCTGTCGAGGAGTATCTTTGTGTGGCGGGTATCTTCAGCGGCTATAAGGCCGACCGACTTCAGCGTCTCTATTGCCCTAAGGGTAATGTCTTCGAGGTTACCTATTGGTGTCGCTACTACGTATAACGCTCCCAACTCTCAACTCCCAACTTTATTATTCCACAGTCACTGACTTAGCTAAATTCCTCGGTTGGTCTATATCATATCCGAACGCGCGCGCAACGTAATAAGCCAAAAGCTGAAGCGGGATCGCCACCAGAAGCGGTGAGAATACTTCGTCGACTTTTGGTACTTCTATCAAATAATTGATGTTATGGTGCAGGATCTCCTTATCGCCTTCGGTGGCTATCACTATCACTATGCCGTTACGCGCCTTTATCTCCTGGATATTCGACACCATCTTATCATAGGTCCTGCTCTTTACGGCTATGCATACGACCCAGGGATTCTCGTCGATAAGGGCTATCGGGCCGTGTTTCATCTCACCGGCAGGATATCCCTCGGCGCTGATATATGATATTTCCTTTAATTTAAGCGCGCCTTCAAGCGCATTGGGATAGTTTATGTTCCTTGCCAGATAAAGGAAGAACGTCTTGTTGTGTTTCTCATGATAATATTTTTTAAAGCCCTGCGCGTAAGCGGCGAGTATATTGTATTCTGGTTTATACTCGTCCAGCAGTTCTTCCATGAGCGCAGGGAGGCGCCTGAGCTCTTTTAAAAACGCTTTCAGCGTTCCCGGCTTTGCGGTTTTTCTGAGACCGGCAAGATAAAGCGTAAGCAGGTAAAATATGGCCAGCTGCGCCGTATATGCCTTGGTCGACGCAACGGCTATTTCAGGCCCCGCGTGCGTATAAATAACTCCGTCGGATTCCCTGGCTATCGAACTGCCAAGGACGTTGCATATCGCCAAAACCTTTGCGCCGCGCTTTTTTGCTTCCCTAAGTGCGGCAAGGGTATCCGCGGTCTCCCCCGATTGCGATATTACTATCATGAGCGTATCTTTATCGACAAGGGGATCGCGATAACGAAATTCGCTGGAGACGTCGACCCAGCATGGCAGCTTGGCTACCTCTTCAAGCATGTACTTCCCGGTTAAACCTGCATGGTACGCGGTACCACACGCGACGATCGCGATCCTTTTGATGGCCTTGAGATCCTTCTCTTTTATCTTAAGCTCCTCAAAATGGACCTTGCTATGCTTACATCTTTCGTCCAATATGTTCTCTAGTATGACGCTTTGCTCAAATATCTCTTTAAGCATGAAATGTTTATACCCGGCCTTTTCGGCCTGGCTTATATCCCAGTTTATCTTGGCTATTTTCCTGGAAACGGTGCGCCCCGTCATGTCCTTTACCAGCACACGGTCTTTTGTAAGAACGGCGATCTCATGATTATCCAGATACATGACTTCTTTTGTATGCTCCATCACGGCAGGAACGTCGCTGGCCAGGAAGTTTTCGCCTTTTCCGACGCCTACTATCAGCGGAGAATCGCAACGCGCCCCTATCAGCTTCTGGGGCTCATCTTTATGAAGAACGGCGATCGCGTATGAGCCGTGCAGAAGCTTTACCGCCTTCCTGACCGCTTCCGCAATGTCGCCTTCGTATAATTTTTCTATGAGATGGGCTATTACTTCTGTGTCGGTCTCGGACAAGAACTTGTGCCCTTCTTTCTTAAGCCCTTCCTTAAGTTCGAGATAGTTCTCTATTATGCCGTTGTGAACAACGGCTATTTTGCATTTGCAGTCAAGGTGCGGATGCGCGTTAACATCGCTGGGGACTCCGTGCGTCGCCCACCTTGTATGCCCTATGCCGACCGTCCCGCTTACCCTGTTTTTCTTCAGTTCGCCAGCTAATATATTTAGCTTACCCTGGCGTTTTACAAGCTCTATTTTCCTGCCTTTTACAGTTGCTATACCGGCGGAGTCATACCCCCTGTATTCGAGCCTCGAAAGGTTCTTTAACAAAATATCCTGGGCTTCTCTACCGCCTATGTATCCTACTATCCCGCACATACAAAGCCTTTCTTTTCGTAGGCTATTTTACCCCGTATTATCGTCGCCTTAACATCATAATTCCTGTCAAAAATCACCATGTCCGCATCCTTACCCGTTTCAAGCGAACCTTTTTTATCTGCAACCCCCAAAAATTTTGCCGGGTTCATTGTTATCATCCTGAGCGCTTCAGCCAAAGAAAGGCCGCATTTTGTGACGGCATTCTTCAGCGCCTCTATCATATTAAGGCTCGAACCTGCAAGGCGGCCATCTTCGAACCTGTAAGCCCCTCCCGTCCTTAAGGCGCCTTCGTGTGGTTCGGAAACAATGGAGTCGGTTATTATGATAACGTTGTCTTTTTTCTTCGATTTGACCAAAAGGGCAAAAAGCGCCCTGTGAACATGCACAAGATCCAGTATCACTTCTGCCGTTACCCTGTCGTCTAAAAGAACCGCTCCTATAACGCCCGGCGACCGCCTGTCGAGCGGGCTCATGGCGTTAAACGTATGGGTGGCATGGCTTATGCCCGCGTCTATGCCCTCTATAGCATTTTCATAAGTAGCGTCGGAATGGCCTATTGATGGGATAACGCCATTTTTACATAATATCCTTAAAACAGGTTTCATGCCGTCCTGTTCTGGGGCCACGGTCATTATCCTTAAAAGGCCGTTGCATTTTTGCAGGATATGCGCCAATTCTCCGATGTTCGGCCGTTTTATATATAACTTGTTCTGCGCGCCGGCCCTTGCCTTGCTTATATACGGCCCTTCCATACGCAGTCCAAGCACGTTCTTCCCGTAAGGGCTTTCATTGATGAATTCTTGCATCTTAGCGGCCCTTTTATAAATGAACTCCAGCGGCGCGCAGGATTGAGATACTACAAATGAGGTTGTTCCATACCTGGCTTCATTGAAAAATATTTTTCCAGGTTCTCCATGGATATGGCAGTCTATAAAACCTGGCGAGACCAGGCATCCCTTAGCATCTATTACAAAGGAGCCTTTGGCGGCTTTAACGTTCCTGCCGATACGCTTTATCGCGGAACCGCGGACTTCTACGCAAGCGCCTTTCAGGATACGGTCCTTTAATATAACCTCGCCATTCTTAATATATATAGGCTTCATAAGTCCATAATATACCATTTACGCATTAGTTCTTCAAGAAGTTATGCTTTGGTGTTGATCTCATCTATCTGCAGCCTGTTTATGCGGGCGGATTCCATTATATCGTAGGGTTTGACCGGCGTGAATATAAAAGCTGCTACCCTGCCTTCTCTGTCGGGGACTGCCTCGATATTGATATAGCCTGTATTGGGCAATGGCGCAATGCCTGAATGGAGTTTCAGGGCAAGCAGCCACATCTCTAATATTCTTATCCCTGACATATAAGTAAGGTTGCTGGGATCGACTCCTATCAAAAGCGCCCTGTCTTCCGGGGCAGCGCCTTTTAATCTATTGAATTCGTTTGCCTGATCCTCTCTTATTATTTCCCGGCTGCCGATCACGATAATACTGGAGAACTTCGCCCTTGTCCTTTCTTTTTCGCCTGCCAGCCGCGCGGCCAATTCACTGCCATTGCCATATTTAAATATGAGGTTATCCAGGCCCAACCTGCGCAAGTCTTCCGGTAATTGGCTCATCCTGCTTATCATGGACTGAGCCGCAGCCTGGTTCTTTATCCAACTCGTATCCAGGCCCAGTATCAGGGACTCGTTGTTCCTCTTCGCCTCTTCCGCCTTTATTATAAGTTCATCCCAGAAATTGCCGGCTGTACGCTTTTCGTGATCCGTGTCAACTGCAGCCGCAGCCGTGGCCGCATCTTTTACGGGCAGGCGGCTGGAACTTTCCATCGTATCCTGGCCGATATCTGGGTTAGTCATACGCTGCGCGCCCTCCAGAGAATAATAGAGATAGGCAGTATCTACCTTACCTGAGCCCGGATCTTTTTTGCTGTATGGCAAAACAATAGTAGTGCCGTTCCAGCTCATCTCATTAAAATGGAACCTTGGGGAATTTTCCCGGGCGACAGGGAAATGATCATTTATGCATTTTATAAATAGACCCAGATGCCCCCTTTTCTCTTTTTCAAATGCGGCTTGCAGCCCTCCCTGGCTAACGCCTAACTTGCTGAGAGCAGAAAGTTTTTGCAAAAATTGGTTGATAAGTAAATTGATATAAATAAATGCGGCGTCTTCCGGAAAGGTTGTTTTGGCGTTGTCGAGTTGCGGCATTACATTTGCATTCTCTGTAATGACGTAGTGATCATCTTGCCATTCAAGAGTAACTATCGGGCTGAAACGTGACGGGGGCGATAAAATAGAGTATGAGGAAGTGCGATCAAGAACTATTGCGTAGGCAATATCGCTGAATATTAAAATAACTGCCAGAATTACCTGGGCACATTTTAATACCATATGGTTAAATTATATCACAGTTATTAGTTAAGGAATCGGAAAGAGAGCGACCTTTTTCATTTCTAACCACCCGAACGGCGGCCCCCCCCTCTCTTCAATAACCCATAAAACTTTTCTGTGTCGCTAGTTAGCTGATCGCGGGTCCTGTCATTGGATTCCCCGGATTTGGTTATTTGGGGTTTACAATATACGCCTCATACTACACTTAGTATCTGTATGTCGCATAGCCCCAATAGCCTCATATTAATGGGGCTAAGCATGCTCCACCCCCATCCCAAATATCAAATCCGGGTTCATCCAATGCCACCCGCA
>CAZHPY010000008.1:19080-36561 GCA_964534705.1 uncultured Planctomycetia bacterium | reverse complement strand
ACAATAATAAAATAATAACCATAAATGACGCTATTAAAAAGATCTTATCGTCCTTATTCATCGACCAGCCCCCTTCATTAGGATCTAACTGCTTATTATTCAAAAGCTATGTCCACAACGAACCGTTTTTCGTTTTCGCCCATAGTTCCGGGAAATGCGGAAAACGGGCTTGCCTTTTTGACGGCCTTCATGGCTATATCATCCAGGCCGTGATTCGATGATTCGATCACTTCCGGCCCTCTCGCTAAAGCGCCTGCAGGCGTAAGGAAAAAAGCCAGCTTGACCTTGCCCTTCATCTGGGCATGCTTGGGATCCTTAGGCACAGAGATATATTCTATGATCCTGTTCTTTAAATAATAATAGTACTCCCGGGATGTTGAAGCTGCCACCATTGTTTCTGAGGCCTTCTTTCTCTCTTCTTCGGCGGCCTGTTCTTCTTCCTGGAATTTTCCCGGCCCCTTGAACAGTCCCGGGCTCATTGGAGATCTGTCCCTTCTTTCAAAGGCAAGTTTTTCCGAAACGGTAAACCTGCCTTCGTCTTCGGGCGGTGATTTCGGTACTTCCGTATAGTCCGCAGTACCGCCTATTATGTGTGGTGTTAAAAATATTACGAGCTCCTGCTTCTGGATCTGGTTATCCGTATTGCTGAATGCATATTTTATTATCGGCAGGTCGCCTAACCAGGGTATTTTATTGACTGTCTGCACTCTTCGATCCGTTACGAGACCGCCTATAATTATAGTAGCGCCGTCCTTAATACGCACGCTGGTCTCTGCCTGCGTCGTCTGCACTACCGGGATCGTCGTAGGAGGGGTACCGTAGGTATAATTGGAATTCGTAGAACTGACTTCAGGCCGTATCTTCATAGTTATGAACCCATCTTTATTGATAGTAGGCGTTACAAATAATTTTACGCCTATATCCAGGAAGCTTATGTTAGTACCGGTCGTGGCGGTACCGGTGGTTTGCGTAACCGTATTTGTCGCATAGGGCTGTGATGTACCAACCAATATTTTAGCTTCCTGATTATTTAAGGCCGTTATCCTGGGGCTTGAAAGAAGGTTGGTATCGCCTATTGTCTTTAAAACCTGTATCATCACGTTTACGTCTCCCCCGCCAAGGCTTCCTATCAGCAGCTCCGCACCCGGAGGCCCAAAAGCATTAAAGGCTGCCAGCTGGAACGCGCTTTTTAAACTTATCTCTTTTTGTAATTTTTTCAGCACGGTATCCCAATCGACTCCCAGCCTAAGATGGTCGTCAAGGTTGACCTGCAATATTTTGGCTTCGATAAGGACCTGCTGCAGCTTATCATCGAACGCATTCACTATTTTTTCTATGTCCTGGACCTTTTTTTCAATGTCTGTAACGGCTATCTTGTTAGTCCTTTCATCTATCTGCATAGTCCCAAATCCCTTGGTGAGATTCTCAGATATCTTATCTTTAATTTCTGCGGCCTTGGCGTATTTAAGCTCAAATATCCTTGTAACGGTAGGGATATCTATGCTCTGGATGGTATCCGCCATCTGAGCAACAGTCGATGGATTATCCATTACTACGATCGTATTGGAGCTTTCATCTATAATGATCTTCCCTACTTTTGTTTTTAATTGGCTTAACGCCTTGCCCACCTCCGCTGCCTTGGCATATTTCATCCTGAAGGTCATGGCCTCTTTCTTCTCGGCATATTTCTCTCCGTACATCCTCTCGTAATCACGCTGGCTCATTATGTATATTATACTTCCCCGCCTGTCGTACGCCAGGTTATTGGAAATAAGTATAATTTCAAGGGCGTCCATGAGGTTTACGCTCTTTAAAAATATCGTTACCTTTCCCTTAACGTCTGTGCCAAGAACGATATTAAGATTTCCCTTGGCTGCCAGCATCTTTATGACCTCGACTACATCCATCCCCTTAAGGTCGAGAGATATCTTGTCCGAACCCGTCTCTGACGTCACGCCTGGCTTTTCCGCGCCGGATGCTATGGATGTATTGAGTTGAGGCTGGGCGGCTAGCGGAAACAGGGGATCCAGCAGCATGGTAAAAAATAGAAAAACAGTAAAAATAGATATCATTTGTCTTTTCATACAAGGCCTCCTATAGAAACAGATTGATCCTCTTTCCTCTATATTCGATCGTTACCTTATCACTGCCAATATCTTCCATGACAATATCGTTTATTGTCTGCCCCTTGATCAGGTAATACGTCTTCTGATTTTTTTTATCTTCCACTATTGCCTGCGGATTATCCCCGGGTATTATACCGACAAGCCCTAGATTGGCAGCCTGTTCGGCGTCGGCGCTGTCCGGAACTTCTGTCGGAGCGTAAGAACCCGCACCGAATATTTTCTTGCCTGAGATCCTGTTTGAATAATAAGAATATGTATTGGTCTCTATCTGGGCGGATCTTTTGACTGCGGAAACCGGCATTGTAAAACTGGAAAAATCGGAAATAACCGCTTTTGCTTTGACGGAAGGCCTTACAAATATTAAATCGCTTATAAAATAAACTATGGCTAATACCACTATTATCAGCATATACCTGTTGAATGTTTTCAGGACTTTCGGGCTAAAAAAACTATTTTTAAAAAAACTGCTCCTAAGGATACTGGATATATAACCATCCAGGGCATCATTGAATTGCGCTAATTTAATGCTGCCGGCTGCTACTGCTTCTTTGTGGGCAGTTTTTTCAGGAGGAACACCATCCTTCTTCCCCTTGATTATTGATAACAGTTTCTCTTCCGGCGATATGTCTTTATGCATTTAAACTGATATCCTCCTGGCAACCTCGTTTATGACTGATTCATCCACCGTTTTCCTGCCATTCATGACGAGAAACTCAAGCGCATCATGGCATATCATGGCGGTCTTGCGCGGATACCCCTGGCTGTATCCATATATAAGTTTCAGGGAATTCTCAGTGAATAATTCTTTAGGATCTTCAAGCCCGGCCTGATTTAATCTGAATAGCACCATTTCCCTTGTTTCTTTTTCGTCAAGCGGATTTATTATGTACTTAAGCCCTATCCTGTCATAAAAGTTTTTTATCTTTTTGATCCTTGGCAAAAGCTCCATTTGCGCCACAATGACCAATTGCAGAAGTTTATACTCATTCGTCTCGTAGTTTAATACCGTCCTCAATATCTCGAGGAAGGGGCCCGACAACTTCTGCCCCTCGTCTATCAGCAATACGACCGTCTTGTGCTCATCCACTCCTTTTTTAAATAGGTACCTTTCTATCTCTTCCCTGTAATCAAGCGTTGACCGTGAAGCAGGCTTTAGCCCGAATATTTTAACCAGGCTTTCTAAAAATTGGAACTCGGATTTGTAAGAGGGGTCGAGCATTATATGGAATATATAGTCATGTTCGTTGGCAAAATTCTGCAAAAGCGCCCGCGACATAGTCGTCTTTCCTACACCAACGTCTCCAAGTATAAGGCCCAGGCCGCGTTTAAGGCGGACTAGTATCTCCAGCCTTTGCAATGCGGCATTGTGCGATAATGAGCGATAAAAAAATGCGGGGTCGGGGCTTGTAGAGAAAGGTTCTTGCTTCAACCCAAGAACTTCGTAATAGCTCATCTATCCTGCCCTTTCTTTATCAGGTCCGATATCCTGGCAAGGGACATGTTCTCTTTCTTGTGTACTATTATACTTTTTAATGCCTCGACCGTGGAATCGTCGAAGTACCTGAAACGTGTTTCAGGGCTTCTGCCGATCTCTTCTATAAGGCCGAGCTTGATGTAATACTTTATAGTATAAACCGAGATACCTGTCAGCCGCGCAAGATCTTTTATGAGATATATGTCTTTTTTAACCATATTTACTCTCTAGGTAGAGAGTTAATGTTAACTCTCTACCTAGAGAGTATATCATAACATGCTTATTTGTCAAATAGTTGGGTGTTTTTAGTTATTATCGAAAGGATGGGTTAATCTAACAATATCTTGCCTACAATGAATGTCCCTTTAAGCGTACCTGCCTGGCCGGATTTAGGAATTAAAGTAAACCGCTTTATAGACATCAATTTATCGCTGGGGTTTTCTATGTCATACAAGAATTTGGCAAATTGGTCTATTCCCGCTTCTGCCGAAATATCTATCAATATCTCTTTGTACGAGCCCGTATTCGTTACTCCCACAGGCTTGATATTTACAATTAAGCATGAGGCATCTTTGGAAATACTCTCGATAAGGGCCAATGTATCCGCAACAGCTTCTTCTTCACTCAGGGAAGCCCTGGCGTACTTTGACAGCTTGGAATATTCCTCGCTCACCTGTTTCTGGCTGGCCAAGAGCTTAAATCCGGTTTCAAGCATACTTGCCTTTGAGCGTGCCTGGTTGTTAAGTTCCTTCCATTTGGAGTATAACGGCGCTATTATCAACGCATAGGTTATAGCTATAGAGATTATCGCTATTGTGGCAATAGCAAGTTTTTTCTCTCTATCGTTTAAATTATTTATGAACATCGCGGCAACCCTATTTTACCTTTGATATCATCGCATCGATCTCAAAATCTACTATTTCCCTGTTATCAACAACCCTCTTATTTGCATATTTTACTTTGACGCCTTCAAAACAGGATGATTTTTCCAGCGCAGCCACGTATTTCAGGACTTCGCTAAGTTCAGGGGCGCCTCCCCTGAGGACCAGGTCTTTTTCGCTCTCGAAGCCGATCATAGTCAAAGACACGTTAGCCGGCGTTATGGTATATACTTCGGAAAGCACGTCCACAGCCAGAGGCTTCCTGCCCATCATTTCCTGTATGATCTTTATATCCTTAAGCATTTTTCTTGCAGACTCAACGGTAGGGCTTATCTTCTTCAATTGCGTATTTATGGTCAACATATAGACATACCTATCATGCAATTTCTTAACAAAGATACCGAATACGATAACAACAAATAACAAGGCCAGGAACGCGGCTGTTATAAGATTTGTCCTTAACAACGAATATTGCACCTCTTCGCGGGCTTCTGAAGGAATAAGATTTATCATTATATCCTCGGGCCTTAATAATAGGCCGAACGGTTCCGCAAAAGAAACGTTCTCGTCTTCTATTTTTACACCCTCCGCAAAAGGTATACCTGCCTTTTGGTCCATTATTTCAACCGGAACTTTTAGTTTTTTGCTTAGCGCAGCCCTCAGGTCTTCGCTGCCGGCCGCTTGTCCGGTAAGTATGACCTTCCCGATCGAGCTTGATGACTCTTTACGGTAGGTATTCATAGATATCTCTATTTCATTTGCCGCTTTACTTAATATCCTGGTATCTTTTGTATCGCAGACGATGCCGCGGGTAAATACAAGCTTGTTTTCCTCTATGATATTAATGTCTATATGCCCAACGTCAAGGTTGACTACCATTGCGTTCTCTTTTTCCTTACCCTCCGTTACAAGCATGGACCATGAATAAAGCGCTTCGGAACTTAAAGACAGGAAACTCAGGCCTTTTATACCCGCCTTGTTCAAAATGCCTATAATGTTATTTACACTCTCGGACTGCGCTATGACCAGCAAGACCCTGGAATATCCATCATCCATTTTTTCGATGATCCTGTATCCGTATATGACGTTCTCATCTGTATAGGGGAGGTGTTTTATCGATTCCAGTTCCATTATCTTGCTTATTTCTTCATCGGTAACGGAGGGTATTTTAAGGAATCTGGCGGTAACAAGATGCCGCGGTATGTTAAGCATTATATGCTCGGGCATCGTTTTAAAAGACTGGAATATCTCTTTTATCTGCGCTGCGGCGTTTTCCGGGTCCTGGAGAGAAATAGGCTTACATATAAGGCCGCATATACTTTTTTTGCCTTTTACGGTTTCCGCTTCTACGACCTTGATATAATTATCGTCGATCTCGACCGAGGCGGTCCTGCCGTCAGGCATGAATAAGCCTTTTAAATTCACTAATATTCCCGATAATATAGTAATCTCTTTTCTCCCCGCTTTACGATACATGCAACTTTAGAATATATCTTCGAGCCGCTTGCAAGGCCTTTTGCCTCAATTCTAAAGTAATTTGACGCTGTTGTAAAGTAATTTCCCAAAACAGTCCTGGTAGGAGAATCCATGGGAATGCTTAATTGTGAGGCTATGTCGCCGGAAAGCGTCCCATCATCCTTTGTTCCCGCTGTCCTGTCAGGGCCATTCCTGATCGTCATTATTATATCTACCGTACCCTGATCCAGCCCCGCTGACAGCATTACCTTCCTGGTTGCGGTATTTATGTTTATTCTTCCGTCGTCACCGTATACAGTAATATGATCTTTGATCGATTCAAACAGTTGAGGAGTAACGCCTTTGACAAGCATAAGCTCTTCTATGACGCTGAAATCGGCATGTTTACATTCATAGGGTGGCGTAAGCGACCTGTAGTAATCATCGGAAGCGCCTTTAGGCAACCGCAGGTTACTCCTCCAGTTCACTATCGATTCCGCCGCCTCTTCGTTATTTGTCCCCAGGAGATTTTTTAATACCTCCGCGGAGGCCTTATTTATGTTTATTTTGCGCTCCTCATCCATCATGCCATAGGAACTTTTACCCTCCTCGTCATAACTTACGGTAAATTTACCATCGCCCAGCCTTTCGGAAAATATCCGTACAAGCTGGTCCTCCTCGCCCGATGTATTAATGGGCGATACCATTATGCCGCATTCACGTATAGAATCATAGCTGTTATTGTCCCTGGCTAAAAGCTCCTGCGATTTTATGATCCCGGCCTTAGCAAGATATATGCCTTTCAGCCTGTCCATATTATTTTTATTCAATCGCGCCTCTATTGAAACACGGAACCCTATACCTATGGCAAAAATAGCCAGGATAGTCATTATCCACAGGCTGGTTATAAGTATTGTCCCTTTTTTATTGAACCGCATCTTCCCCGCCCAATTTACCCGTAGGAATAAATATTATTTTTGTGTATTCCCCCGCCTTTATCTTTACCCCCCGAGGGATCTTACCGCTTTTACTGTCCTTGTCTTCCCATTCTTTTCTCCATTCATAATCATATTCTGTTTTGGAAGAACCCATTCTATAGCAATATTCAAAACCAAAATTTTTATCCTCTATGTCATTCAAAATATCGGAAGTCCTGGCATGGTCTTCGCTTAAGCCTTCGGCTTTTGTGGCCACGCTCCTACGGACCGCCTTCCTGGCATTGTCCAGGTAATAAACAACTCTTGCCGGTTCCATATGCGCAGGGATATCGCTTCCGGCGACCTCTGCAAGCGTTATAAAGCTCATTTTTGTATGGCTGCCTTCGAAATTAACGTCTTCCTTCGCATATGGTATTGCGCTCTTAAGGTCCGACGATACCGTATTAAAGAAGAACCGCAACGACTGGTTGCTCTGGATCATGGGGCTTACCCTGTACCACAACATGAATCCGGACCTGAAGACGGAATATATGCTTACGGCAATTATCGAAAATATTGTTATAGCTATTATAAGTTCGATAAAAGTGAATCCGCGCTCTCTTGTTTTCATGTCATTTAGCATAAAGATATGTCGCTATACCGTATTTTGTAATATAGGACCTTGCCTCTTTCCTGTCCCTATTTCTCGATACTTCCAGCGTAACTAAATTGAGCCCCAATTTCTGGTTAAGGACGGGATCCGTATCTGTTTTTACGGCGCTTACCGACCATGAATAATCCCTATCATCTGGAAAATCCTTTCCGTCTTTATAATCGCTTTCGATACTGCCCTTTTCTTCAAATTCAAACATCTGGTTTTCCAGCAATATGGATGATGTGAACATCACTGAAGACCTCTGCAACGCGTACTTTGCTGTTGTATAGGCCCGCACAACAAATACGAGCGCGCCGGTGATGATGGCTATGCTTACAACCACTTCAAGCAGCAGGAACCCTTTATGCTTATTCAACGCTTACCTCTTTTACATTCACGTTGTTGCCGAACCTTTGCACAATAAGCGAATAGCCCTTATTCTTGAACATTACGTATATCTTTATACTGTCGCAGTGTCCGTCCGGATAAAATACCATCTCTTTTTTCTCACCCCGGATCGTTAACCCCTGCGGTACATTGTACAGCTTGCCGAACCTGGACGGCGCCTTTTTATAGGCCGGCGGCTTGACTGAAGCATCTATCTCAAAAAGCTGGTACGTATTTTTTTCAAAATCAAAGGTTATCTTGAAATTATTCCTTTCCAGGACAGCCATCTCCTGTGCGTAATTTATCAGTTTGGATATATTGAAGGCTGCATCTTTCGCGGAAAGATCCTGGAAGGTCTTCTTGAATGTCGGGATGGAAATGCCTGTTATAACCAGCAGCAATAATGTTACTAAGGTTAATTCTATTAATGTGAGACCGGCTCTCGCGTTAGGACGCGGCGTCATTTCCCCTTCTCTTCGTCCCAGCTTGTAACGGCGTCCGACCCGCCTTCCATGCCTGTTTTCCCGTAAGACATAAGGTCATAATCGCCGTGGGTACCGGGATATTTATATACATAAGGATTGCCCCATGGATCCGTCGGTTTCTTTTTAAGATAAGGCCCTTTCCAATTAGGGGCGTTGGCAGGTTTCACCATAAGATCGTCTAATTTTTCCGGATAGCTGCCGTTGTCGATCTCGTAAAGGTCGAGCGCCGACGCCAGATTTGCATTAATATCGGCCCGCGCGGCTGCTATCTTGGCCTGTTCCGACCTGCCGGCAAGCCTGGGAGCCACCATAGCGACCAGCACGCCTATTATTATCACCACAAGCATAAGCTCGACGAGTGTAAAACCTTTTCTACCGATCTTCATCATGTCCTCCGTTAATTATATATTTTACTTTACCAGGAAATTCATTTCAAATATAGGCAGGAGCATAGATATGACGATAAAACCTACTATACCTCCAAGCGTCAATATCATAATAGGCTCCAGCAAAGACATCATTATTTTTATAGCCTCATCCGATTCCCTGTCATAACTTTGCGCCACCTTCAAAAGGGATTTTTCTACGTGGCCGCCTTCTTCCCCTATAGATATCATATTAACAATGCCGGGGGGCATTATCTTGCTTGAACTCAGGCTATTGGCCAGCCCTGCCCCTTCTTTTACCGTAGAATAGGCTTTTTCGATATCGTCCCTTATTACTGTATTGGTTAATGTTTCCAGCGTTATACTGAGCGCTTCTAGTATAGGTACGCCGTTTTCCAGAAGCGTGGCCAGCGTCCGCGCAAACCTGGCTATCTCTACCTTCCTTATTAACTGGCCCATCACAGGGATGTTCAGCTTAAAACGGTCTATGTTACGCCTGCCTTCGGCGGTATTATACATCTTCTTCAAAACAAAAAACAAGGCTATAAAAAAACCTATGATCAGGAACCAATATTTTCTTACGGCTGTGCTGATAAACAATAAGATCTGCGTCGGAAGGGGCAGGGCCTGGCCGAAATCAGCGAACATGACGACCATCTTCGGGATAACGAACGTTATCAAAACGGCCACTGTTGCAAAACCGACCAATGCCATCAGTACGGGATATGCAAGCGCCGTCCTTACCTTGGTCTGGATCTCAAGCTGCTTTTCGCTAAAGTCCGACAATCTCTTTAAGATGCCTTCCAGCATACCGCCTGTCTCTCCGGACCTGACCATGCTTATATAAAGATTTGAAAATACCTTCGGGTGCCTTGCCAGTGCGGTTGAGAGGGGGTTGCCGCTGATACAGAAATCCCTTATGTCGAGGATAATGCTTTTCAGCTTCTTATTGGTTGTCTGTCCATACAATATATCCAGCGCCTTTGCTATAGTTATGCCGGCTTCCAGCAGGTCGGAAAGCTGCCTCGTAAAATCAGTTATGTCCTTCAGGTTTATGCGGCCGGAAAAATATGAAGTCTTGCCTTGAGCTGACGCGTTCGAGGCCGATGCCTCTTCTTCCAGCGACAGCAGAAAATACCCTAATTGGCCTATTTTCTGGATCGCGGCATTTTTTGATTCAGCGACAAGCACACCCTTTGTTACATTATTGGGGCCTGCTTTGGCTTCGTATATATACCTAGGCATTGATTACTCTTCCAGGTCCTCTTCCTGTGTTACCCTGATGACCTCAGCAGGAGTTGTTATACCTTTTTTTATTTTTTCCCAGCCGTCCTGGCGAAGCGTCCTCATACCCAGGGAGATCGCTTTCTTTTTGATCTGGTCCGCTGACGACCTTTTTAAAATAAGTTCCCGTATAGGTTCGTTCATCTCCAGTATTTCATAAATAGCCGTCCTGCCCTTATACCCTGTGAACCTGCAGGCTTCGCAGCCTTTCCCTTCGGACAATTTGAGCTTTGGCGATACCTGGCCGATCACCCCTAATTCTGCCAGGACCTCTTTGTCGGGTTTCATCGTCGTCTTACACTTATCGCATATCACCCTGACCAATCGTTGTGCTATAAAACACTCTACCGCTGATGCTACCAGGAACGGTTCTATGCCCATATCGATAAGCCTCGTAACTCCGCCTGCCGCGTCGTTTGTATGGATCGTAGAAAATACCAGATGGCCCGTAAGGGCGACCCTTATGGTTATTTCTGCGGTTTCGTAATCCCTTACCTCTCCCACCATCATGACATCGGGATCATGCCTCAACATTGAACGAAGGGCATTAGCGAACGTAAACCCTATTTTGGGCTGCACTTGCATCTGCATTATGCCCTTCAGGCGGTATTCGATCGGGTCCTCTATAGTTATTATCTTTATGTCCTTATCATTTATTTTATTCATGGCGGCATAAAGAGTGGTCGTTTTACCGCTGCCGGTAGGGCCAGTAACAAAGATTATGCCATGAGGTTTCTTTATCATCCTTTCCAGTATTTCCAGGTCCGGCTTTAAGAGCCCCAGGTTCTCCATCCCAAAAAGGACGTTTGATGAAAGTATCCTTATTACAACACTCTCACCAAAAGGCGTAGGCAATATGGAAACTCTCAGGTCTACCTTGTCATCGCCTATTTTTATCCTTATCCTGCCGTCTTGGGGCAGCCGTCTTTCCGCTATATTAAGGTTTGCCATTATTTTTATACGGGAAATAATAGCTGACTGGAAGCCCTTGATACTTTCGGGGACCTTTGTCTCATGCAAAACACCGTCTATCCTGTATCTCACCGCAAGCTCATCCTCGTAAGGCTCTATATGAACATCCGTCGCCCTGTCCTTGTAAGCCTCCAGAAGGATCTGGTTAACCAATTTTATTACTGAAGCGTCATCGGCCGATTCTATCAGGTCCTGGGTTTCCTGATACTGGACGCTCACTAGTTTTTCCTGTTCGGATTCGGGCATCATCTTTTCAATAGTTTCAGCGCCTACGCCGTAATACCTCTTAATTGCCTCCAATATATCCGTCCTGCTGGCAAGAACGGTTTTTATATCTTTTTTGAGCAGGAGCTTTATATCGTCGACCGTGTGTATATCAAGCGGGTTGGACATCGCAACGGTTATGACGCCCCCTTCTGATTTGATCGGCATGAGCTCATAATGGCACGCGAATTTCGCGGGTATCTCATTTATTATAGCCGTCTCTATGATCACTTCTTTCAGCTTCACATACTCAACGCCGAGTTGTTCCGCCAGAGCTCCATAGAACTGGTCGCCTGATATAAGGCCCAGCTTTATCAGTGTTTCTCCCAAAAAATCCTTATGCTTTTCCTGTTCAAGAAGAGCTCTCTCAAGGCCTTCCATGTTTATAAGGCCCCTCATGATCAAGAGCTGTCCTATCATATCGGGTTGTAATGTCATTCAAACCTCCATATCCTATATATCATAGATTATACTTCGCGCTTTATATAGTCAATATCAATTCTTCACTTAGCAAAATATGCGTCCACATAAGACGCCATCATCTCCCCCACTACCTCGGAAGGGATCGCGGGTAAAGAATGATCTATAACGGCATGCGCCATCTCGTGTGCCATGATCGGACCTGTTATAATGTTCTCAGACGTATAAATAGTATTATACTTGTGGACGTAAAAAGACTTAGAGTCTCCCTTTTTGCCGAAAAGCATGAAATATGCGCCGTTCAATTCATCTGTATCCTTGAATATCCTTATTTTAACTTTCGGCATAACAGGATGCACGCCCAGGATATCCTTAACTTTACTGAACATACTGTCCATCCTGTCGCATATCGCTTTCCGGGGATCGACCTCGCTATATGCTGTTATCTGCCCGGAAGAAAAGGCCTTTGAATTAAATTTTCTCTGCAGGGCTTTTGGGTCAGTTTCGGGGCGAAAATAAGTTATGAAGGATGCGCTTTCCGCTGATATCCAGTCCTCTTTATCAAAAGAAGGCTCCGTTTCAGCGGCCGGTGCGCCAGTGTATGATAATATGGCGATAACCTGTATTATGCAAACGGCTAAGGTCTTATAATTCATTACTAATATAATACCTTATAATATAAATATTTACAAATTAAGCGCTAATAGTGTAGGGTATCTTAAGCTAATTATGGAGTTTTGGCATGAGGTGTTACTGGGCATTTACGTCGAACTGGACATAGTCAACGTAAATTATACCTGACTTGCTTCCTCCGCCGGCATTTATCCATCCTGGATCAAAAACAAATGTAATTTGCTTGATGGTGGATTTATCAAGCCCCGTGAAAGCGGATAATGGCACTTGATAATATTGCCAGCCTGTGGTTATACCGGTAAGGACCGCGGTTTTGGTGCCCCCTCCATCGACGACTTCTATTTTAAGGTATTTTGGGTTTTCAGCCTCGGACCTGGCCCTTATCCTGATCGTTAAATAGTTGAACGCGCTGAAATTCTGCGGGATCGATACCCATCCGGTATCGCCTCCTCCAAAAAGGACAAATACATAGGAATAAGACCCTGCCGGAGTAATATTATATGTAAGTCTTAAACCGTTAGGATAAGGAGAATACTCATTTGACACGCTTGTAAATTCATACTTATTAAGGGTCGGTAAAGCGTCGCCGCCTACGCCACTACCCATATTACCGCCAAGCGCGCAGGTCCCTATCTTGTCGCCATAATGATCTACCCTTACCGTTGTCTGCGTAGTTTTTTCGAAACGTATGTCATCTATATATATCGTCCCGGACGTAAGGCTGCCGTTGATACCGCTCTGGGAATTTTCAAATACTATAGTAAATTCCGCCATTGAACTGAATCCATCCAGATTGCCGAAATTATAGAAAGGTATCGTAACTTTCTTCCAGCCGGTAGTAACGCCTCCATCCAGATAGTCGGTAATATATACCGCAGCTGTATTGCGTATGCCGGCGCTGGTATTCTTGAGCTGGATCTTGAAGAATTCTCCCCCGGCCGCGCCTTTGACCCAGAACGAAAGGACTTTGTAATCTAAAACACTTGCAGAGCCAAGATAGCTGTAATAGCCAGAGAAGCTGTTCGCCGCTGAAACGTTATAGTTCAGTTTCAGTGAATAACCCGACCCCCCGAATGTTATAGCAGGATTGCTTTCATAGGTGGCTGTGCAGATCGCATTTGAAGGCGGCGGAAAAGTCGCGGAACTGCTGAAGGTACCGGTGCGCGCATTCCATACGTTGACCGGTGCCGCATACCTGAAGTCATCCAGGAGATCACCGGGAACGATGGCTTTTGTGCCTGCCGCACTCACGCTTGCCAGCTTATCTGCTGCTGTCGAATAGTTTGCCGTCAGTATCATAACGGATACAAGGGCCTGGGCCAGAATTATCTGTGAGATCTTTTTCATGATTTTTTTCCTGCCATACATTCTATAACTATTCATGGGTAAGGTCAAAGTATATGGTCGTAGAGTAATCTCCGGCGCCTACTGTCTTGAATTCGCCGCCTATGTAAACAAGGAACGTTGAATTAACCGGATCCCTGGTGCCAGCACTCGGCGGAACATTCGCCAGATGCGCCCAGGTATCGCCGCCATAACAAATAACTGAATATTCCTGGCCGGGCGCATTCGCGGTTGTCCAATCGGAATCATTCTTATCTTTTATATAGTTCCAGGTCATATTGCCGCCTGTATAAACATCCGCTTCTGTAGCGCAAGGCACGCCGCCGGCCTGGACATCCGGGTACAGGCGATATATGAGCGGTATCCTGCTCCTGCCGTCGGATCTCATCAACCCGTTATAGTTGCCGTTCATATAGGCAGGATCGCCATTATCGTTCTTTGTATATACCCATATCTTCCAATTAGTGGCGCTTATCCCATATTTGACCTCGATATACTGGCCTGCAGGCGCATACACCGGACCCGGGCTAAAAGAAAGCCCTGTAGCCCTTCCGTTGTCGCTTACGTTCTTCGCGACCGAACTCAGGGAATATGAACTTGCAACCTCTTTTACAAAGCTGATACTATCCATGTATATATTGATCTGCGACGCGGACTCGGAAACAAAATAGAGTCTGTCGAGATTTGACATCGATACCCCGCTAAAATCGGATAATTTTAATATAAGGTTCTGCCATCCTGCCGCTACCGTCACTGATGCTTCGGATTGATTGGAAGACCCGTCCCTTAGGCCGATCCTTATCTTTTCGCCGCCTGATCCTTTTATCCAGAGAGAGATGCTCGCCGCCTGACTTACGTTCGCGCCGTTTAAACTTATATAGCCAGTGCTGCCTGTAGTCAATGTCAGTTTCCTTATCGGGCCAAGGGTCCAGTCATGGCGCGAATCCAGTATATATACATAATCTGGACTTGATGACCCGCCAAATGCGTTCGGGTCCTTACCATCCCCATAATCTACGTCGTAGCTGCCTGTCTTAACAAACACTTCTCCGGAATACGGGCTTTCCACGGCAGGATCGGCTTCTTCAAAAGCTGTCACTACATAATAATAAAAGGTGTTGTCCTGTAAGCCGGTGTCCTGGTATTGCGTTAAAGATATCGCAGATGAATTAACCTTGGCGTAAGGTCCGCTGCCGCTCAGGCTGCGGTAAAGATTATACCTGACATTTATACCCCTTACGCTGTTCCATCTTAAATTTGTTTTATCAGAACCGAACGAAGCGGCGGCCAGGGATTGGGGAGATTCTATCCTGACAGGATCACCCAGTTCCAGTTTCAGGTTATCCCATATTATCCATTCTCCGGCCTGTTTAGTGGCAAACAGCCTTATAGAGTTCCAGCCTTCTTTCAGGCGATTAGCTGATATAATAAACTGCTGTTCCTGCTGACCGCCTAAAACCACATCCTGCGAAGAAGGCTGGCCGTTCACTCCTATATTAACAGAAACACCTCCATCGGAATCGTAGGATTTCAGCGTCAGGACCCTGTCATGGTTCACGTCATCTATATAGAACAGGATGTCGGTATAAGGATCGGTGGCCGAATTGATCGCCTGCTCGAATGTTTTATAAGCAGTTACGCCGTATTTATTCGCGTGCCCCGTATAATATGTATCGTCCAGCCTGTATTCATTGCCCTCAACGGTCCTGACAAGGGTCCAGGTATTATCTACGACCGGCGCCGCAAGTTCGACATTGCTCCACCCAACCCAGTTATTACCGTTGAGCCAGGTCAACGTTATCATATTTTCGCCCAAGTCCAGGATCGAGCTGTCTATTTCTATATATTTTATCTCATCTTGCTGGCCCGTTGTGTGCGCAAATACCTGGTTACCCATATCGGTGCCGTTTATGTTAACATTTACGGACACCTGATAATTGCCTGCATAATTATTCATTAGGGTATGGATAGCAAGCATATATGTGGAGTCAGGTACTACATCCGTCAGATTAAAGGATATCTGGAAATTGGTCATGTCCTGGCTTACCAGGCCATAGGCAAATTGGCTCTTAGGCGTTATGTCGTCTAAGTCGAGGTATAGCGCGGGATCGCTATTAGGCTTGAATTTCAGCTGGGTCAGGAGATCGTGCATGGTCCCGTATCTCGTCCCGGCATTCATGAAATTATTCCATATAAGCCCGTTATTCTGATGGTTTGAGGACATAACCAATGATGCGCCCAAATCCAGGCCTACATAATAATCCGAATAAACGCGCGGCTCACTGTTTTTGAAAGAATCGACAAATCCGTAAGAATCCTGGCGCCATATATTGCTATCGTTCTTCATGAAGGCCAGGGCTGCGCTGACCTCATCCGGCAGCATCCCTATAGCGCTTGCTACAACGCTCGGGTTAACGGTACCGTCGTGCGTAGGTCCGGCAGGGCTGCCTATCGGCGGCGCGCCATATGAACCTATATAATTGGCGCCCACTGCGTAAGCCGAGCTTATTCCCCATACGTTCTCATTATAACCATATCCGCCTATATTATCCTGGTCTATGCAGAATTGCCTGTTTGCTATCGTAGCATCGACGGCGTTCTGCCACCAATCTACATTGCGCGCATCGTGCATATCCCTCAGGTCAAAGAATGCGTTCATGTACTGATACGCAAAGAGCGAACCAAACCAGTTGTGCACGACCGGCTTACCATCAACACCATAGTTGCCCATAGCCCTTCGGAATGAATAATAGGAATCGGGATTTACTGCATGCTCCGGTACCGGCGAACCAATGGCTAATAGATAAAGAAGGACCGCTTCATCGCTGTAATCCCAGTGGCCGTCATTGAACCCTGCGCCGCCAGGCACCCATTGCTTATGGAACTGGCCATAATGGCCTCCCGGCGTATAATCAACGAATGAATTCCAATCTACATTTGCATATATTTGCTGTGCCTTCGCGTTAATACTTGGCGCCATATCCTTAAAATATTCTCCGGCAGTAAGGGCGCCCGCTATCAGTATAGCGGTATCGATAGTGGAGACTTCTGTGTTCGGCCATGCCTCTCCGGTGATTATATTGGTGAAATGGTAGAAAAAGCCGCTCTTGCCCCAAGTGGCGTCGCCAGCAGCGGCCTGGCTAGACTGTATTACGAGCAGCTTATCCAGGATCAATTCGGCTCTCGCAGCAAGCCGTTCAGGCGAAACCTGCCAGTCTGGATCTGTCCCATCCCCGTATTTTTCCGCCGCAACACAAAGCGAGGCAAGCGCGAACCCCGTAGCAGCCATACTTGCTTTTTCGTAATAAGGATCCGTGGTCGGATCGCCGCTTACAAGTAGCCTGTCGCGCGTAAAACCTGTTTCAGGATTATCCGTTTCATTCCAGAAATAATTAAATGAATGGTTGATGACAGCATTTACTATCTCGTTCGTGTTTACCTCATTCACCGTCATGTTGACCGTAGCGGTGTTGCTCGTCAATAAGCTGTCGGTCGTCTTATATGTGAATGAGTCAGGTCCTGTATAGTCGGTATTGGGCGTATATCTGATCTTGCCGGATACTATGGCGGCTGTGCCGTGGGCCGGCTGTGATTCGATGGAACCTATGCTTATGGGGTTTCCATCGAGATCGGAGTCGTTGGCAAGGACATCTATGTCGATCAATGTATTCATGTTGGTTACCGCTGAGTCATTCTGCGCTACCGGAGCGGTGTTGACTAAATTCACCGTCACGTTAACCGTGGCGGTGTTGCTCGTCAATAAGCTGTCGGTCGTCTTATATGTGAATGAGTCAGGTC
>CAZHPY010000008.1:0-18980 GCA_964534705.1 uncultured Planctomycetia bacterium | reverse complement strand
GTCGATCAATGTATTCATGTTGGTTACCGCTGAGTCATTCTGCGCTACCGGAGCGTGGTTATCAGTTCCCTGCGTTATGTGTAACGTCCACTGATGAGTTACCGCAGGATTATTACCATCGCTAACAGATGCTTCTATAGTATGGTCTCCTACTGTCAGATATGCTGAATAAGCGGAGGAGCTCAAGGTCGTCCCTGCGCCGGGAAGAGCGTTCCCGTCAAACTTCCATAAATAAGTAAGTGGATCGTTTTGGCCGTCAGTCGCGGTTATGCCGAAACTCACGCCGCCGCCTGTGTTAAGGTCTATGGTGATCTCTGCCTGGTTGGGAGAGAATGAACTTATAACGGGCGGTGTATTAGTGCTTCCCTGGGTTATGTGCAATACCCATTGATGGGTTACCGACGTATTATGGCCGTCATCAACAGATGCTTCGATAGTGTGGCTGCCTACTGCAAGATAAGCTGAATATGCGGCAGAGCTCAATGTTGCCCCGGCATCGGGAAGAGCGCTCCCGTCAAACTTCCATGAATAAGTCAGCAGATCATTTTCGGTGTCAGTCGCGGTTATGCCGAAACTCACGCCGCCTCCTGTGTTAAGGTCTATGGTGATCTCTGCCTGGTTGGGAGAGAATGAACTTATAACGGGCGGTGTGTTCGGGGTCACCCCTACGCTAAGATTCCACTGTAGGGATGTTTCACCAAGATTATTAGCTACTCTAACCTCTACGGCATTCTCCCCGATCTTTGGAACAATGAACATAATGGAAGAGGATGCGCCGCTGTTGGCCGGGATCTCTTCTCCGTTCAAATACCATTTAAACGTAAGGGGCGCCTGGTTCGGATCGTGGGCGCTTACTCCAAACGGAACTATTTCGCCAAGGGTAAGGCTCAGGTCGAGGCCATCCGGCACATAGTGGTCTATTACCGGCAAACCTTCTCCGGTAACTGTGATCGTTATATTTTTAGAATCTTCCAACTGGTCCTGCGTATTGCTTTCTTTTGCTACGAACCTGATATTGCTGTGCTGGCCAAGATCGCTCGCTGTAGGGGTCCAGTTGAATATTTTGGATTGAAAAGTGGCATTGCCGGGCAGGTTCTCCGCAGAGATCGTAATATCATCTCCATTAGGATCGGATGCCGCGACGTTGAAAGTAAGATTAGTGCCTACGCTGACCATTTTATTCCCGATGCTGTCTAAAACAGGGGATTTATTTGATGCCGTATTGGTAAGGATACGAAGAGAAACGCCGCCTGTTATTATATCCAGGCAGCCATCGCCGTTTATATCGGCAGCCTGCATATTTTTGCCGCCCACGAGCGCCGGCGTGCTTTTATAATCCGGAAGCCTTATAGAATCTTCTGTAAAAAGACCCTGCCCATTATTGACCAGCAGCGACATCCGCTCCTCGCCGAGCATTGCTATATCCAAAGATCCGTCGCCGTTAAAATCGCCCAGCTTGGTATCTATGGAAACAAAGCTGTTCGTAGGCAGGCGGCTCGATGTCTCATCCGCAAATACTCCTGTGTTGCTATTGATCAGAAGGGCGTTTTGGTCATGATTGGCCACCAGAATATCCACCCTGCCGTCCCCGTTCACATCTCCGCTATCCAGGACTTCACTGTACTCGTTATCTTCAGGTAATATAATTTCGGTATTGTCTGTAAACTTGCCGTGGGAATCATTGATATATATCCGGTTCCTTAAGCTGCTCGTGTCTATTATTTCATTATTCGTAGTTACGATATCAAGCGCGCCGTCATTGTTCACATCGCAAAAACGTATATCGGAACTGCCATCTACTATTGCAGGCAGGTTAAAATCGTTATCTATTGAAAATATACCGCTCGCATCATTGACAAGAAGAACGTCCTTCTTGTCCTTGTAACCGATCACCAGATCGGGGCTGCCGTCGCCGTTTGCATCACCCAGGTCAACGCTGGCTGCATTGCCTGAAAGCGCCGGCATATTAACGGAAGTTACATCATTAAAATTACCGCTGCCGTTATTTATGAGGATCCTGAGGGATTGGCCGCTTGAATACGACAGGACCAGGTCCTGATAATTATCATTGTTCACATCCCCAAAAACTCCATCGCTGATAAGTGACGGCGTAGCTATGGCAGGTAAACGAGAGGACGTTTCATTAACAAAAACACCGTTGCCGTCATTGATCAATGAATATACCAAACCTGCGGCCGTGTCCACAACGAATACATCAAGGTCTTTGTCATTGTCCACATCCTGAAGCCTTACCAAAGATGAGTCTGTCAGGTTAATAGCGGCTGGCAATGCGCTCTGCGTATCATCTATAAAGACATTGCCGGAAGCATCCTTAAGCACGTCGAAAAGAAGCGTTTTACTGGCAGTGCCATTTACACTTACCGATAGGTCCGCGAAGCCTGCTGATAAACCCTGGGGTATAGTGGCGCGAAGTTGGTTATTGGATATATAAGTAACGGAACCTGAGCTGACAGTCCCGAATTTGACAACGTTATTTGAGGCATTACTGTCAAAACCTGCGCCCTGTATAACAACAGATGTTCCGGGCAAGCCGCTATTGGGCATAATACCATTTATAAATACATTATTTTGTGTTTGCTGCGGAGTGACCTGTCCTCCATCGTCGTTGCCTGAACCCGATGAGCTTCCACCAGTAGTGGTAGTTTGAGTAGTAGCGGTATTTGTGCCGGTGTCTGTCACAACAGTTCCGGCCATGCCATAAACAACGGTTGTGGCAGGCTCTACCTTGGGATCATTTGCAGCAGGCGCGGGTGGAGCAGAAACTGTTTCACTGCTTTTTGTCAGAAGCCCGGAGGAGGTATCATTCCCGGTTCCCGTATCAGGCGTTCCGCCGAAATAATTTTTTTCGCTGGGATCGGCCTGTGAAGAGCTGGCTGTCAGGACAGTTGGCTGGGACTGCGGTCCGGAGCGTCTGGGCGATGGTGAATATAATTCTGTGGATGAAGACAAGACAGGCTGCGGTGAATGATATGATTCGGCAACGGGAGGCTTTGCTTCCGGCACAACCGTTTCCATAGCCTTATCCTTGAATGAAATAAGGCTGATCACGGTCCCTATCGCCAGAAGCGCTACTTTTAAATTACGCACATTTACCATCCCCTAATGCCGCAGTACAAAACTTTACTGAAAAGACACTGTTCCGTTCTTTCTTACTACAAGGACTGCTTTCTTTTCTATCTTTTTGTCCATCTTGTAGATCTTTCCGCAATCAAGGACCACCCTTACCTCGTATTTGCCCGGCTCTATGTCTGTCTTATCCCACATCACGTTGTAAGCCAGGCTCTTTCCTTGATATACCGGGAAACCTCTTTCTACTTTCAGGTCGTACTTATCTCCTTTTTCACCTACTATTTCAACGTTACCGGTAGGCCTGATATGGACGTTGCCGCTGTTTTCTACCATTACGCCGAAGATCAGCCCCTTGTCCAGCAAGCTGGTCTCTGTCTTGGGGTCCCTTACGTTCCTGGCTACGCTCAAGTCTTTTATGCTGCACTCGAGCTTGATAGTATTTTCAATAGCGGCATATATCGATACTCCAAACCTGCTCGTAATGCTAAACGAACCTTCAGGAGAAGTTGTGCCGAAATACACCATGGCAGCCAATTCTCCTTCCTGATCCGAGGGGGGCGTAATTACATACTCGGCCTGTTTTGTCGATTTAGGCTCCATATCAAACTCCATGGGCTCGACTTTTATCCATTGTTCAACAGGGATACCCTTTATGCCAAGGCGGGTCTTGAACCAGTCTTCGACGTCTACCTTGACATGCGCAGGAGTATCGGCGTGATTTACAATGTTATACACGCCCCTTGTTTCGCTGCCCTGAGCCACGACTATCTCCATATTCTCCGGCTCGACCCCTATTTCGGCATGTAGAGCGCTGGTGTAAAAGGCTCCAATACCTAATAGTGATATAAATATAATAAACGTAATAGCAATTTTGCTTGTGCTATTCACACACCCCCCCTTAAGCCGCAATATAAGATCCGTCTTATCCCGCCTCCGGAACACACTTCCTCCGGAACACACTCCTTCCGGAGGCGTTATACAAATAACAACCATGCTTTAGGTTCTAAAGCCTAAAGCACAGCCATTATTCGTGATAAAGATCGAAATAGATGTTGCTGCTGTAAGTGCCTGCTCCTGAGTAACCTGTTCCGAACAAGCCAGCTACGTATACCGCGATCGAACCATTTACCGCATCGCCTTGATACTGAGTAGGTCCAACAGCATTATTGGTCGGATCTACACATTGCCCCTGCGCGCCAGGTCCTGTCCCGTAAGCTATTACAGGATAACCGCCAGCACCAATCCAGGATTCATCATATGTCGCAGTTGATGGATCATCCTGATCCCTGATATCCTTGATAAAGTTGTGCAGGCTGGTAAATGACGGAACCGCCGGTACTGTTGTGTTACTGCCTTCCTTGGCCACCCATTTACATGGTATGACATTAACGCCATCGGCAGTAGCGAGACCGCCTTTTGCGTATCTGCCTGTACCGTCAGCAGAATTATAGTTCGGAACCTGCGTATTATTGGTATAGACGTTGATCTTCCAAGGGCTGTAGTTAGTGTTATATGTGATCACTATCTTACCATCTGCCGGAGTGGTCGGGAACGCATCAGTTGAGAACGAACCGAACGCTATCGAACCCGGGGCCACGCTCATTGAGGTGGTTCCTGTGATCGTAACGCTCGCCGATACTGATGAGGTCTTATCCGGTGCTGCCTCGGCATTTACGCAGAATACCATAGCCATAATCGCTATAATAAACAACGCACTGTATTTCTTCATTTCTTTCACCTCCCTTTATTTAAATTTTTACTCGTGATACAACTCAATTACAAAGTTTGTGCTATAGCTGCCTGCGCCCGCCGGAGCTGATGGTGTAACAAATGACGTACCCCATCCTGCTGCCAGATAAAGCGCTACGCCTGTACTTGCTGTTACCGCATCACCCTGATAAGTGGTGGGCACAGTCGGATCTACACAGAAACCGCCGCCTGGTCCGCCGTAAGCAATGTTAGGATAACCGCCTGCCATTGCAGCTGTCCAAGATTCATCAGCTGTTCCAGTGGCAGGATCATCCTCATCCCTCTTATCCTTGACAAAATTATAGGTGGTCGCCGTCGGTAGAGCTGGCGCTGTGGCGTTAGTTCCGATCTTAGCTACCCATTTGACCGGTACTACAGCCTTTCCATCTGCCGTAGCAAGACCTCCCTTGGCAAATCTTCCATCCGTAGCTGTTGATAGTGGAACCTGCGTATTGTTGGTATACACCATCATCTTCCACGGATTGTAGTTACTTGAATAAGTAATTACGATCTTGTTAGTGGAAGGTACGGTAGGATAAGCATTTGCACTGGTAGTTCCATACGTGATAGTTAGCGGCGAGACGGACATCGACGTAGTACCAGTAATACTACCACTGGCTGCTACCGATGCGGTCCTATCAGTAACAGCTTCAGCGCTGACAGAACAAACTACTATTAACATTACTGCAACAAAAACTACTCCTAATGTTCTCATCGTTATTATCTCCTTTTTTAATATATTTATCAGATTTTCCATGTCTTTCACCTCCTTCCCAAATCAAATTTTACTTTTTTAATAACTGTTTTTACTTCATCCTATCTAAATAGTATCATATAGATAACTATAGTCAATTGGTTTTAGCTGCCTTTTTTATTATTTAACAAAATGGGCTTTTACCTCTTATTATGGAGATCGATTTGAGTGTTTTTAGAAGCGGCCTGACTTCTCTAATTCTTCTATTTTTTCCTTCGCGCCTTCGACATACATGTTTAATTTTGGCGTAGCATATTTTACAAAATTTTTGTAGGCTTCTATGGCGTCTTTTATCCTGCCGACCTTTTCGCAGACGAGGGCTTTATTAAAGTAAGCGTTTGCGGACGCAGGATCGTAGATTATGACCCTGTCGAAATCCTGTATGGCTTTGTCATACATGCCTTTTTTTACATAAATTATACCGCGATTTATATACCCCGAAGTATATTCGGGGTTAAGCTCTATGAACTTATTGTAATCCGACACCGCCTTGTCGTATTCTCCTTTATTATCATAAACCAGCCCCCTGTTAAAATAGCCTTCCGCATTTTTCGGATCTATTGATATCGCCTTATTAAAATCCTCTATTGCCCTGTCATATTGCGTCCTGTTGGAATAGACTATTCCCCTGTTGAGGTATGCTTCTATATATTTAGGATTGACCTCTATGGCTTTTGCGTAATACTTAAGCGATTCTTCATACTGGATCTTCCCGTCGGAGATCAGCGCCAAATTAAAATAAGCTGCTGCTGACTTGGGGTTTATCTCCAATGCTTTTTTAAAATCAGCCGTTGCTGCGGTCGTGTCCCCTTTTTTCGCGTATGCGATGCCCCTGTTTATATAGGAATCCACATCATCTTTGGTCGTTTCTATGCTTTTGGTATAATCCGCGATGGCTTTGTCGAATTCTTCCTGGTTAAAATATACGTTGGCGCGGTTAAAGAATATCTCTCCGCAATCCGGCCTAAGGTCTATCGCTTTGGTGTAGTCATATATGGCCTGTTTATAGTCCCTCATCTTTGCGTACGCCACGCCGCGGTTAAAGTAGCTTTCGGCGTATTGGCCGTTCAGCTCAATAGCCTTATTGTAATCCGAGATGGCTGCCTCGCTCTGTCCCTGATTGAAAAGCAGGTTGCCGCGATTGAGATATATTTCGGCATAGCCATCGTCCAATTCCAGGGCTTTATTTATATCCGCCATGGATCTTTCCGGTTCATTCCTGTTCGCGTAAGAGATCCCGCGCCTGAGATAGGCCTCGGCGCTATCCGGAGCGAGCTCTATTGCCCTGTCATAATTACTTAGCGCCTCTTCAAAATTTCCGAGCCTGGCGTTAGTGAGCCCTTTGTTCAGATAAGCGTCCGCGCACGACGGGTCCAGTTTGAGCGCTTTGTTAAGATCGGCCATTGCTTCCTTGAACATGCCTTTTTCGTTATAAACCTTGCCCCTGTCTACATATAAAAATGCGTCATCATCATTTGAATCAATGGCCTTATTGTAATCAAAAATGGCCTGGTCTAGCTGCCCCAGCTTAACATAGGCCAGCGCCCTGTTGGCGCGCGCCTCCACCGAAGCGCCGTTTATATCCAGGGCTCTTGTATAATCAGAGACCGCTTTCTCGAAGTCGCCTTTGTAGTAGTAGACATTTCCCCTATTGATAAAGGCATCCGCATATCTGGGCTTTATTTTGATGGCCCTGCCATAGTCTGTAACGGCCGGATCGTAATCTTTCCTGCTTTCATAGGCATTACCTCGGTCAAAATACGCTTCCGCATAAGACGGGGCCGCTTCGATCGCTTTATTGAAATTTTCTATCGCCTCATCAATACTGCCTTTGGCCACACATTCTTTTGCCTTATTATAGAACTCATTTCCCGATCCATCAGCGCCCAATATAGACGCCGACAACATAACAGTAACAACGATAAGCGTTAAAAATATCTTATTCATATGCCTTCGCCTTTTATTGAAGAACTTTTGATAAATTCTTCCTTTTCATCATCTATAAGGTCCGGATCAAGCTGCCATTTTATTGAATAGCCGCCTATGGACCTGTATGATTGTTTTGTGCAGTCTGTCTGCGAATTCAAAACCAGCCCTTTATCCTTTCCCCCTTCTCCCGCGACCTTTGTCATGTTCCATAAATTTACTTTTATCTCTTTGACCATAAAACCGTTCTTATCCAGCAACACTATGTCGAAGCCCGGCTTTACTATCGTATAAATATAATCCTGCTTTTTCCTGGCAAATATCTTTTCCAGGGACTTATAAGGATAGACGGAGAACTTGTAGCATAGTTTATTTTCTCTCCACACGGTTTCCAGGCGGGCCCTAAGGTCTTTTGTGGGAAAACGGGATTCTGCCCAGATGACAGGTTTTTCAAGAGGCTGCTCATCTCCGGGTTTTAAGACATCGCTTTTTTTCGATTCCGGCAGGCGCATTAACTTTTTATCATCCATTATCATGGATAATTCGCCTGTTTTTTTATTAAAGCGGTACAGAGACCCGTCGGACCCTGTAATGATCTGATACTGGCCTGAGTCGCAGCCGTATAATACGGAGGATATGAGAAAAAGAATGATAGCGGGTTTTTTTAACCGCATTGCAAAATTCAGCAGCACGAAAAATATGCACATATACGCAAATACATCACCGTATCTTGTATAAAATGTCCTGGCCCTTGAAAGGACTATCTCCTGGACGCTGAAGCCATCGATGAACAGGTCCCTGCCCTCTCTTGCCACTCTTCCGGTTATGCGCCCCTTCTGGTCGATAAAACAGGACAACCCTGTATTGGCGGCCCTCAGGACATTGGTCCTGTTCTCTACCGCCCTGAATATGGACGCCTGGGCATGCTGATAGGCAGCGCTTGTTTTTCCGAACCACGCGTCATTTGTTATGTTGACAAGAAAATCCGCGTTTTTCTTTACAAATCTCCTGGCAAGGCCCGGAAAAACGTCTTCAAAACATATAAGGCAGGAAAAATTCACTTTTTTCAAAAGCTTCCAGCTGTGATCCTCATCCCTGGCAGCGCGCTTCAGCAAAAACCGCAAGACAGTAAGATCTTTTCCGGCTGCGCAATCGCCTATCGGGCGCGGGGCGAACCTGTGTACAAAGGAAAATAAATTTTTAAAAGGCACATATTCTCCGAACGGCACAAGGTGGATCTTATCATAATGACTCCCTATAGTGCCGTCGCTGAGGACAAGGAATGCGCTGTTATAATACGCCTCGCTGTTATCCGATTCGTCGTATCTTGGAGAGCCGACAAGGATCGGCGCGTTTATCTCTTTTGCAAGGTTGCTGACAGGATCATACAGTTCTTTTTCATTCTCGAGAAAACCGGGGACAGACGTCTCGGGCCAGATCACCATATCCACCTTTTCCAAAGCCGCTTTCCTGGTAAGCCCTGTGTATCTTGATAATATAAAATCTGTAAAACGGCGGTCCCATTTTTCGTCCTGCGGGATATTTCCCTGGATGACCGCGACCTTTATTTTCTCTCCGGTAAATACATTATTGAGCCTTAAGGCGCCGTAGCCAAAAATAGCCAGCAATAAAATAGACGCTGCTGCCAGGCTCATGTAAGTCTTTTTAGTGCTCTTAAAGTTTTTAATATACGCGTATATTACAGTATTTAACGCCATGATAACGAATCCCACTCCATAGGCTCCCGTAATATCGGCGATCTGTATCATATGAAGATTGGATGCTTGCGAATAGCCCAACAAATTCCATCCGAAGCCGGTTAGCGCATTGGCGCGTATCCATTCTAAAGCCACCCATGCCGCGGGGATAAATAATATAGTTGGGAGTTGAGAGTTGAGAGTTGAGAGTTTGGAATAAGAAATAAGCAGCCCGAAGAGGCCGAAATATAAAGCGAGATATGCGACAACTGCCAACATGCCAGGTAATGTAACGTGGATAAGCCAATAAATAGTTCCGAGGAAAAATAAAAAACCGGTTAAATACGATATTAAAAATGCCTTGAATGGTTTCTGGCCTTCTATCGCGAAGAATAAAGGTATGAACGCTACCCACGCAAATATCCACATATTAAACCCCGGAAAGGACAGTATCAATAAGACTGCCGACAAGACTGCCAACGCAATACGCAATACGTTATACACAATACTAGATCTCATTTTCCGCAGCACTTTTTATATTTCTTCCCGCTTCCGCAAGGGCAAGGGTCATTCCTTCCCACTTTCGGTTCTTCTCTTTTATAAGTGGCGACTTTCTCTTCGGGTAATTGGCCGCTGTAAGAAGCTGCTTCCTGCGCCGGAACCGCCTCAACACCTTCGAATTGGCTTTTTTCTTCATGGACCAGTTTTTGGCGGGAAAAATCGAATACCTGCGCTTCTTTTTCCTCTTTTACCGCCTTTACCTTAAACAGGTATTCAAGGGTCTCCTCCTTGATCCTGTCTATCATATCCATGAACATGCCATAGCCTTCATGCTGATATTCTATCAGCGGGTCCCGCTGGCCGTACGCCCTCAATCCTATGCCTTCGCGAAGGCCATCCATTGCGTAGAGATGATCCTTCCAGCGTGTATCTATGACCTGGAGCAATATCATGCGTTCAAGGTAACGGACCATTTGCTCGCCCATGCTTTTCTCTTTTTCCCCATACGCATTCTTCATCCTTTCGAGGATGGTATCTCGTATCTCCGGCACGCGCATCTCTTCCAGGGCCAGATCGCTTGTCTTTACCGCAAATCGCGAATCAAGATATTGCCTGAAACCTTCGAAGTCCCATTCATCAGCTCTCAATTTTTCATTAAGGTAGGTATCTATCGCATAATCCATTATCTCTTCCATGAGCTCATATATATAATCCCTGACATTATTGCCGTAAAGGACCTTGCGCCTTTCTTCATATATAACTTCTCTTTGCCTGTTCATAACGTTATCGTATTCAAGCAGATGTTTTCTTATTTCAAAATTGTGTTGCTCGACTCTTTTCTGCGCTGTCGCGATAGCTTTCGTGATAAAAGAATGCTGTATCTCCTGCCCCTCTTCCATCCCGAGCCTCTCCATTATGGTCTTTATCCTGTCGGAACCGAATATCCTCATGAGGTCGTCTTCCAGCGACAGGTAAAACCTGCTGGAGCCGGGATCACCCTGCCTTCCGGAGCGGCCGCGCAGCTGGTTATCTATGCGGCGCGCTTCATGGCGTTCTGTGCCGAGGACGTGTAATCCGCCTAAAGATGCAACCTCTTCGCCCAAGACGATATCCGTTCCGCGGCCCGCCATATTTGTCGCTATCGTAACGGCGTATTTCTGGCCTGCCTTCGCTATGATCTCGGCTTCCATTTCATGATATTTAGCGTTCAGCACGTGATGGGGGACACCCATCCTTTTAAGCAGGTTGCTTAAATGTTCGCTTTTTTCTATGGAGATCGTTCCTACCAGGACGGGCCTGCCGACCTTATTAAGGTCCGCTATTTCCGAACAAACCGCATTGAATTTTTCTCTTTCGGTTTTATATATGACATCGGGATGATTGGCCCTGCTTAAAGGCCTGTTCGTTGGGATGACAGCCACGTCAAGGCCGTATATCTTGCTGAACTCTACAGCCTCTGTTTCTGCCGTTCCGGTCATGCCGGCAAGTTTTTTATACATCCTGAAATAATTCTGGAAGGTGATGGTGGCGAGCGTCTGGTTTTCCCTTTCGATACGGACATTCTCCTTCGCCTCTACCGCCTGATGGAGGCCGTCGGACCAGCGCCTGCCCGGCATAAGCCGCCCGGTAAACTCATCGACTATCATTACCTCGCCGTCTTTTACGACATAATCTACGTCTTTTTTATATAACGCATGCGCCCTGATCGCCTGTCTTATATGGTGTTCCCATTCCGACTGCACATCATCATAGAGATTTTTTACTCCCAGCAACTGCTGGCATTTTAGCGTGCCCTCTTCTGTCAGATTCACGGTGTGGTTCTTCTCATTGACGATATAGTCTATGCCTTTTTCTATATCGACGCCTTTATGCTTTGCCTCTATCTCCTCTTTGTCGGTTATCGTCTTTCCTCTTAAGTTCGGGACTATTTTATTTATGATGTAATACTTGTCGGTCGATTCCTCGGCAGGGCCGGATATTATAAGAGGCGTTCGCGATTCGTCTATGAGGATAGAATCCACTTCGTCGACTATCGCGTAATTGTGCCCTCTTTGGACCATATCCTCTTTATGGACCACCATATTATCCCTTAGATAATCAAACCCATACTCGTTGTTGGTACCGTATGTGATATCGCTGTCGTAGGCTTTTTTGCGCTCTGCCTGGTCCATGTCATGATATATGACACCGACGGTCAAACCCAGGAATTCATAAACGGGCCCCATCCAGTTCCTGTCCCTTTTAGCCAGGTAATCATTGACGGTTATTACATGCACGCCTTCCCCCGTAAGCGCATTAAGATAGACCGGCAAAGTCGCTACGAGCGTCTTACCTTCTCCGGTAGCCATTTCGGCGATCTTGCCCTGGTGCAGCACCATACCGCCCATCAATTGTACGTCAAAATGGCGCATCTTAAGGGTCCTCTTTGCCGCCTCCCTCACGACCGCGAAAGCTTCCGGAAGGACATCGGCGAATATACCATTTTTCAGGTCCCGGAATTTCCTCTTCACCTTCTCTTTCTCGTCCGGGGAAGTGGTGGTCTTGTAAAGGCCCTCCATCTCATCCATGCGGTCCTGGTAATCTTTGCGCCGCGCGGCTATCCTGGCCCTGAATTCGTCCGTCTTAGCGCGCAACTCGGTATCCGACAATTTCGATATGGCCGGTTCGAACACGTTTACGGCGTCGACCGTGGGCTTTAATAACTTTACTATCCGCTCATTCTGCGTCCCGACTATTTTCTTGAGTATATAATTAAACATTTTTATTCCTGCGGCTTTTCAGGTATGCTTCGATAAACCCGTCTATCTTTCCGTTCAGCACGGCATCGGCATTGCCCATTTCAAAATCAGTCCTGTGGTCCTTTACCATTTTATAAGGATGCAGGACATATGAGCGTATCTGGCTTCCCCATTCAATGTCTTTCTTTGAATAATACGCGTTTTCAGTCTCCTTGGCTTTTTTCTGCATCTCCCGCTCATAAAGTTTCGCCTTCAACAGTTTCATTGCCATATCTTTATTCTTGAACTGCGAGCGTTCATTCTGGCACTGCGTCACTATCCCCGTGGGAATATGCGTTATGCGCACGGCCGAGTCGGTCTTGTTGACATGCTGGCCGCCCTTTCCCCCGGCCCGATATGTATCTACCTTAATATCGGGCTCTTTTATCTCGATCTTTATCTCGTCCGAGACCTCCGGTATGACATCTATTGACGCAAATGATGTATGCCGCCTTTTATTCGAATCGAACGGCGAGATCCTTACCAGCCTGTGAACGCCGGACTCGGCTTTGAGATAACCGTATGCATAGTCGCCTTTTATAAGCAACGTGGCATTTTTTATCCCCGCCTCTTCGCCAGCCAGCTGGTCTATCCATGTAATGGTATATCCTTTAGATTCTGCCCACATAGTGTACATGCGCAGCAGCATCCCTGCCCAGTCACAAGCTTCTGTACCGCCCGCCCCGGCATTCACACTGAGAATGGCATTGTTAGGGTCCGCTTCCCCGTTAAGGAGCGTTTTGAATTCCAGGTCATCAAGACGCAGGATTATCTTAGACAGCTCTTCCTTGAAATGTTTCAGGGAATCGGTATCTTCGGCGCCGGCGATCCCTACGATATCCTGTATGTCTTTTACGCCGGCTTCGATCTTTATAAATGGCTCTACTATATATTTTAAGGATTTCAGCTCTTTAACCACTTCCTGCGAACGTTCTTTATTTGCCCAGAAGTTCTCAGTGCCGGTTTCCTTTTCCAAAATAGCGGTCCTGCTTAATTTGGAATCTATGTCAAAGATAACCTCTGATATTCTTAAGTTTTTCTTCCACGGTCTTCAATTCGGCTTTAAGCTCATCTAGCATTTTATTCCTCCTAATGTATTATGTGGTAATTATATCAATATTATAATATGCGGTCAACCAGTTCGCGTTTTAACATCTTTCTCTTTTCTTCCGTTCCCCGCGCGAACCCGCCGACAGAACCGTCCGATCTTATTACCCGATGGCACGGCACCTTCCCTATAAATGGATTTTTATTAAGTGCGTTACCGACCGCCCTGCTGGCTCCCGGGTTGCCTATCCGGGCTGCTACCCATTTATATGACCTGACCTCGCCTTTGGGTATTTTTGCGACTACGGCATAAACCTTTTTTTCGAAATCTGTTATTGCCCGATCTTTCTTTTTCATTTTAACATCCTTTTTGACATCAGTTTCTTATGGTACGATATCGCGAACCTGTGCGCCTCATCGCGTATGCGTTCAAGCAAATGCAGCGCCTTGGACTCTTTCGGCAGGACGATCGGTTCTTTCCTGTCTTCAACATAGATATGCTCGAATTGCTTGGCTATACCGATGGCAGGAATATTACCAAGGGAAAGCTTCCTTAATTCGTCAAGCGCTACGCCAAGGTGCCCCTTACCTCCGTCGATCACTATAAGGTCCGGCAATGGTTTCTTTTCATCCAGGCTCCTCGTGTACCTGCGCCTGACTATTTCTCTCATCATGCTGTAATCGTCCATTCCCTTAACGGTCTTTATCCTGAATTTCCTGTATCCATTTTTATCCGGTTTACCCTTGTAGAAACATACAAGAGAACCGCACGCTTCCTCGCCCATGATGTTCGAGACATCGAATGCCTCTATCCTTTCAGGCCTTTCTTTTATTCCAAGTATCCTTTTAAGTTCTTCGATCTCTTCTATAGGCTTGTAATAGACCCTGTCTTCCCTGACCGTGCTTAAAGCCTCCATCCTGTCCCTGTATTCCATTGCTTCTTCAAATCTTTCTTCTTTCGACAATTCCTTCATCTTGTCTGCCAGGAACCTTATCAGTTCAGCGCGCCTGCCTTCCAGGAACAGCCTCAATTGCGTTACCATATTATTGTAGCGCTCTTCATTTATCTTTCCGATACAAGGCCCCATGCATTCACGTATGGAGAAATACAGGCATTCTCTTTTCGGCATCTTATTACACGTCCTCAAAGGAAACAGTTTCTGTAAGATCTTAAGCGCTTCCTTCAGCAGTTTCGCGCTTGTGTAAGGGCCGTAATATATCGAGCCGTCATCCTTCCTTTCCCTTGTCAATATAAGGCGGGGGAATTTTTCATTGACCGTCAGCTTAAGCAGGGGGTAGCTCTTATCATCGCGCAGTGCCACATTGTATTTTGGAGATAATTGTTTTATGAGCCCGTTTTCATAAATAAGCGCTTCGGCGCTTGTCGAAACCGGAAGGAAATCTATCTCTGCTACGTGGGAAACGAGCGACTCTATTCGTTCCGGATGTTTTTTCGATCTCTGGAAATAAGAAGAGACCCTTTTTTTCAGGTCATTCGCCTTACCTACATACAAAACTTCACCGGAGCCGCTCTTCATTATATATACACCCGGAGTATGGGGCAGGTTATTTACCGTTTCTTTAACACCCACGCAAAGGCCCTCTCTATTTCCCTCACCTTAAAAATATAAGCGGCGGCAATGAACGTGACAATGCCTGCGGCAATAGCCGCCAGCAGCCCTTCGATGCCCTTTAAGTTTTCGGATAAAATTTTCAAAACGGCGCCCATTGCCAAACTGGACAAAAGGATACGGACGAAGGAATCTATAAGATCCCTTGTATGTAATGGGCCAAGCCTCTTCCTGAGGATAATGTACAAGGCCACAAAATTAAATGTCGCGGAAATGGAAGTTGCCAGGGCGATACCGCCCAATTTTAAGGGCCACATCAATAAAAATATAAGTATTATGTTAATGATCACCGCCGCAAAAGCGGTCTTTACCGGCGTCACCGTATCCTGCATGGAATAAAAACATGTTACAAGGAGTTTTACGCCGCTATACGCGAACAATCCGAATGAATAGAAAAAAAGCGCGCTCTGGGTTATGTAAGTCGAGTATGCGTCAAATTGCCCCCTCTGAAAAAGCAACTTCACTATTGGCGTCCCCAGAAGCGCCAGCCCTACGCTGGCCGGTATCATCACTAAAAAAGTCGTTCTCAGGGAAAAAGACAGCGTATCTTTCATGCGCGGTATGTCGTTCATTGAGAATTCCTGGCTTAACTTCGGTAGCGCTGCCTGCGCCAGGGCCAGCCCGAATATGGCTAGAGGGAATTGTATCAGCCTGTTTGCATAATACAGCGCCGCTACGCCGCCTGCGCCGACTATCCATGCCAGTGACGCAGCCATTGTATCGACAAATATGTTTACCTGATATATAGCCGAGCCAAACGCGCGCGGTATCATGAGAAGGCCTATTTTTTTGACTGCGGGATGCCTTAAGCCCTCTTTAAGACGAAGTGTCAGCCCTTTCCTGTACATAGTCACTATGTTTAATAATAACTGCAAAACGCCTCCTGCCATCACTCCTACAACAAGTCCCATCACGCCAAGACTTGGACATAACCATAGCGCTGCGGCTATGAGGGCGATATTCAGAAGGCATGGGCCGAAAGCAGGGCTTGCAAAATGTTTCAGGGTATTCAACACGCCCATCGTATAAGCGGTAAGGCCTATCAATATAAGGTACGGGAACATTATCCTGTTCAGTTGTATGGTAAGGTCCATCGTTGACGGCTCGCGCACAAAACCGGGCGCGATGAGGCGTATTATTAGAGGAGAAAAAATAATGCCTGCTATCGTAAGGGCCGTAAGCGCCGCTAATGATATGTTAAACAGTATCCTTGATACACGCAAAAACTCCTGGTCCTCATTCCTGGTCTTATATTCAGTTAAAACAGGGACTATGGCCGAGTTCATCGCCCCCTCGCCTACAATATCGCGCAGGCTATTTGGTATCCTGAAGGCGACAAAAAAGGCCTGGGCCGCCAGGCCGGTACCGAATAAATCGGCTATCACGATATCGCGGATAAAGCCAAGCACCCTGCTGGCCGCAGTAGCTATGCCTATAGTTCCCGTTGATCTAATGAGGTGTTTTTTGCTCATCCCGTTACATCTCCAGATTATTCATAATCTTGCCCGTTACCTCATTATTTTATGAGATGTAACGGGACTCATAGTAAAAAACCTTGACTATATGCGTTGCGGCATGCTATAATTTTCCCTCTAAAAGGGAAGGAATATAAAAAATGCCTATAAAGAGAGCTTCATTCAAAGATTTGCGCAAATCAAAAAAAAGACACGTAAGAAATATATCCACAAAATCAGAATTGCATTCGCTGATAAAAAAATTCGAAAAACTCGCTTCGGCGAAAAAAACAGACGAGGCAAAAACAACCTTAAGGATGCTTATATCGAAGATCGATAAGGCAGCCACAAAAGGTATTATTCATAAGAACGCCGCTTCGCGGAAGATCTCCCGCCTGACAAAAAAGCTTGCGCTAACCGGCAAGGCATAGTCTTATAACAGCGAATTCTAAAATAAGAGAAGGGCTATACTTTGTCCTTTTTATCCCCAAGTCCGCTTCCAGCAGGACCTGCAGCTTATGCCCTATTTGTTCATAAGAATATAACGCGCTTTGCGTAAATAACGCCTGAGCGCTCTTTCTTGGCAGCCGCAGTTCCTGGATAACGGCATGCTCCGTACGCCTTAAAGAAAAAAGGGTCTTTATCCTGAGTAGAGTCTTAAAATGCCATGACAACAGCCCGATGATCTCATGCGGCCTTTTCCCGTGGACAGACAGTTCGCGGATTATGCTTATTGCCCTGCTGGTATCCATCTCGGCAACGGCATGGGCAATGTCAAAAGCTGAAGATAAGACGCTTTTACCTACAAGATCTTCAGCATCAGCCGATGTTATTTTATTGCGGGAACCGGCATAGGCTATCAACTTTTCCATCTCCTGAGACAAGCTTAATAAGTCCCCTCCATGAGATTCCCTTAATATCTCGATCGCGCCTTCTTCTATTGTTTTACCCCGCGAAGATACGAATCGCGCTATCCAGGAAGAGGTCTCCGCCTCCGCAGGGTTCGAAAACCTCATTACCCTTAGATATCTTGCGATCGATGGGTCATCCTCAATGATCGTGCCCTCATCCGAGTCAATAATAAGGCAGGTATACTGGTTTGGGTTCTTGATATAGTTAATGAGGCGCGACTTATCCTCTTTTGATAATCTGTCAAAATCCTTTATTACGACAAGTCTTTTTGATGAAAAAAAAGGTATGGTAGAAACGGAAGATAATATTTCGTCGGCGGATGTATCCGTGCCGTGAAGTACCTTATAATCTAATTCCTGGCAATTATTATCCAAGAACGATGAGCGAAGATCTTTTATGGCTTTTTCTTTAAGATATCTCTCTTTTCCGGCAAGCAGGATTACGGCAGGTTGTGTATTTACCCCGCCTGTTCTACGACTTGATTCCGGCTGAGGGGAATGGGCGGGGTTTACCATTCTTCAATTGTTCTCTCCACAACACGTCTGGCAAGATCAGCCTCGGCTTCCCGTATGGCTACAGCTTCACTCTTCGCTAGAGCTCCGGTAGTGTTATACAATGATTCACCCGCAAAACCGTACTCTTTCCACCTTATCTTCCCATCCCGCGTCTGCAAATCCATGTTGATGACCATCCTGATCCTGTATTCCAATACATTATTATTATCATCATACCTCAGGGCCTCATTCCTGAAATCTATAAGTTCTCCGCTCAGTATCAGGTCTGCGTTCCTGGAATCAGCGACCCTTAGATTGCCGTCAAATAAGTATTTATCGCGTATGGCCTTTGATACATCAATTTCCATGCCTGGCCTATACCCTCTATACATCCTTTCATCGCTGGACTCCGCGGTAACCTGTATTTTATTGATAAAATTCTCGACATATATGGTCTTGAACTCAGGCGGTAAAAGCGACCTAGTGGTATAACCACATCCGGAAATAAAAAAGACCGCTGCTAAAACTATCATGACGGGTCCTGATAAAGGTATTTTTTTCATTTTGATCCTCTTGCGTTACTTTTTTCCAAAATTGAGCGGCTTCCATGAACCCTGTTTTGGCTCTTCCGGACTGGCTCCGGTCGCCGGCTCTTCTTTCTTGGAGGCAAAGCTGAAGGGTTTCCAGGGTTTCTTAGCGACTTTTTCTTTGGCTACCGCTTCTTTCTTGGCGGCAAAGCTAAACGGTGTCCAGGGTTTCTTAGCAGGCATGTCCCCGATCACTTCTTTATCTTTCCTGATATCAAAATTTAATGGCTTCCATGAGCTCTTTTCTTTTTTTGTTTCGGCAGCCGGTGTTTCAACCACAGGCTTTTCAGCTCCATCTTTTTTGGCGGCAAAGCTGAAGGGTTTCCAGGGTTTCTTAGCGACTTTTTCTTTGGCTACCGCT